>JAJZCR010000020.1 GCA_021851715.1 Planctomycetota bacterium
CTCCGGCAGAAACCGCTCGACTACCGCCCATTGATCGAATTCTCGACGATGTAATGATTGTGTTTTCATCTTGGCAGCATAGCAACTTTGCAGAATAACGTCAACGTTAAGTTAACGCTTATGGGCGGGACGCCTGCGGTCCATCGCCCGGGTTATTATCTTTTTATACTCACCCAACGTTTTTCTTTGTGAAGATTCAGTTTTCCCCCGCCAACGGTATAATCGACGGCTTTTTCGGGGTCCTGGCCGTGCCCGTCCGGCAGAATTTCCGCGTCGCCTTGAAATGACGCGACCCACGGTATCAGGTCAATTAGATTTGTGATTTGACCACACAAGATGCCCTCTTTCGGGCCGGCGACCTGGTAAGTGAAGCCCGGTGGCCAGACTTGCTCGTCGGCAGTGCTCGCGGCGTAACCGGTCAGCCGGATTCGCACTGGCATTGACTCGCCGCCGACCATAACGCCCAGGTTGTTCTTAAAGTATTCGGCGGCGCTGAACTTCCGTGGCGCATAGGCATCGTCAGAAACGGTTAAGGCACGGATTCGGGCCAGCTTAAAGATCGGCCAGTGTTTGGTCAGGTGGTCGTAACCCACCACGTACCAGGCACCCTGGTAATTGCGCAGATAGTAAGGATCGAAGCGGCGTTGGGTTTTCACGTCCTTGCCTGGCACGTAATAGGTCATATCTACCGATAACTGCCCGGCGATGGCCCGGTGCAAAGGTTCAAACCAATCAGCCCCCTTGGATAACACCGGTGCGGGCACGAATTCAACCTGGCCCTGGGCCCGGCGGACTTCGTCGCGCCGGCTTTCCGGCAGGGCATCCAGGAGTTTAGCCAGAAGGCTATCGAGTCGCTCGGACATGGTCGCCGGCAGAACCGGCCGGATAGCCTGCACCGCGATCGCCAGCGTCTGCATCTGGGCCTCATCCAGATTGACGTTGGGCATTACCCAGTTGGGATGCGTGTATTTGTAGCTCTGCAGGGCGCGGTCGTATTCAATCGGCGATCCCAGGTCGTCGCGCAGCAATTCAATAAGGCGCCGTATCGTCCGCGCGTTGACCTCCAGTTTCTCGGCGAGCGATTGCACGGTACACGGCCGCCCCCGGTGAAATTGTTCCTGCAACTGGCGGTCGATTTCCAGGACTTTCCACCACTGGGAGCGAAATTTGCTGTACGATTTTTTGGCCATCCGTGCTTATTATAATGCGTGGGGCAACGGCGGCAATGCTTGCTGCGCCCGCACTCGCCGCGCTCATTAGCGATCTTAGACGCGCCAAGGCTGGGTGGAGAAAGGGAGAGTGTTACCGCGGTAATGTCCGGCGCGTGGACGAAGAAAAGACATGTTGTTGCGTGTACCCACCCATAACATCATGCTTCTGTCCAATTCTTGGGGTTTGAGACAGAGCAGTTGCGTCGCCGTTGCGTTTCATTATTGGTGCGTTTTCAACCGGGCGAAAGCGGCGTTGGCACTGGCCAGGGCTTCTTCGGCGGAAGTGCCGGTATGAATCAGATGGCCCATTTTGCGGCCCGGTCGCGGGGTCTTGCCGTAAAGGTGTAAGGTGGCCCGGCCATCAGCCAGGACGGTGGCCCAGTCTGGATGGCGGTGCCCGCCGACGCTGGTGGCCGCCGGCGGCGATTCCACGGGCCACAAATCACCGAGCAAATTGGTCATCACCGCCGGACGAAGAATTTCCACCTCCGGCAGAGGCAAACCGCAAATCGCCGCAATGTGCATTTCAAACTGGCTGCGGCTGGCGGCACGCAGCGTTACATGACCGGAATTGTGCGGACGGGCCGCCATTTCGTTGACCAGTACCCGGCCATCGGAAAGCACAAACATTTCCACGGCCAGCAAACCCACCACTTTCAGGTGTTCGGCGGTGCGGCGGGCCAGATCCACGGCCGCCCGGCTGGTGTGTTCGGACACATCCGCCGGCATCCGGGTTTGAAATAAAATGCCGTGCCGATGTTCGTTGCCAAAGACCGGCAAGGCGCTGATGGTGCCATCGGGTGATCGGGCCACGATCACCGAGATTTCACCGACAAAATCCACCTTTGCTTCCACCACCAACGGTACCTGGCCCAAGGCTTGCCATGCGGCATCCGCCTGGCTTGGGGTGCGAATCCAACGTTGGCCTTTGCCGTCGTAGCCACCGCGTGCGGTTTTGGCGAGAATCTCCGTTGTGCCATCGGCAAAGAGTTCCACTGACGCCTGTTGCATCTGGGCGGCGGATTCCACCACCCGAAACGCACCCACGGCCAGATGATTGGCGGCAAGAAAGCCTTTTTCCAGCCTCCGATCACGTACAATGGTCTGTACGTGAGATGAGGGGGCCACGCGTGTGCCGATGGCTTCCGCCGCAGCCAGGGCAGCCGGTTCGATGGATTCGGTTTCCACGGTAATCACCTGTACATCTGCGGCAATGCGGGAAATGACGTTGGCATCGCCGGGGTCCGCGATCAGATGGTGATCGGCCCAGCGAGCCGCGGGGTCATCCTCATTGGCGGAGATGCACAGTGTGCGATAGCCCATGTGCCCGGCGGCCTGGGCCAGCATGGATCCGAGTTGGCCGCCGCCAAGAATGGCGATGGTCGCGGGCGGACGAATGACGGGCGAAGGTGATATTTTTTTCATGGCGGGATCATGCGATTGGCTGGCCGGTGCTGCACGTGGCTGCATCAATTTGCTCCTGTTCTGTCCGGCGGGTGATTTGCCGCCGGTATAGCTCGTAGCGGCGTTGTATGGCCGGTGAAGTTAACCCCAGAATGGCGGCTGCTAAAAGAGCGGCATTTTTCGCCCCGGCCTCGCCGATGGCTAAAGTTCCCACAGGTATGCCGCCGGGCATCTGTACAATCGACAACAGGGAATCCATGCCGCTTAACGCCCGGCTTTGCACCGGCACGCCCAGCACGGGAAGAATTGTCAGCGATGCAATCATGCCGGGCAAATGGGCGGCTCCGCCGGCGCCGGCAATGATGACCTGAATGCCGCGGCCTGCGGCTTCCTGGGCGTAACGCACCATTTTCAACGGTGTGCGGTGTGCCGATACCACCGCGATTTCATAAGGGATGGCCAATTCCTTGAGCATATCTGCGGCGTGCTGCAGGGTGGCCAGATCGGATTTGGATCCCATGACAATGCCGACCAGCACCGGAGTTTGTTTCGTCGATTTTGCTGCCATGTTGCTTCCTTGAACAAAAGGTGTATCTTTTCCGGCCCGAGTATGTGAGGATTATAATCCAGTCGGCGAAAATTTACTTACCTTGCGAAAGGCGAGGTCCGTCCGGCGGGGCATTTTATTATGCGGCCCCGTGCGAGATTCGGGCCTGTCGTTTGGCACCTGGTTTACATTCTGATGTTGCCACGGGGGCACGCGGGAAAAAAGCAGCATAGCACATTGCCCGAAAGGCCCCTCCGTTACGCACACGATGACCGCCCCGGAGCATGATTTGCCCGTTGCAACTTTTTCACATACCATGGGTTCTACAAGTAAGGCCCTTGTGGGTATATCGGCAATGGCTGCCGCGCGGCAGCCCGGTAAACGTTTCGCAGGTGGCTCCAATGAAAGGGTGTTTCATGAATCGCATCAAGAAATCCATGGTCGTAGTGGCCGTTGCGGCCGGTTTGGCGGGATCGTTTGCGGCGGGAACACTGGTCAACAGTCCGGCCGGCACGGTACAAGCTAAAATGATGCATCACCACATGGAGCGCCATGGCGTTATCAAACGCGGTGCCCATCTGCTGTTTCGGGCCATCAAGGTGCTAAGCCATGGCAAACATGATTTCGGCGGACATCGCATTGCCGCGATCCGAGATGCGCGCATGGCCCTGAGGGAATGCCATGAGGCGATGAAGTTTGACCGGCATTAAGCGGTCACACGCGACGGATTTCCACCAGAAATGCAAAGCCCATGCCGGCCAGTGCCAGCATCACCAGGGGAAGATGTACGGATTCCGGCATGGTGACTGCCAGCCACCATGGCAAGCCGGGTACCGGTGCAGGTAAGATGGGGTGTAAAGATTCATCGATCAGGCTTTGCACGTCGCGCGGGGTCGGTGGGCCGCCCAGATTGAGCACTTCCTCCGTCGGATTGACAATGTTAAGTTGCCGATCCGCGAGGCGTTCCAGCAGTTCCGGATCCGTCTTCACCATCTTCATGAATTTGTTTTGCAGGGCAATTTTTTCGCTGATGGTGGCGAGGGTGGCTTGCAGGCTGTTACGCTGCCGCCGGGCCTGGTCCAGGGAGTGCATCACCGGGGCAATTACCACGGCCGCAAGCACCGCCAGTGAGGCCAGAAGCACTATCCAACTGACCGTGCCCGCGCCCAGCAGCAGCGGCAGGGCAATTAATCGCGAAGCGGGCTTCATTCGGCGCATTGCACACCTGTTTTAATCCGGGCGCACCGGCAGAACCATACGACTGCCGCGGGTCCAACGTTTCATCAACTGCGGGTCCAGAATTTGGATCCGTACACCGCCTGCTCGCCAAGTTCCTCTTCAATTCTCAGCAACTGGTTGTACTTGGCCACCCGATCGGAGCGGGCGGGAGCCCCCGTTTTGATCTGGCCGCAATTGGTGGCCACGGCAATGTCGGCGATGGTGGCGTCTTCGGTTTCGCCGCTGCGATGGCTCAGCACGGCGGAATAACCATTGCGCATGGCCAGTTGCACCGCCTCAAAGGTTTCGGTAAGCGTACCGATCTGGTTGACCTTGACCAGGATGCTGTTGGCTGTTCCGGTGGAAATTCCCTTTTGCAGATACTCGGTATTGGTGACAAAAAGATCATCGCCGACCAGTTGGGTTTTCCGGCCCAGCTTGTCAGTGAGTTTTTTCCAGCCATCCCAGTCATTTTCGGCCAGGCCGTCTTCCAGCGAGCGAATCGGATATTTATCCACCCAGCCTGACCATATCCCGATCATCTGGTCTGCGGTCAGCAACTTTTCCGGAGCGCTTTTGAAAAGCCGGTATTTTTTCTTGCCGGCATCCCACAGTTCGCTGGCGGCCGGGTCCAGGGCGACAAAAATATCTTTGCCGAATTTATAGCCGGCTTCTTTCACCGCCGCGGCAATCACCTCCAGGGCCTCATCATTGGACTTTAAGTTGGGGGCAAAACCGCCTTCATCACCCACGGCAGTGCTCAGGCCTTTTTTATGGAGCACTTTTTTGAGGGAGTGATACACTTCCGTCCCCATGCGCAGGGCGTGGGCGAAACTGCCGGCACCCCATGGTTGAATCATGAATTCCTGAAAATCGACATTGTTGTCGGCGTGTTTGCCGCCGTTGAGAATATTCATCATCGGTACCGGCAGCACCTTGGCACTGGTGCCGCCGAGATAACGGTACAGAGGCAGGCCGCTGGCCGCCGCCGCCGCCTTGGCCACCGCCATGGAAACACCCAGAATAGCATTGGCTCCCAGCTTGGCCTTGTTGGGCGTAGAGTCCATGGCGATCATCATGCGATCGATCTGTTCCTGCTCGCGTGGGTCACGATCGACGAGTTCCGGGGCGATTTTGGTATTGACATTCTGCACCGCTTTGCTGGTGCCCTTGCCGCCGTAGCGGGTGGCATCGCCATCGCGCAATTCCACAGCTTCATGTTCGCCGGTGGAAGCGCCGCTGGGTACCGCGGCGCGGCCGAGCGTGCCATCATTCAGGATGACATCCACCTCGACAGTGGGATTACCACGGGAATCTAAAATTTCCCGTCCATGAACCTGGACTATTTTCAACTGCATTCAACAAAACTCCTGATTAGCATTTACTTCAATCAACGTCATACTATCCGCAACGCGCGGCCGCGACTACAGCGCAACACATGCTCCGAGTGCGGCAAATAATTTAGCATATTTCCCGCCAACCCGCCAAACACCGCCAGCGTTGCGGTGTACCGGGTGCCAGTATTCTGGTAATATATCCAGCATGGCGGAAGCATATACAGTTTTGGCCCGGCGGTATCGATCGCGTAACTTCGACGAACTGATCGGGCAGGAAGCTATTGCTCACACCCTTAAAAACGCGGTTTCGTCCGGGCGGCTGGCGCACGCATTTTTGTTTACGGGCACCCGAGGCGTAGGCAAAACGTCTTCCGCCCGCATTCTGGCGAAAGCCATCAACTGCCCGCAAGTCAAAGATGGCCAGCCCTGCAGCACTTGTTCTACCTGTCAGGCGATTGCCCGCGGCGAAGATATTGACGTGATTGAAATTGACGGAGCTTCCAACAATGGTGTGGACCAGATTCGCGAATTGCGTGCCAACGCCGGCGTGACGCCCAGCCACAGCCCGTTCAAAATATATATCATTGACGAAGTGCACATGCTATCCATGCCGGCATTCAACGCCCTGCTCAAAAGCCTGGAAGAGCCGCCACCCCATGTGAAATTCATCTTCGCCACCACGGATGTGCATAAGCTTCCAGCCACTATTTTAAGCCGATGTCAACGCTACGATTTTAAAAATATCTCCACAGCCGACATTGCCGCCCATTTGGGCGCCATCTGCCAGCAGGAAAAAGTTCAGGCGGATGCCGCAGCGCTTCATCGCATCGCGCTGCTGGCCAATGGTTCGATGCGCGATGCTCTTTCGCTGCTGGACCGTGTGCTTTCGCTGGGTGCCGGTCATGTGACCGAGGGCGTACTGGAAGATCTGCTGGGCAAGCCGCCGCTGGCGGCCGTGGCCGGCCTGGTCACGGCCATGGCCGCACAAGATGCCGCCGGTGCCATCAACAGTGCCGACGCCATGCTCAACAATGGCATGGGCATGGAGCAGGCTCTTTCGGAACTGGTGGAATTTTTCCGCAACTTAATGGTGGTGGTGGTGTGCGGTGAAGACACCCCATTGCTGGATGTGCCGGCGGAGTGGAAAACCTCGTTTAAAACGCTGGCTCCCCGTTTTGATGCGCCCACGCTGGTGCATCATATTGCACTCTGCGATCAAACGCTGCGTTCATTGCGTTCGAGCACCCTGGCCAGACCATTGTTTGACGCCTTGATTGTGCGCCTGGCCCAGTGCGAGCAGTTCAGTTCCATCCGGGCGCTGTTGCAACAGACCGCTGTGACCGCCACACCGGCTGCCGGTCCGCAAAAAAAAAATGATTTTTTGAAGTCGCCCGCCGCCGCGCCACGGCCGGCGTTTGTATCGCCGGCGGAGCCGGAAGCCAAACGGATGGCGCCCGATGAGCCGGCAACCAGCAACACCGACGATCTTTTGGGGGCGTTTGAAGCGCATCTGAAGAAACTAAGCCCTTCCACACTGAACATGCTCAATGGCCGAGCCAGGCTGGAGCTGACCGATCCGGCGGCTGGCAAGGCCAGGCTGGAAATTCCAGGGAATCTCAAGGCGTGGGCCAGATCGGAAAAAATACGAGCGCACTTTCAGGAAGCGGTGCGGTCCGCTGCGGGTTGCGCTGTTACCATTGAGTACGTATTTACCGAAACGGCTTCGCCGCCCGCGGCGGCAACTTTCAACAACGCCGCCGCTCCCGGCCGTATGGCTGCTGCGCCGAACCACACTGTTTCGCCGGAGTTGCTGGATCGAGCCAACGAATTGCCGGCGGTAAAGCTGGTCCTGGAAAAATTTAACGGGGCTACTGTAACTTCAGTGGAAATTGTCGATAATGGCTCGTCGGCATAAGTCCGTGCGGACGGTGCGGTCCTGCAATTTGGCGGGAGCCTGCCCCATGCGAGGCAACGGAACCCATGCTGTTTGAAAAAGGGAACCTGGATGTTTGATTCGCTCAAATCACTTGGTCAACTGGGGCCGCTGATGGCCCAGGCTCGCCAGATGCAGGAAAAAATGGCGGAAGTTCAACGCAAAATTCCGACCCTTCGCGCCTCGGGCGTGGCGGGCGGAGATATGGTGAAGGCCACCGCTTCCGGCACAATGGAAATACTGGAATTGCAATTTTCTCCGGCGTCGCTCGCCCAGGACCCTGAGCTCCTGGCGGATCTGACGCGGGCCGCCGTCAACCAGGCCATCAATAACATCCGCCGCATGGTGGAGCAGGAAATGCAGGCAGTTACGGGCAATGTTGATATGTCGGCCATGCAAAAAATGCTCGGCGGCGGTACGTTGTAATCCATCGCAGGCCCCCAGATTTCCGAAGGACCCGGCACCACCATGGCTTCACCCTCCACCGATGCTTATACCGCGTGCGTCCGCAGACTCATGGATCTGTTTGGCAAATTGCCGGGCGTGGGTTCGCGCTCGGCGGAACGCATGGTATTTCACCTGCTCAAAAGTGATCCGCAGGAAGCTTTTGCCCTGGCGGATGCCATTCGCGATGTCAAAGAGCAGGTGAGACATTGCAGCATATGCTTTCATCTCACGGAAACCGATCCTTGCTCAATTTGTTCGGATGCCGGCCGCGACCGGGGAATCATCTGTGTGGTTGAACAGCCGCGTGACCTGATGCAGTTGGAAGCCACGGGTGTTTATAAAGGTGTTTACCATGTTCTGCTTGGGCATCTTGCGCCACTGGACGGCATCGGCCCGGAAAATCTCACCACCAATGCCCTGCTGAAGCGCATTAGTCAGGCCGGTACCGGCATCGCCGTGCCTGTTCGCGAAGTAATTCTGGCCACCAACCCCACCATGGATGGCGATGGCACCGCGGTGTACTTGCAGCAATGTCTGGCGGCCACGGACGTAACGGTTACCAGGCTGGCCCGGGGCCTGCCATCAGGGGCACAAATTGAATATTCCAACCGCGCCATTCTCTCCGATGCTCTCATCGGTCGTACCAAAGCATAAATGCCGATAGTTCGTGTGGCGGCCGCAAAGCAGCGTTTCATTCTGCAGAGTCGCGTGTTGATCCGATGGGGCAGTTTTTGCCTGGCGCATTTTGCTGGATAGAGCAGTTCTCATCCATAATGTCGCATGTTTTAAGGTGATGTGTTGTTCCTTATGTACGAATATATACCACACCTGCAACAAGACTTTTGAGAACCGCTCTAACACTTTGCATTATCAGCCGCGTGACATTAGCATACCAGACGTTCGAATGCCCGGCGGGAACCATGGTTATCACGTTCGGCGGCAGGGAAGAATTTTAACAGGGGATGACAACATGACGGATTCCACCCGAACGGTATTATTTTATCAGAAACCGGTGCCCCTGGATCGAGCCGCGCACCGCAACAGCAAGATCAAGTTGCGTGATGCCGATTTTACCTTCGCCAGCCAGACCAATTCAGTACCCGTGACCGCGCTTGAATTCCCCCGCGTTGCCACCGAATTTCCCATCGTTTTTACCGGCCCGTCCACGGATAAATTGATGCCCATGGCAGTGCTGGGGTTGCGTAACAATGAAAATATTTTTGTGGACGCCAACGGAAAATGGGGCAGCATGTACATACCCGCCTTTATCCGCCGCTATCCCTTTGTTCTGGCCGAACGCAACAATGGCCAGGAGTTCAATGTTTGCATCGACACGGCATTTTCCGGATGGGAAGCCGCGGACGGCCAACCGCTTTTTGATGAGCAGGGTCAGGAAACACCGTGGCTCAAAAATGCGTTGACATTCCTGGGCCAGTATCAAGCCAATATCCGCCAGACGGTGGACTTTACGGGCAAAATTAATGAATTCAATTTGATGGTGGCCCGTGAAATTCACGCCCGCGATACCAAGGGCCAGCCGCTGACCTTGCGGGGATTCTATGCCGTGGATGAAGCCAAGCTCACCGCTTTGCCCGATGCCAAGATTGTGGAGCTTTACCGCTCTGGATTCCTGGGGTTGATCCATGCCCACCTGCTGTCCCTGTGCAACGTGGCCAAACTGGAATATCGCCTGCACCAGCGCTCGTAAGGCCTGGTTTTGTTACCCTTAACCCGGTTTGGATTCATGGGGAGGCGTTGATGCTGTTTCCGCGTGCGGCTGCATATCCAGAGATGCCAGCTCTTGCCGGCCATAAAGCACCGAATATTTGAGCATCACCCCGATGGTGGTTTTATAAGCAATCACCAGCCCGAAACGCCCCTGTAAAAATCCGCCCCGCAAAATAAAATACTTAAAAAACGTCAGAATCGGTCGCAGCAGCAAATTGCCCCATCCGGCGCGCCGGCCCTGCTGCTGCAGATGCCCCGCCAGCAGCGAGGCCCGTTCCGCCATGATGGCCCCGTCATTGAGGTCGATTTCTGCATACGGCCTGAATCGGTTGTGCAGCAGAGGCTGCTTTAGAGTCATGATTGCAAAGCCTGCCGCGGGTCGCCGCACTTCCGGCACACTATCTGTATCCCAGAGCGTGCGGCGGCGATGAATCAGCCGGGTTTGATAATCCGGCGACCAGCATCGCACTTCGCGACGGGAGATGAAATTTTTTCTGGGAATACGGAACATCGCAGCGATCGGCACTTCCAGCAATGTTTGAATTTCCGCGGCCAACTCCGGCGAACATTCCTCGTCGGCATCCAGGGCCAGAACCCAATCGTTGGCACAGTGGCTCACCGCAAATTCGCGTTGGCGGTTATAGCCGGACCAGTCATGAGAGAGGACCCGCGGCTTGGACGGGTGCGCCGCGGCAATTTCGGTGGTACCATCGCTGGAACCGGAATCCACGACAACAATATCGCTGCACCATGCCAGAGAATCCAAGCATACGGAAATTCGCGCCGCTTCATTCTTACAAATAACGCAGGCTGATACTGCAAGTGACATGCGAAAACCGTAACCGAAAACCATCCGCGAATGAAAAGGCCAAGCCTGCGGAAAAACAAATGGGCCGCGCCCGGTTTATAGAGGAGTCTTGATTCCCATGGCGCGTAAAGCGCACCAGCGGTTGGCTCCCTCATACAACATCACGCTTCCGACAGCAAAACAACCGCCCATTGGATACCAAAGCCAATACCTGGCGAGCAGCCACGCCACAAGCCCCAGTGCCAATGACGCAATCAGAAAAATCCAGCCGGCAATCATCCGGATGGCTTTTCCGCGGGCATCAATGTTACATTCGTGACTCATCGCATTGTATTGTAACGTTGCCGACACGCGATAGCCAGTGCGCGTTGCCCCGTGCAGCCTTAAGTGACTGATCTCGTTGGATGCAAGATTAAACGGGCCGATGGATGACATATAAGTGATGATGGATATTGTGCTTACACTTTTTTTATAAAAAATATTTGGTTTCCTCTAGACTTCGCCCAAAACCGTGCCTACTATAAAGATGTGAGGGTAATAGAGAGGTAAACAAAAGCCGACGCTCAATCGGGTGATGCGTCAGAGTGGCCCGGGTATGAGCGTGGCTTTCAGGTAAAAAATAAAGCGGGTGTGATTGGTATCACCCGATATGATCTTCCTCCCATAACCTAGGCCAGCCACTGTGATGCACAGTTGCTGGCCTTTTTTTATTTCACTTGACTTTCCTGGACGGTGTCTGCATCATACCGGGCACTTGGGCGGTCCAAGCGGAGCGGCCTGGGTTTGATGACTTGCTTTATGCCACCCGCTCGGCTATGATTTTTCAACTTGACCGATGCGGTTAAGAATCGGCAAGGGGTTGGTTAGGAAATTCCGAACCTGCTGAGAGTAAACTGGCAAGGGGCAGGCGGCTGGAAAATGTGAGCTTTCCTTAAAGCTCCAGGCATTAGAGAACCGATAAATACAACGATGCTCAAAGGGGCAGAAAATTCAACCGGCAGGTTGAATTGAGGTTGTAGTCAGAGAGCTGTACGGTCTTCCTCCCATAACATAGGCCGCCCACTGTGCTGTAACAGTTGGCGGCCTATTTTTTTGACCTCGTATCGCCCTGGCGTATCAGCCTGGCATAGGCTCTGGCTATGATCCTGCTGCACTTACGGGCTTTACTTACGGAACTTGGCAGTGTTCGCCTGGTTTAAGCGCAAAGCCCTGCACCAAGCCTGGAATTTCCCGCTTTTTCAAGGCCGCCACAAACGCTGCTCCGTCCTGGCGGATTGGTTCAAACGTGTTGTAGTGAATGGGCACCACCGATTTCGCCCGCAACATTTCCGCCGCCTGAAGTGCATGCGCCGGCCCCATGGTAAAGCAATCCCCAATCGGCAAAAAAGCCAGATCAATCGGCCAGAGCTTGCCAATCAATGCCATGTCTGAAAACAGCCCGGTATCGCCGGCAAAGTAAATCACTTTTCCATCGATTTCCAGCAGCCATCCGCCTGCGACACCACCCGGCGTGCCATCGGCAAAGGTGCTGGTATGAAAAGCCATCGTCATGGTGGCCCGGCCAAAAGGAAAATTCATGCCGCCCCCGGTGTTCATCCCCACCGTCTTTAATTTTTGCCGCCCCAAATATTCGGTTATCTCGTAATTGGCGGCAATGGGGGCGCCGGTGCGCTGGGCAATTCGTCCTGCGTCATCCACATGATCAAAATGGGCATGGCTTAACAAGATAAAGGACGGATGTACCTGGTCGGATTTTACATCTGAGAGCGGATTATGATCATAAAACGGATCAATTTGAACACAATGCCGGCCCGATTTTATTTCCACACACGAATGACCATGATAGACAACCTCCACTGCCATTTTGAATCTCCTTTTTAAGAATCGCGCGGCCCTAAAAACGGGGCCGACCGCATGCACCGGTGAATTATAGCCTTCCATGGCGGGATGTTGGGGTCATTTGGCCCGGCCGGAGTTTTACGCGCACAGCGGAGCGGTTGCCTGAAACGCCTGCCGGTCCGATCGCGCCGCATCCAGCAAATGCATTTCAATGCGGCGACGGCCCTGGTATTCGCTGATCTTCGGTTCAAACACCAGATCCACCATCAGGCCCGCATACAACGATTCGCCCAGCGTCCCCATCCGAAAGCCAATGGCATGAGACAGAATGCCATCGGCGTTGAGTTGCAACTGCAAATGGGCACCGCCCGCGCCTACCCGCCGCGGCGGGGCCTGGATACGTGCTTCACGCAAAGCAAACCTGGGCCGCGGATTGCCATGTCCGAACGGAGCCATCTTTTCCAGCCATTCCACCAGTTCCGGCGTAAGTTGCCGCGGCTCCATCCATCCATCCACCGCCATCGACGGAACAAACGCATTGGCCGGCATGTGTTGCCGCACATACGCGCAAAAACGCTCCCGAAATAAATCCAGATTCTCATGTGCCAGACGCACACCGCCTGCCGCTGCGTGACCGCCTCCGCTGATAAGCAAATCCCGGCACGCCTCGATGGCCAGATGCAGATCCAGACCCGGTATGCTTCGGGCAGATCCGCCCGCCACCTGTCCATCGGTGGCTAGCACGAATGCCGGCCGATGAAACGCATCTACCAGCCGCGAAGCCACTATCCCCACCACCCCCGCATGCCAGCCCTGTTGCCACACCACCAAGCCGGCCGGCAAATCCACCATGGCTTTAACCTGCGCCGTAGCCGACTCGGCTATTTTACGTTCCGTGGCCTGCCGCTGCGTGTTTTGTTTTTCCAGGAAGCGGGCGATCTCCGCGGCCCGCGCCTGGTCCGGCGTGGTCAGCAGTTCCACCGCCAGCGCCGCATGGTCCATGCGCCCGGCGGCATTTAATCGTGGGGCTAAAAAAAAGCCGACCGCGGTGCCATCAATTTTCCGATCTTCAAACCCCGCTGCCGCAATCAGCGCCTGAATGCCCACAAATTCACTGCGTTGGATCTGGGCCAGCCCGTGCTTGACCAGGATTCGATTTTCCCCCATCAGCGGGACTACATCCGCAATGGTGGCCAGCGCCACGAGAGCCAGAAACTCCATCAGCAGATTGCGATACGTGGTGGGTAGCGGCGGGGAGCCGTGGAGCCGGTTGGCTGTAGCCCAGGCCAGCTTAAATGCCACGCCGGCCCCGCATAAATGGGGATTGGGATAGGCGGGTTCGCCCAGCAGTGGATGGATAATCGCCTGTGCTTCCGGCAAGGCTGCGCCGGGGGCATGATGATCGCTCACAATCACTTTCAGCCCCAGGCTTCTGGCCCTGGCCACCGGCTCCAGCGCCGTGATTCCGCAATCGATACTGATCAACAGGTCGCAACCGTCCGCGGCAATCCGTTCCACCGCGGGCACCGACATCCCGTAACCTTCCTCCACCCGATGCGGTATGTAGTAGCGCACATCCGCCCCGGCGGTTTTCAGCATCCGCCACAACATGGCCGTGCCGGTAATTCCGTCCACATCATAATCGCCGAACAGCACCATACGCTGCCGCTCGCCAATGGCCCTGGCAATGATGTCCGCCGCGGTCGTTACGCCATGCAGCAGTTCCGGCCCGTGCAGCCGCGTGAGCCGCGGATCCAGAAATTCCCGCGCCAGGTCCACATGGTTGAGTGATCGTGCCACGAGAAGCCGGGCAATGATCTGGTCACATTGAAGCTCACGGCACAGCAGGATTTCTTCCGCTGTGGGGGGCTGTGTCACCGGCAGTTGCCAGAGTTTCTTTTTAAATCCAACCGCTTCCGTGCCGTTGGGCATGAAATCACCTCCAACTGCGTGCCGCAAACCCTCTCCTGGCTGCAATGGAACTCCTGGCCCGGTGCCGGTCTCCCGTGTGTTACACCGTTACCGCCATGTTCCGCCGGATGAAGTCCACCGCATTCTTAAATAACTCCAAGCCCGCCGGTGCGGGCGGCGGTTTCTGCCGCGTCCATGTTGGATGCAGATACGAACTTATAAAACGCTCCGGATGGGGCATCATGCCCAGCACTCGGCCGGTTACATCGCATACGCCCGCAATGCCGTCCACACTGCCATTGGGATTTTCCGGCGAACCTGCGGCCACATTGCCGGCGGCATCCGCGTAGCGAAACGCCACCTGGTCATTGGCACGCAGGGCGTCCAATATGCTTTGATCCCGCACCATGAATCGCCCTTCGCCGTGGGCAATCGGCAAATCCAGGCATGTTCCCGGCCCCATCCATGGGCAATGGGCCGAGGTGCTCAGCACGCGAATCCAGCGGTCCACAAATCGTCCATTGGTGTTGTCGGTCAACGTCGCAGGAAAGGTATCGCCCGGGCTTAATTGCGGCATCGGGCCGGGCAGCAGTCCCGCTTTCACCAACACCTGAAAGCCATTGCATATTCCCAATATCATCTTGCCATCGGCAATCCATTGCTGCAGCGCGTCGCCAAGGTGATGAACCATCTGGTTGGCTAAAATGCGGCCGCTGGCAATATCATCGCCGTAGGAAAATCCCCCCGGCAAACCTAAAATCTGAAAATCCGCCAACCGGCCCGGGTTGGCCATCAACTCGTTGATATGCACGGTCTCCACATGAGAGCCTGCCATTTCAAATGCCAATGCCAATTCGCGGTCGCAGTTGGTGCCCGCCGTGCGAAGCAGAATTGTATTAACCGGCGAGGCATCCATCATGGTTTCCTTGTTCGGACCAGTCGACATTATCGCACACCGCCGCCCGGAGGCAACCCAGAGCATGGCGGGAATGACAAAAATTGGGGGTTGATGGATTTTGCGGCGGGCAGATCGGACCTCCGGCGGGTATACTGCATAAGTGGCCCATCGGCGCGGTCCGGGGACTTGGACGATCAATGGATTCACCCGAAACAAAACGTATCAGTGTCAGCATTATTGTGCCCACCTATTGCGAGGCGGAAAATTTGCCGCCGCTGATCACCCAGGTTGCCGATGCGTTTAACGCCCGCGGCTGGCTGTGGGAGATCATTGTCGTGGACGACAATTCTCCCGATGCCACGGCCGCGGTACTCCCGGCCCTGGCCAAAAATTATCCGCAGGTTCGTTTTTTAATCCGGAAGGAAGATCGCGGACTTTCCTCGGCGGTGCTGGCTGGTTTTGCGCTGGCCCGCTTTGAGTACCTCGTGGTGATGGATGCCGACTTAAGCCACCCGCCGGAAATGGCTCCTGCACTGGTGGATCCATTGCTGGACAACAGGGCGGATTTTGTCATTGGATCCAGAAACGTGGCCGGCGGGCGCACCGAAAGCTGGGGCATGTTCCGGTGGCTCAACAGTGCCGTCGCCACGGCGCTGAGCCGCCCGTTTGTCGGCCAGATACGGGATTCCATGGCCGGTTTTTTTGCTTTGCGCCGGCAACTGCTTGCTGATTGCGATACGCTCAATCCCATTGGTTATAAAATCGGCCTGGAACTGATCGTCAAAGGCCGCGTGCGGCGGATCGTGGAAGTGCCGATTGTGTTCCGCAACCGTACCCGCGGTAAAAGCAAGCTGACTCTGGCGGAACAATTCCGCTACCTGGAACATCTATCGCGTCTTTACGATTACCAGTTTCCACGCGGTTCACCGCGGGTGAAATTTTTGATCGTCTGCGTGTGCGGGTTGCTGGTCAGCCTGGGTGCCATCGCTTTACTGGTGAAGGTGGGGCATGCCGGCTTTCTGCCGGCCCTGGCCCTGGGCTTGCCGGCCATGATCCTGGTAACGCTGCTGTTTTTTGTGCGATACGTGAGAACCCAGCGGGATTTTATCCGCATGAAACACCCTTATCGGGAGTTTTTTCTCATCAGTTGCGGGGAATGGTGCGCCGGATTGCTGGCCGGCTGGGCGGCACACCAGGTGTGCGGAATGCTCTGGAGTGCCCTGCTGGCCCTGGGTGCCCTGGTGGTGGTGCGCTACGTACTAAGAAAAATATTGCTGCACGATGTGCGCGGGATTCGCGGCCAGCGTCTGGCCCCGGCCAAGCCTGCCGGAGCACAGGAAAAATCGCCATCCGTCCTGGGTTCATCCTGACGGCACTGCGGCCGCCATCTTCCGATGTTGCTGCCGGCAGCGTGATAAGCCGGCAGTTGCGATTTATTGCGGATTCGGCCAGGAAGCATCCACAAAGCGGCCGGCCTCCAGGATGGTTTTGCCATCCATTTCAATGCGGCAGCCCGGCTGGCGCAGGTCGCAGACCATATCCCAGTGCAGGCCGCTGTCATTTTTTCCGCCCGTTTCCGGATAAGCCGCGCCCAGGGCCGCGTGGCATGTGCCGCCGATTTTTTCATCAAACAGCGTGTTTTTGGTGTATTGTCGAATGGCAAAGTTGGTGCCGATGGCGAATTCACCCAGAATTTTCGCCCCGGCATCCTGTTCCAGCATGGCCAGCAGAAATTCTTCTCCTTTGGAGGCCCGGGCCGATACCACTTTTCCCGCCTTAAAGGTTAATTCAATATCATGACATTCCCGCCCATGATGCACCGCCGGAAAACTGTAGCGAATGGTGCCATTGACCGCATCTTCGATGGGGCCGGTGAACACTTCGCCATCGGGGAAGTTTTCGTGTCCACAACAGTTGATCCATTTTCGCCCCTGCACCCCGAGTTTTAAATCGGTATCCCGGCCGACCACGCGAATTTCGCGGGCTTTATCCAGCACATCCACCAGCCGCTGCTGCCGCGCGCTGATTTTTTTCCAGGCCGCCACCGGGTCGTCCAGGTGCAGCAGGCCACCCTGAAAAACAAAGTCCTCATATTCCCGCAAGGACATTTCCGCATCCTGGGCGCTGGCCTGCGTTGGAAACTGGGTGCCCACCCAGCGCAATTTTCCCTCGGCGGCACGTTCCAGAAACCGCCGGCTGATGGGCTTGCGGGCCTGGGCGGCGGCGGCCTGCTTCCGCGGGTCCACATTGCTCATGCTTTTGGTGTTTTCGTCCGCCCATATTCCGATCGAAACATCCATGGTATCCACCACAAATTTGCTGATTGGCGACACGTATTGCAGTTGAGCCTCGCCGGCCACCCGGTAGAACGCTTCTTCCATGGCATCGGAAAGCACGCTTACAAAGGGATTTCCGCCGGCCTTGAGCACCTGTTCGTAAATGGCTTCCAGCAGCGGCAAGCCCACGGATTCTCCGGTAATCCGGCATAAATCGCCCGGCTTCACGCCCGCTGAATATCCCACTAAAACCGAGGCCAGTTTATCCAATCGTTGGTCGCGCATAATTTCTCCTGTGTGCGTCGGTAACCGGGTGAAATATATAGCCACAAAGCCGGTGTGTGCAACGGATGCTTCCCGTGGCCCGCTATCGTACGGGGGCAGCGCCAAGCACGGCCACGGCCTGGCGCAACATCTTTTTGGCCACCGCGGTCCGTCCCAGATCCTCGTTGCATCCCGCATTATTGAGCCAGCCGGCCGCGATCTGGAAATTTCCCATGGCCGGTCGCAGCAGGGCATTGTCCGGGGGAAATGTGGCGGCCTTGAGAAACAAGGTGCCAAAAGAGGCCGCGTGGGCCGGCAACGCGGGATTAAGCTCTTTACAAGCCACCGCCAAAGCGTGTATTGCCGGCGCGGCTTGATCAAAGGTAAGCCAATTGTCTCCACTTGCGCTGCCGCCGGTGGCGACAATGTATTGCATTTCCAGGGCTTCCTGCAGTTCGCGATTCAACATCGTCTGCGGCCGGCTGGATATATACCATGCTCCCCATCCGTTGAGGTGATGCAGCGGTTTATCCCTGGTTTCCAGTAAAGCCATGTCGCGGGTACAACGGAAGACCATCAATTGGTGTTTTAAGGTGTCCACATACTCGCCGGGACTGATGTGCCGCTGCGCCAGGGAATTGATGAGCTTTCGCTGCGTGCCCAAAAACAGCTTGATGAACTGGTCGTACTTTCCGCCGCTCAGACGGCGGATAATGTTGTCGGGTGCGTGGTGCGGCATGGCCAGCCGAATGTGGGCCAGAATAGCCAGGAAGGATTGCATCCGCTTGAAATCACGGGCACCATGGGTCATGGCATCCGGCTGCGCACCGATATCGCGGGTCCACCGCACCATATTGCGCTGCACCCCATTAAGCGGAATGGGATGGTACATCAGGGCCTGGCTTTGTACCGCCGGCATGGCCAGCAGCAGATGCAGATTTCTGGTGATGGCCGCAAGCCGGACGGCAGCCTCGTTCACCACGGCGTTGCTGTAGCCATCCATCAGCATGACGGTGGTTTTTTTGACAATTTTGGCCGCGGCCAACTGACAGCGTTTCCACGCTGCGGCTTGCGGCGCGGCGGGCTTGTTGGCCGCCGCGCTGGCAAAATCATTGTATCTTTGAATCATTTGTTCCAGCGCCTGCAGATGGGCTGTGCCGGTCGGTGCCGTACGCTGGTGTGCCAGTTGGCGAATGGCCGAGTGCATCCGCATGCCCAGGACCAGCTTGTTCCGCGGAGGCAAAGGTGCGTTCTCCAGCGTATTTAAGGCCCCGGCAATGAATGTCAGGCGGGTCAGCCGCCGGATGGCCGCCGCCCGCGTGCGCGGATCCTTAAACAGCAGCAACCCCACCAACAGTTCATGGTTGAGCCGGGTCTGGGTGGCCGTGCCCAGGGCGGTGCTGGCCTGTAAATTTTCGGCCAGGGCCAGCGTGCCCAGCATCAACCGGTAGTAGCCTTCATCGGCGGCAATGAGGTGTGCGGGAGAACCGGTCTGCATCTGGTTCACAATTTGCCGCAGCACACGGCGCACCTGTGGCAGTAGATTGGCCCGCTGGATATTCAAAAGAGCCTGGGCAATGGGAATGCGCCTGGCCGGCACAACCGGGCCTGGCGACTGACCGATCGCGGGAATCGGCGGCCACACCTGGGTCTGCGTCGGTACTGTCGCATCCATGGAAACCAGGGGCAGCAGGGGGGATAAGACCTTGTGTACGTAGCGATGCAGTGCCGCCCGGGAATTGATGCGTGCGTTAACCACTTTGCCCAGGTTTTCAAACCGCTGCAGGGCCGCATAGCCAGCAATCATGGCGGGGGCGGGCGGGGGGCCGCCGGCGGCGTTGGCCGCAAATACCCGCTTGACGATGGCTCCGTAGTCGGGGGCGGCGGCTGCCAACTCATCGGCCCGCAAGGTCAGACTCGCCTTCAGGCTTTCGTTGTGGGTTTTCCGGGCGGCTTTGTACAAATGCCGTATGACAATCAGATAACTGATTCGTACCCCGGTGGCAGTAAATTGGCGGTTGGCTTGCGGCGGCACTGTTTCCAGCAAGTTGGCCAATTGATTATCCAGCCGGTTGATGGCTCGGCGCAGGCGATGGGCGGGCTGGTTAATCAGCGGCTGGGGAATATCTGCACCGGCCCTGCCGGCCCGAATGCCCGCCAGCAAGGTCATCACCACCATCGCGGCCAAACCACACCGTCGCGGGATCGCCGCCATGCCCGGCCGATATGGCCGGTCGGTAACGGCTCCTTCAGGCGGGTAGCTGCGGTTGGTCGAGTTGTTCATAAAGCGCCTCAATTTTGTCCACCATCACGTTGGCATCAAACATCTGCTGGCACATTTGCCGCCCCACTTGCCCCATGGATGTTCGTTGGCCGGCGTCTGCAGCCAACTGTAAAACCGCCGCCTTCAACGCCATCCGATTTCCCGGCGGAACCAGGATGCCGGTGCGCTGTGGCACACAAACTTCCCTGGCACCGTCACAGTCGTAGGCGATGACGGGTACGCTTTCCAGCAGGGCTTGTGGCACCGCCCGCGGCAGCCCTTCCCGAAAACTCGGATGCACCAGTATATCCATTGCCGGGATTAATTCAGCCACCTGGGCCGGCGGCACCAGCCCGGTCAGAGTGAAGCGGTTCTGCCAGCCATGGGCCGCCATCATCTCTTCCAATCTGGGCCGGAACACGCCATCACCGATCCACAAAAAATGCAGTTGTGGATGCGCCGCCAATAAATCCGCTGTTATATCCAGTACATCGTCATGGCCCTTGAGCGGCTGCAGTCGGGCAATGGTGCCCAGCACCAGGCGATCTGCGGGAATGCCCAGCTTCTGGCGGGCGCTGGTCCGGTTGTTGACCGGGTTTAAAAATGGCCCGGTATTCATGCCGCTGTAAATGGTATGAAATTGCCCGCGATGGCCAATGCCGTTTTGCAGGGCCGTGGCGGTCATCGCATCCGCCACCGAAATGATGGCGTGGCAGCGCCGGGCCGCGGCACGTTCCAGCATAATCCAGGCGGTGTTGACGACGCCGGGTTGATACGGATGAAACGGCAATCCGTGAATGGTGTGGATCACCACCGGCACTTTTTCATGCCAGGCCGCATACCGCGCGATGATGCCGGCTTTGCTGGAATGCGTATGCACGACCTGTGGCTGAAGCCGGTGACAGATGGATCGAATGGCAAAATAAGCGCCGGCATCCTTGACCGGCCGCGGGTTGCGGACCAGCGACGGATGTTCCATCACCTGATAGCCTTCCGAGCGGGCCTGCTCCACCAGCGAACCCTCCGGCCCGACACTTGGGCCCGTCAGCAGTATTACTTCGTGGCCGCGCTGGTGCAGCCCCCGGCAGGTAAGCAGAGTGTTTTCCTGGGCACCGCCCACAATTAACCGGGTAATGATATGCAGAATCTTCACGCCAATGTTTCCGGTAATCCCAACTGCGCCAGACTGTTACCGATGAACAACTCGTCGCGGCAGCCGGCCTAAAAGCGTATCCACTCCAGACACAGGCCTGATGCCGGCGCACACGGGCCGGCCAGGGCGCGATCCTTGGATGAGAGAATCCGGCCGATGTCCGCCGGATCACCCTGTTTGCGGCCGATTTCCAGCACCGAGCCCACCATGGTGCGCACCATGTGGTACAAAAAGCCGCTCCCTTCCACCGCAAATATAATGATCGGCCCGCGCTGATGAATGCCGCAATGAAAAATTTCCCGCTCCGTGGTGTCGCGGTCGCCGCCCGCCCCCTGGAAAGCGGCAAAATCATGCCGGCCCA
This sequence comes from Planctomycetota bacterium, assembly GCA_021851715.1. GTDB lineage: Bacteria > Planctomycetota > Phycisphaerae > WQYP01 > WQYP01 > JABEVA01. The sequence continues at coordinate 21,599 of JAJZCR010000020.1, forward strand.
CAAACCGTCCGCAGGCTTCCTGCATCCGGTCCAGATCCACCGTATGCCAGAAATGATAGACATAATGGCGGTAAAACACGCTGCGATCACGCTGGTTCCAGATTACGTACCGATAGCGCTTGCTGCGTGCGTGGCGAATGTCAAAATCCGGCTCTGCTTCCTCAATGCGATGAATCACAATGTCCGCCGGCAGACGGCTGTTGATCGCCATGCGCAAACGCCTTGGGTCCAGATGCGTATCCACGGTCATCTGGGCTACCTGCCCGCGTGCATGGACTCCCGTATCCGTACGTGAAGAACCCAGTACGGTAACCGGGTGATTCACGATTTCTCCAGCGGCCTTTTCCAGCATGCTCTGCACGGTGGGTATCGGGTCGCGTTGCCGCTGCCAGCCGCAGTACGCCGAGCCGTCATAGGACACAATCATTTTCAGCCGGACCATGGCCATCACACGTCTTCTCCGGGTGGCGGGCAAGCAACAGGTCAGCGCACGAGCAGTTCCGCGATTTGCAGGCCATTGAGAGCTGCACCCTTGAGCAACTGGTCGCCGGCCACAAACATCGCAATCGAGTGGCCGCGGGAATCGCTCATATCCTGGCGGATGCGTCCTACCAGCACATCGCCCTGGCCGCTGGCATCGCGCGGCATCGGAAAATAGTTGCGCCCCGGATCATCCACAATTTTCACCCCGGGTGCTTTGGATAAAAGGGCCCGCACTTCCTCCGGTGAAATGGGCCGGCTGCATTCAATGGTCAGGGCTTCACAGTGTGCCCGCAGGACCGGCACGCGCACGCACGTGGCCGACACGCGGATATCCGGATCTCCGAATATTTTTCGCGTTTCCCGCAGCATCTTCAACTCTTCCTCGTTGTAGCCGGTTGCGGCATCCACCGCCGAATTATGCGAAAACACATTGAACGCATACGGATGCGGCAGCACGGTGGGAGGATACTCGCGGTCTTCCAGCCTGGCCTTGGTGCTGGCAATCAGTTCTTCCATGGCCGCCGCTCCGGCACCGCTGGCGGCCTGGTAGGTCGCTGCAATCAGACGCACAATGCGATTCACCCGATGAATGGGCCACAACGGCACAATGCCGATGATGGTCGAACAATTAGGATTGGCAATAATTCCCCGATGGCCCGCGATCACCTGCGGATTAATTTCCGGCACCACCAGGGGAACCGACGGGTCCATCCGAAAGGCTGAGCTGTTGTCTATCACTACGGCGCCCGCCCGCACGGCAGCCGGAGCGAACTTTTTGCTGATTCCGGAACCCGCCGAAAAAAAGGCGATATCCACGCCTGTGAAACTATTTTCCGTCAGCTCCTGCACCGGAATTGCGCGATTTGCACATGTTACCGTCTTGCCCGCCGATCGCGCCGATGCGTAACAGCGCAAATCCGCCACGGCAAAATGACGCTGCGTCATCATGCGCAAAAATTCCACACCCACTGCGCCGGTGGCGCCTACAATCGCTACAACAGGAGGAGATTTCATCCCGCAGAACCCTTTCTTTGGATATATCATTCTCAGGCGGTTTTCAGGAAATGGCTGCTACCCGGCACGTTTGCCTTCCGCCATAAACTTTTCGTCACGGGCGAAGGGATGACTTTTTCCATCCAGGCCGATCGTGGCCGACTCGCTCATTGCCGATATCGCCAGGCAACTGGCGCGTTCCAGGTATTGCACCCGCCCCATACGTAAAAAATCCAGGGCATCCAGCCCGGCGTTTATTTCCGCCTGCGCTCCCGATTTCAACACCCATTCAAACCCTTCCACTTTCGGTGCGATGATATCGCGTGCCCGGCTGTAAAAACGCCGCAGCATCTCCAACCCCTGCGAGCGGTCCAGTTCCATCGCCTGGCGCAAGGGCTGGAAGCCCTCAACGGCCAGATTTCTGCGGCGCAACGCCTGTTCGTCCGTCTTGGCCATCGCCGCCTGGGCATAAGCCGTCGGATCCTTCACAAGGGCTTCCGGAAACGTCAGCACGAAATCGCCGCGTTCGGATAAGCCTCCATTTTGCATGATGATTAAAAGTTCCAGGTTTTCATGCGGATTAAGTACGCGGTGGATAAGTCCCGGGCGAAAGGCTACCAGCTTGGAAGGCTCCAATTCTATTTTTTGATAGCCCTCACCGGACAGGGTTTCCACATATCCGCGTCCAGACAGGCAATAGTACATTTCCGAACAAACGGTGTGTACATGCGGACTGCCGCCAATGGCACCGTCCGGCCCCGGTGTCGTGTAAACCCTGACATGAGAAACCCCCACTCCCGCCGTTAGCATCAATTGTCTTATATCCATTTTTTACTTGATCCGCGATCCAATCCGACATCAACATCATTCATCCATGATGATCGTAGCATATTGTGGGCATTGGGACAATTCCGGACGGGTGGCCGCACCAGTCGGGCATCATTGCACGTTTGGCACCATTTTCAGCGGTGCATCTGCCGTGCTGCGTCATTCACGGGTATACTGCCCGCCATGATGACGAGCCGCGCAGACTATTTTTTCGCCCACTGCCTGACTGCCCCGGTCATCATGGGGGTGGTCAATGTAACACCCGATAGTTTCAGTGACGCCGGGCAATTCCAGACCGGGACCGGTATCAACCACGCCGCCGCCGTGGAACATGCGCTCAACCTGGCCTGCCAGGGGGCTGCCATACTCGATCTCGGCGGCGAAGCTTCTTCCTTTCATCGTCCGGATATTGGGCCGGTTGATCCGCAGGAACAGCTCCGACGCGTCTTGCCGGTTGTTGAGGAAATTGCCCGCCGGCGCGATGACGCCGACGGCATTCCGCCTTCCCCGCCGGGTGTATCCAGCGGCCCGGGCCACGCGGCCCTCATCAGCATCGACACGCGCAGCAGCACAGTGGCAGCGGCGGCATTGCGGGCTGGTGCGGATATTATCAATGATATCTCCGCCGGCACGGACGATCCGGAAATGCTTCCCCTGGCCGCCCGCATGGAATGCCCCATTATTTTGATGCATCGCAGGGAAGAGCATTTCGGCCAAGCCCCGCCGGCCTACGACAATGTTTGCGGCGAGGTGATCAGTTATTTGCTTCAGCGCAGTCAAAGCGCACTGGCCGCCGGCGTGAAGCCGCACCGAATTTTGCTGGATCCGGGGCTGGGGTTTGGTAAATCGGCTGCGGATAACTGGAAACTTCTGGCAGGCATCGGTGAGCTGGCGGCTCTTGGGTTTCCCGTGGTGCTGGGGGCCTCGCGGAAAAGATTTCTCGCTGAGTTGCTGCCGCCGCATCTGCGGGATCCCAGCCCTGATGGCTGGCTGGCCAGAGATATTCTCACCAGTCAGATCATCGTGCCGGCAGCCGCCCGCGGCGTTAAAATTCATCGGGTGCACCAGGTGCCGCTGGCCCGGCAGGCACTGGAAGTTTTTGCACGCATGGCCTAAAAAAGGATTGGACTACTGATGCAATTTTTTCTGCATGGACAATTGGACCCCGGCGTGGCCGAGAATCTCAAGGCGGCCGGCCATCAGGTGCATGAACCGGCGGAACTGGCGGCCGGAGTTCCCGGCGAACCAGCCGTACCTGATTCCGGCGATCAGCGTGAACTGCTGGCGGCCATCGCGGCGCGGCAATGGATGCTGCTGACCAATGACCGCGACCTGGTACAACACGCCTGCGATCAGCGTCTGCCCGGCCCGGCCATCATGGTGCTGTTGGTTCATGCCATTTCACCGGCGGCCCAGAGAGATGCTATTGTCCGCCTGTTCGAGCGTTACCCCCGGCTATCCCCGGGCCGACTTTACACTATTACGCCGGGCCGGGTAAAAGTGCGGCAGTTGCCGCAGCCGCGCCGTAGTGAATAGGTGCAACCGTCCATGCGGCATAGCTGTTGCCGGATGAAGGAAAGATACAAAACAGATGCTGGAACTAACGCTCGATAATGCTGTGGAATACCTCCGATCGCGCAGCGCCGTGGGTACGGGAAAGGTTCTGGTGCGTCCGCTGTCCGGCGGCGTGGCCGGCAGCGTACTGCAGATTCTGGACCTGGATGCCGGCGAAAAAATCGGCACCGATATGCGCAGCGAATCGCAGAAGCGCCGCGGCGTTGCCGATACCCGGCCCGCCGAGGGGCGCTGCTTTGTCATCAAACAACCGCTGGATAAATTTCGCACTGCCGCCGAATGGCTGGTGGATCGTGATCGGCTCTGGATTGAACGCGATTGCATGGCCTTTCTGGGGGGCGTATTGCCCGCCGGCAGCGTGCCGGAAGTACTGTGGAGCGATGAAGAAAATTTTGTGCTGGCCATGACCTGCGCTCCGGTGGGATTTGTCTGCTGGAAAAATGACCTGCTGCAGGGCCGGATTGATCCGCAGGCCGTGCGGCTTTCCGCCCTGCTTCTGGGGATGATGCATGCCTCCACCGTGGGCAGCGCCGAGTGCGCCGCCCGGTTTGGGGAACAGCGCGGCTTTATTCAGCAGCGGATTGACCCGTATCTGGAAACTCTGGCCAAGCAGCACCCGGACCTTCGCCGGCCCATCGACCGGCTTATCGCCATGCTGCTGGAAAAACCGGTATGCCTGATCCATGCGGATTATTCGCCCAAAAACATGCTGGTCAGAACCGATGCGGAAGCCAAAACCACGGATCTGATGCTGCTGGATTTTGAAATAGCCTTTTTTGGACGCCCGGTTTTTGATGTGGCCACGCTCATCAATCATCTGCTGCTGAAAGGGTTTCACCGCCGCCCGGCATGGCGACCTTTCATGATCGCCGCCGACCAGTTCTGGCATACGTATCGTACGCACGCCGGTCCGCAATTGGCCGAAGAAGTCAACGCCGTTGGCGGCAAAATGCTTGGGGCCTTGATGCTGGCGCGGATGGATGGCAAATCGCCGGTGGAATATATCGTCGATGCCGAAGGCAAAGAGCAGATTCGCCGCTGCGCCCGTCACCTGCTGACTTTTCCGGATGATTCGCTGGACGCGGCCATCGATGAAGCAGCCCTGTTTTTCTAGTCATGGTGGGGGACTGGGATTCGAGCCTGCGCCCGTAACATATGCCATCGGCCTGAAAAAATACGGCGTGAGCTTGTTCGGGCATGGGTGCATGAAGGAGCAAAAACTGATGGCGCAACGCCGCAAAATATCCGGTTCGCGCACGGCCCCGTCAGGCGCTATTGCCGGGCGAATTCGCGGTTCGCTTCTGGGGTTGGCGGTTGGTGATGCGCTGGGCACCACCGTTGAGTTTAGGCCGCGGGGAAGCTTTGCCCCGTTGACTGATATTGTGGGCGGAGGTCCATTTGGTCTGAAGCCCGGCGAATGGACTGATGACACTTCCATGGCCCTTTGCCTGGCCGAAAGCATTGTCGAGACGCAATCGTTTAATCCGGCCGATCAGCTTGCCCGCTATGTGCGGTGGTACAGGGATGGCCATTTAAGTTCGAATGGGATCTGTTTTGACATTGGCCGTCAAACCCATGTGGCGCTGATGCAATTTCAGGCCACCGGCCTGGCGGCATGTGGGCCTGTAGATGAAGAATACTCGGGCAATGGCTCGCTGATGCGGCTAAGCCCGGTGGCGATGGCTTTTTACCGGCAACCGGCGGTGGCCATTGATCTGGCGGGAAAAAGCTCGCGCACCACCCATGGCAGCCCGTTATGCGTGGATGCCTGCCGCTATTTTGCAGCGCTGCTGCTGGGGGCTTTTGCCGGTATTGGTAAAAGCCGCCTGCTGGCACCGGAATTTACACCGGTACCGGGCCTGTGGTCGCAAGCACCTTTGCATCCGCAAATCGCCGCAATTGCCCGGGGATCATGGAAAAATAAACCCGAATCCGCCATCAGAACCAGTGGTTTTGTGGTGCACACCCTGGAGGCGGCCCTTTGGGCCTTTGCCAATACAGAAAGTTACGAGCAGGCGGTGCTGCAGGCGGCAAATCTTGGCGATGATGCCGACACAACCGGAGCCGTCTGTGGGCAGCTTGCCGGTGCGTTTTACGGAGTCGGCGGCATTCCGCAGCGCTGGCTGGCAATTCTTGCAAATCGAAGCACAGTTGAAATGCTTGCGGAGAAACTTATCGCATTTACCCACAGCCGCGGGTCACCCGGTGCGGATGCGTAAACATGCTCAGACGGGCGTGCCCGGCCGCGGCCCACTTGCGAGCGGTCCATCGGCTATTTTCAAAAAAGGTGGAAGGAAGATCTGTTGGGCATAGGCCATACAAGAAGGCCCATCATCCCGCAGCACATGTGCGACATTTCATGCCTTGTTGACGATCTGCTGAGTGTGGCTCATGCGCCCACCCTTGCTTCGTTTGCCCAATCGGGTGGTCTTTTTGGACATTTGAGCACCAATGTTCTTGCTATACCGTTGGCGGGGGAAAACTGAATCTTCACAAAGAAAAAAGTTGGGTGGGTACAAAGAGATGATAACCCGGGCGATGGACCGCAGGCGTCCCGCCTGCACCTTCTACCGGCGCTTGTGGTGCGAACCTCCGGCCTGCATGGTACTGTGTGCGAGTCGGGGGTCCGGAGCGGTGGAAGCATAAACTGCCGACAAGATGTCGGCGGTCCGGCCAACTGGAACAGCTGGGCCGCTTGGACCGCAGGCGCTACGATGATGTTGCTTCGGACATTGGTGGCTTGGCCTTGCGTATCGCATCCCACCAATCCTCTGCGCCTCCGCGCCGCCGTAGGCTCTACGCTCTACTTTCTACCCCCTCGTGGCCCGCAGGCCACGCCCCCCGTCGTCGCCGCCCGTCTCGCGCAGCTTCCCCCATCTTCCTGAACCCCCGCGTTCCTCTGCGTCCTCTGCGGTGAATCCCCGCCGTCGTCTCCTGTCTCATTGCGTCAACGCGGATTCAATTCTCCCCCGCCAGCGGTATATCGCGCGCCACCGCAAGTGGTACGCCGACATTGCTCGCAATCGCCCTCGCCGGCAGTCTTGCCTGCCTGGCACCCGCACGCTTTTCCGCAATGTTGACAATCTTGCCGGCCCGCACAACGTAGCAGGGCGTACCGGTCTGAATAGCCAGTCGCAACGCATTTCGGGCAGCGCGGCGAAGCGCGGGCAGGGCACCGAGCAGATCAGTATCTTTGGGAAGATGGCTATTTCTCATGCTGATTCTCCAAACTCAAGCGGTTGCGGCGTATCGCCCGAACAGTCATATATTATCCATTCGTCCACGAGCGGGCGATAAATTTCAAGAAAATTATTGCATGGCCCAGCGGGGGTGGTTAGAATTATCTGCGTCCAAGCCCGTTGTGGGGTTGACCGGCCGAAAGGCCGTGAACGGTTATGTTTTTCCGTAGAAAGGGGGTGATCTTTTGCAAACATTTTTGGTCTAACGCCAAAACCCCAATCGCGGGGACCACATGTCGGGCGCTGTAGAAATCAGCTTGATGCTCAACCATCAATTCGACGAAAAAAATGTGTTTCGCGGCATGGCAAGGCGAACTCCCCCGAGTTGGGTCGGGGTGGGTTCTTATTTAAGCCCCTCACGTGCCAGAAAATTATCCGCCCGCCGCCCCGACAATTCGACGCCCATCGGGCCACGTGTGTGCGGGCGGCGAGCTTCAAACCATCGGCTCCGCCATCTCCCCCCCGGCCGCCACCAACGCCAGGTTCAACATCTTTTCAATGTACGTTTGCTTGTCTGTGTCCTGAAATAATACATGCCGTTTTTCCAGTTCCGTTTTGGCGTTGGCGTGCCACCAACTCACCGTGGCGGGCGGGGTGGTGGAAATGATAAATGAATTCAAAATCACGTCCGGGTCGGCCAGTTGATTTTCCAATTCCTTGATCGTCCTGTAAAAACGAATTTTCGGATCATCCAGTCCCTCCAGATTCCGCAGCCCCTTGGGATCCACAAAACAGACATATTGCTTGCCGTCCGTCAGCAGCCACAGGATGAAATCGGGATAGAAATTGCCGGCTTCAAAAAATCCGATTCCGCGCCCCCGGCTCATATTGCGCAGCAGATATAACTCCCGATTCTGGAAGAAATCTTTGCGTTGAGCGAAGAATTTCCGCAGATCACAGACAAACTCCCGTTCGCCGTCATTGAGTGATACCGGCGTAACCTCCACCAGATCGCTCTTGAAATGCAGCAGCGGCTGGTAGAGATGCTGCCCAAAGCATAGTGCTTCCAATTGACCAAATGACCAGTCTTTCCCAAATGTCCCTCCGGCGATCAGGTCCTTGAGCCGTCCCAGATTTTCGATAATGGCCTGGGCGGATTGCTCAATACTGAGCCGATATTCCTGCGGGAAATTCGGATCATTCTCGTTGAGCTCGCGGTATTCCAGATGGTCTTTTTCAAATTTGAGCCGGTGATGGTTATACAGCCGGTCGCAGTATTTTTTCAGCAGGGCAATGGCAATATCTTCCCAGCGCCGCACCCGGTCAAAGCGGGTAAACTCCAACTCGGCCGCCGGTACGTACAACACATACCAGTCCGTCCGGCCCAGCAAGCCGGCAATGCTCGCCCGCGGGATGTTCAGGTTGTACCAGGCCCGTTCATTCTTAAAATCCTGTAATTCAAAATAAACGCGGCCCATATCCATGAATGCCAGGTGCGCGGCTGCCAGCCGCCCGTGTTCCAATGCTCCGCTATCTTCCGCCCCCGTTACCCCCTGGCTTTGCCGCGATTGAATTTTTGGATACCAGTTCAAAACCAGCGGATGTTTGACAAGATTTGCCGGTGGATCACCCAGCACGGGCTTCGGCCCATTTCGCTTGAAATCCACGTCCTGTTTAAGTCGAATGGTTTTGAGTTTTTTGCCCTCCAGGTTCTTGACCACCGGCAGGATGAACTCAAGGCGATTCTCATTGGCCGGCAGGCCTTCTTCTTCCAGATACTCCTTGAATTGCTGCATATACTGCGCCCGGACGCCGAAGATATTGAGCGTCTCCAACACGCCGATTTGATCCGGGCGGGTAATGCCGATCAGCTTGCCGCTGCGTTTCAGGCTCATGTTAAGGCCCTTGAGCCGCACCCCGCGCCCAAATAACTGGATAATCTCCGAGCCTTCGGTCTTGCCGACATTCATCAGCCCCATCGTGCTGACGCGCCAGGAGTTCCAGCCCTCGGTGAATTTCTTGGAGCCGATCAGCAGGTTGACCGTTGAATCCGGCTTGTCCAGCAACGCAAAAAGCGATCCGGAAAATTCCCTGCTGTTGACCACCAGCATGGTGCTGTGCTCCTGGCACAATTTACACAAATTGGCCGCATCACCGACATTAATGAGTCCGAACGGCGCACACTCGCCGAGGCGCAATGCGATTTCGCCATCCGTCCCGGTCAGGTTCTCCACGTGCAGCGCCGCCTGAACCGGTGCATTGAAGAGCACCTTAAGAATATCATCAAAAGCCTGCGCGCCGGTCATGCGGCATTGGCTTAAATAGGCGAAGGTGTTGGCAAAAATCTCATGGCCCCGCTGATCCAGCAATCCCGGCCGGCCGCCCAGCAACCGATGCAGCAGTGCAACGGACCCCCGCCGATCCTTCACAAATTCCGCCAGAAACAGCAGAATGTCCACCACGTCCGATACCTTCCGCTTCTCCTCGGATCGCACGGCGTTCACACTGGCGCCTACAAACACCCACAGCGGATTCTCCAGCAGAAAAGCTCTAAATTCACCGGTCTTGTCCCGGTACACCCGCTGCTGCTGGTAAAACGCCAATAAACACGCCGTGAGATAAAGCTTGCGGCGGCCCATATCGTCATCGTCGGCCAGGTTAAGGATGCGGTAATCCTTTCCGAAGCCGTCGCCATAAAAATATTTGTAGGAATAATCAAACAAGATGCACTTGGCGTATTGCTGCTCCAGATCCCGGTTGCCACCGGCCTTGACCGCCTGGCCGAAAGTTGCGGAATATTCAAACGAAAAGCCGTTTTCACACAACCGCCGGCGGGCGTCCATCCAGCGGCCCGTTTCCCGGCCGCTGGAGCCGCGGTGCCCTTCATCCACCAGCACCAGGTTGTTGGATTCAAAGGCGTCAATGGCGACCGTTTTTTCGCCGCTGTCTTCGCGCAGTTTATGGATGTCGATAATCTCGATATTCCTGCCCAAAAACAATGAACTGCCGTCCTTGTTGAATAATTCCGCATCCATGCCGGCCTGCTCAAACTCAGCGAGGTGCTGGCGGGAAAGGCCTTCGTTGGGCGTTAAAAGAATGATCCGGTTGAGATTCTTCGCGCGTCCGTAAAGCGCCAGATAATGGCGGTATTGCAGAATGTTGGTGTGCATCAGCAGCGTTTTTCCACTGCCCGTGGCATTCCAGAACGCCAACTTCCGCAGATCGGCCGGCTCATAGCCCGGTACGCGGTCGCCTCCCGATTTATCGGCGTTGAACCGCTCGACAAAGCGGTTGACGTCGGCCAAGAGCTCCTCCGGTGTGCGGAAAAAGCGGTCCAGATAAATTTCCGTAAACAGCAGCGTGAGCCATTGGAAATATTTCCAGCGGATCGGTTCGGCCCGAAGCCGGTTCAGGTGCAGCAGGTGTTTGACAATGTTCTGGTCATAACCCGCCAGCGTATCCCCCGGAAATTCCGGAAACTCCCACAAGTTGGTCATCGCCGTGAGGAACTTATGGCCATTGTCTTCGGTAAGCCCTTCCAGTTCCGGGGCCTTGAGATGCTGGGCCAACTGAGAAAATTCGGTTTTGCCGAATAGACTTAACATCCATTGCAGCAGCACCAGTTTCTGATCGAAGCGCAGCGGGGGAGTTTGGGCGTAAAGCGTGTGGGTGTTCGTGCGTGATGGTTGACGTTTTGGCATCAGGTCTTTCCCGTGGGTAATGATTCAAGGCGGGTAATCCACGCGTTGAATCGTGGGCATTGGCGTCGAATGACCGCCAGACCCATTGCCTTGGCCACCAGCACGCCGTGAGTCGGCTTCTGATATGGCGGATAAATTTGCAGAATGCGTCTCGAAGGCGCGGTTTGGGGACTGTCGTTAATTTCTTCGGGCGTCGCAAATTTGGCCCGGATGTTTTGAAAGTTATTTTCTAGCTGCGGCTGCGAAATGCCTCGCGCCAGCCTTTCCGGATCGCTGAAAAGCAGGCCCTCAAATTCATACTGCTGGATGTACGGGATGAATCGAATATCAGCACGCCATGTTCCGCCGAGTGCCCCGATCATATCATTGTTCATCGCCTGCTCGATATCCGTTGGCCGGCGAGGGGCGGCCGTGTCACCAGGAAAGCCCTTTCCCAAGCCGTAAAGATCAAGGAGCGTGGTGCAGTAGGCACTTTTATCCTGTTTTAGGAGCATTGCCACATCCCTTTTCACGCGGGCATAAGTCACGTTGCCACCCCGATGGCCGGCCGTGCCCAATAAACGCGCTGCGAGAAACACGCCGCAGTGCCCAAGATCAGGTGCGAGTACCGCGTTGACAAACGTTTCCTCGGTCTGCCCTTCAACAACGACGTAAACCCGCGTCATCGAGCGCCACCCTCCGGCGGTTTGCCATCGGGTACGGTCGATGGCGGAGCATCCGATTGGGGGGAGCCTTGGCCCGCCTCTGCGTGCGGTCTTCCCCCGAAAATATTTTTCCGCCAAAGCTCGCCGAGTCCGTAGTTTTCCAGCCACTCGGAAAGATTCGCTTTGTCCAGACGACGAAAGGTCGATTGGCCATCCTCCCGGTCCACCACAATGACATCCTCCGGCTCAAATTCATTGAGCAACGCCGCCGATTGTGTGCAGACAATTATCTGCCCGCCGCTTTTGGCGGCCTGCTTGAACAGACTCGCCAAAACTGTCAGCGCGTATGGATGTAACCCTAGCTCTGGCTCATCAAAGAGCATAGTGGCCGGTGGATGTGGCTGAAGCAGCGCCGTCACCAGACAGATAAACCGTAGCGTGCCGTCGGAAAGTTGGCTGGGCCGGAATGGATAATCCGATCCAATCTGCGTCCATTCCAGTTGGATCAGTTCCGGGTTCGCCGTAACTGGGCGCAGCTTGAAATCATCGAAGAACGGAGCCGCCAGCCGGACAATATTGCGAATTTGATCGTAGGCGGCCTGGTTGGTTTTCTGGAGCATGTACAGAAAAGCCGCCAGATTTTCGGCGTCCTGCCGAAGAAACTCATTGTCATTGATCGCCTTCTGCTGCCGCATTCCGGAAAATTCACTGGTATCATTGAAATGATAGACCACCCAGCCAGAGACAAACTCAAAGGCACGCTTTGCCGGCATAGCCGACCATCCTAATTGATGATAGACCATCCCCTTTTGCAGTAACCACGATTCTTGGCGTCTCGGCTCTGGCGATGAAATTGGATCTCCGAAATTATGCCTGACCGCTTCTGGCGGGGGAGCATTGGGGCCGTAATGCGTGGTGCTGCTCGCTCGCTCCGCGCCGATGAAGAGCTTATTTTCGGCTACGGGAACAAACCTGACCCTGTAGGCATTATTTTGAAAGTAGAAATCAGCGTCGAGCTGCCGCGTGATCTTGGCTCCAAAATGCAGGATCGCATCGGCACCGCCATGCTTGGCCACGGCTAGCTGCAACTTGTTTTCAGCCATTTCCTGAATAAAGCGAAAAAAACTTACGAAATTACTCTTGCCGGCTCCGTTGGCCCCAATGAGCACATTCAGCGGCCCAAGCTCGATATCCATTTCACGGATGGACTTGTACCCTTTTATCGTGATACGGTTAATCGCGTTGGCCATTGTTACACCTCCTGCGCTTCAAACATCAGCCGCTGAAACTCTTCTTCAATCAAACGCACTTTCCAAGTCTGATCTTCGCGGCGGAGATTTTCCAGGTTATTGTCGCCGTTGACGTAAAAAATGTCATATTCCATTTCACGCGTGTTGTATTTCTGTTTTTTGAACCACTGGTCCAGCTTGTCGTTGTTCATCTCGGCGATTATTCGCCACAGCACCAGCACCCGCCGGCCCTGCGGGTTTTTGCCGTCAATAACCTTTACGCCGCCGATCATATCCACATGTTTGACCGTCAACCCCAGCAGGTAGTTAAATGTTTCAGGCAGGTCCACCGGAACGCTTTGCGTTTCGCCGTTGCGTTCCACCTTCAGGCGGTACTGATCCGGATTGGCAAAGGCATCTATATTCAGCAGCGACCCGGCCGCACCGGAACCGCGGCTTTCCACATCCAGCATGTAGGAAAGCATGTATTGTTCACGCAGATCGCTGTTGGTGTTGAGCAGGTCGGATTGTTGCTTGGAGCGGTGCAGATCCAGGTTGGCCAGAGCGTCTTCGTAAGATTCCAGGCGGAGATATTTAATTCCGTGGCTGATGCCGGTGTCGCGGGCCACGGGCTTGCCGTCTTTCCAGTCTTTGGCATAAACCACTTTTTTTATCCGCGGCAGCAGCACGGTGTGAAAATATTCGCCCATTTCCACAAGAATATATTTGCGACTACCGCCATCTTCGCGGTTGAGGTTAATAACCGCATGAGCCGTGGTGCCGGAACCGGCGAATATGTCGAGGATCGTGATGTCCTCCTCCTCACCCGTCGCGATGTAAAGCACGTCGCGTACAGCAAACACGGATTTTGCAAAGCTGAACGGGTTAGGCTCGTTGAAGATCGACTTTAGCAGCTTCGTCCCGTGGGATGCGGCATCGTATTGGCTGCCTGCCCATACGCTCTTCGGGCGAGTGCCTGATTTCATGCGATCTATTATCTGGACTTTTAAAGAGCCAGCGCGGTTCCGTGCGGCGCGTATCTCCCCGGCAGCCAGATGGTGAAGAAATGACGGGCGGGTTTTACGCCAAACGCGCATGCGATCATCGCTATCAACCGGCCATATTTCTTGGAGGCCGGGCTGTTGGTCGAGAGATAATTTCCCAGTGCTCTCTTCGAGGTAGATTGGGTAACAAGAGTTTGGGCGCTCCAGAGGCGTTGAGTACCCACCCGTGCGTAAAAAATCCCGCCACTTGAACGCACCCGCCGCGTCTGTGTCCCCAAATTGCCGCTTCTGCTCGGCAGTCAGCTCGAAGAAGGCAATTTCCGTGTCCCCTGGGTTTAGTCCGTAGAGGAGGTAGTACTCGTGACTGGTCGCGAGAAAATTATCATTTGTCCGCCCGGATGGTTTGGTTTCGATCGTGATCGTTCCCAGTCGACCTTGCATCCCAAACACCCCATCGCATATTTGGCCCAGATTGTGAAGCTCGAGGTCGTCGATCGCTGTCGCCAAAACGCCCGTCGGTCCGAGGAGAGGCGCAGCAGTATATACTGCGTTCCAAACCATTGCACACCACGAGGAGTGTTTGTAGTCGTTTTTGTAGTGAAATGTCGCATCATTCGTGTTATACGGCGGATCACCGTAAATACATTTTATACGCGAGGCATAGCGTTCCCCGATGGTCCTAAGGGCGTGCGCATTGTTGCCATTAATCAGCAAACCATCCAATTTTTCATCGAGGCCATCCATGGAGGCCAGCAACTTCTGTTTGAACTCTAGTGAAAAATGGCGCGTGTCCAGCACCAAGTGTCTCTGACTTTTCAGAAATTCCACCGTGAGCGGCTTGCCATAAGCAACATCGCCTAACTTTTCCGCTTGGATCTCATCAATGGCGAACAGCTTTACCCATTCCGCCCGCTGGGCATCATTGGCGGCAATTTCCGGATAAAGCATTTCCGGGACACGATCCAGTGTGAAGCAGTAGTGCGTTTCAATGACAAATTTCTTTTTCAGCCAGAGCTTTTTCTGAAAATTTTCCAACTGCTCAAGAAATGTGATAATTTTATGGGCGATTTTCCTGATCACTTTAATCAGGCTTAGATATTGCTCCACATGCTCCACGGACTGATGTTCAACATCATCCAGGTGCATGACTTCATTTTTAATGTAAAAATCCAACTCCCGCCGCAGGAAGCCGCCGAGATCTTTGTGGATAAAATAATCAAACTCATTACGGGCGGTGAACTTGGCCAGATGCTTGGCGAGCACCGTGCGTGTGGAATCGCTTTCCGTCGGCGCGGTTTTAGCCAATTGCGTTATCCAGGCATCAAAGCCCTTAGCCGCCAGAATGGCTGAAATCGCCTGCCGATTCAGGTCAGATTGTTTTTCCCGCCCTTCGCTGGGTCGGTATTCAAAGCGAATGTGCAATTCGCCATTCTCCTCCACCAGCGGCTGCTGGCGGCATAGGTAGAAACGCCGTTCCTTGCCGGCGGCCTGTTTGTTGTTGTCCTGTTCCGTGCTGGCCGCGACGATGCGGAAATTCACCCGTTTGCCGGAATCCAGTTTGAAGGTGTAATCCCGAAACGTTTCGCTGCTTTTAATGTAGTATTGGTCATAGTTGGCCCAGTAAAGCTTAACTTCCTCACCTTCATAGGGGATGGCGTAAACGCCCTCTTTGTAGCGGCGCTGGGAAATAAAATCGCCGTCGTTATAGTAGCGGCGAAAAAAATGAAACAAATGGGAAAAGACCGCATCTTCCAGCGCGGGAAGCTCGCCCGCAGCGCTGGCGAGCTTTCCCCGCAACTGTTTTACGGCAGGCAAGTTTTCGGCTTCGGCACCGAGGTCATGGGCTTTTTTTACAGCCGTGTCGAGGTCGGCTTGCAGAGCGGCTTTTTCAGAGACTTGATAGTCAGCAAACGCCAACCGCACCTGCGGCAAAAGGTCTTGATCCAGAAAACGCAAAATTTCATCCCGCCTGGCGTTCATAATGCGGTAGATGCCGAAGTCCAGATCGGCCTGATCCAGTTGGAATAGCTCTTTGAGCAGGTCGCGGAATTTTTCAACATTGCCGGGCATGAAGGGGTTCCTCAGTGTGTTCTCTACGTCGGCAGGAAGCATACCACAGGCGATGCGCGGCGGCTATGGCGAGGAAAGTGTTGCGGATGAGTCGGCTGCGGTGCCGACTCCCCGACCCCCCGTCACTGGCAGATGAACTTTGCGAGTCTAACTCCATGGCGGCCACCGGGCGTCCATCAGACCATGGCATCGCAAAAATCTTTGATGCGCTTTGCAATATCATCGAAGATCGGATCCATCACATCAATCAGCGGCTTGGCGTTAGGGCCCTGGGGCTGGCGAAACGCGTTGCTGACCGCTTTGCTCGGGTCTTCGCGATGGAGGGCGGCGACCAGGCAGTGGTACCGGGCCTTATCTAATTTTTCCGGAGACCAGGAATTGGCCTTGATTTGGTCGCAGCCAAGGTATTTTTCCAAGCAGGCGTTGGCCCAAGCGTACGGCTCGAGTAATACCCTCACGCACAAAGTTTCGAGGCAGCCGGGGGTGTTTTCGGTTGGAAGTAGCGTGATATACACCGGCGGCGTGCCGACGGCGGCGGCTGGAGCAGCCAGCGTGCCCGTATTTGAACCTGTGTACAGGGGAAACTTCCCAGCTTGATTGACCTGTCTACGGATTTCCTTAATGGTTTGGTCCGGAGAGGAAGCACTGTCGGCGATGATCAGGACACCCTTGAGGCGGGAAAACGATTTTTGATCGCCCTGAATTGCCGTCAACATTTTTTCAAAATTGGTTGCGCCGTAATGCTCTTTGGGGTCGAGAAAATTAAAATCCGGGTAGCCGCTGCGCCTCTTGAGTAGTGCCTTTACAAAATTCTGGTCCGCAGCCCCTTCGCATAGAAGCGTAAATTGATGCTCCTGTCGGATCGGTTCCTGGCTCAAGCCCGCACCTCAATTTCCGCCTCGATGGCGGCGGCGGCGCGATCACCGGGAACCACCTTGGCAACGCTTTGGCCATGGTCCTGATACATTTGTATGAGGTTAAAATCTTGCGGAAACTTTTCTATCTGCGGCACCGCGCCCTTCAGGCATTCCCAACTGTGGGTAGTAAGGAAGAGTTGCACGCCCATGCGCCTGGCGGCGCTGTGAAGAGCCTCCAGGAGGGCTGGCATCGTTTGGTAATAAATACCATTCTCGATTTCGTCAACCAGCAGCACGCCTCCCTTACCGCCCTCGATGGCCAACAGCAGTGAAATGAACTTGGAGATTCCCGATGATACCAAGGCCAGTGGCATCTTCCGCGCTCTTTGACTCAAGCCGGCATAGAGCACGGGAAATAAAGTCGGCGATTGAACCGAAATTTCCTGTATCTCCGGGAATTGCTGCCGTAACGTCTGCACCACGTCCTTTTCCGTGTTTTCGACACTTAACCTCGAGAACGTGATTGCGACGAGCTGCGGATTCGACTGCCAAACTGGGGTTAGGAAATCAATGGTGGGCGCGAGGTCGGGTCCCTGATCAAAGTTTAGCTGCCCGTTAGGACCAACAGCCGCGCGAAGGGTGCTCTCGCTTCCATCGAAGGCTTTCCGCTTGAAGGCAATCGGTGCTATAGCGGAAGCTGCCATAGCGTGCCCTGCCGATGCTCCTGGCATCGAACCAGTATTGGGAACTGGCACCGGTGCCGCTATCACCGCCTTGGATTCGTCGAAGTATATTTCGGACTTCGCCTGGTCCCCATCCGAGTTAACGACGTGGAACTCCACTGATTCATTTATGGCGAAGTCAAAAAACAAGGGACTCCAGAGCGATTCGAACTGTTCCCGGGATGGGTTTGGAAAAAGAAAATTGGGTATCCCACGCAGGGCCAGGTTGTAGGCCACCTGCGGCGTAGCGCCAAGTGCCAGACGGAGACCTTCCAAAAGGGCGGTCTTCCCGGTTGCGCTTGGCCCAACGACGATGTTGATCATCCGGAGATCGTCGAGCCGGAGCTGTTTAATACCGCGAAACCGGTTAATTTCAATGCTTTTTATCATTTACCTGCCGTTGCTGTTCACCCGGGGCCGCACCTTATCCCGTGTCAAGGTGCCCGGATTCTACTACGGCCAGTTGACCGCCGCAAATTGCCTTTTTGGCCATAGCCGGAATGGCCCGTCTGCTGAATCAAGCGGCGGGTCGAGCGGGATCAGATCCGCCTGATCCAGTTGGAATAGCTCTTTGAGCAGATCGCGGAATTTTTCAACATTGCCGGGCATGAAGGGGTTCCTCAGTGTGTTCTCTACGTCGGCAGGAAGCATACCACAGGCGATACGCGACGGCTATGGCGGAGCATTTCAGGCGGGGAGTTCCGGCACTGGTCAACAGTGGCGGGTAGTGCGAGTCCGTGCAACGCCCATGCACGTGGAACCGGACCGGTGTTTGCCAGAGTGCGGCGGGTTGTTTGAGTTATTGACCGCCGAGATTTTGAACTCACGGGAATACTGTCTTCGCGTCATGGTAAACTCCTTTCGCCGACATTATGCCGGCTTTGGCCCGTGTCCACCATTCTTGGGGAAGCCCAGGGCCGCATGCGCCCAACCCGCTGCCGAATTCCAGGCCGCCGTCCAGCGTCTCACCAGCCACAGAAAAAATGCCGCCGGTATCTGAAAATCAATCCCACATACGCTTCGCTGACGCGAAATTGCCGGACACCATTGGGTGGAACCGGTGGCGGCGGCGGTTTGGCAATATCACTGGATGGTGGCTCGGAGGAATTTGAGTCCCGATGGCTATCGGGATTTGGACAACTGCGCGACCTGCTGCTGTAACGCTGCGATGGTGGCATCACGCTGGGCCAACTGTGCGCCGAGCTTGGCAATCACGGCGTCACGCTGGGCGAGTTGCCGCGTTAAATCGGCAATGCGCTGCTCATAGGCTTGTTCGGTACGCGCTTTGACCAATCCTTTGATCCGAAATTACTTGATTGGATGGATTGCGTGGAATTCTAAAATTTTATTTCAAACTTTC
Source organism: Planctomycetota bacterium (assembly GCA_021851715.1). Taxonomy (GTDB): domain Bacteria; phylum Planctomycetota; class Phycisphaerae; order WQYP01; family WQYP01; genus JABEVA01. Next base: position 40,244 of record JAJZCR010000020.1, read on the forward strand.
TTCAGGAGAATTTGGGTTGCTTTTTTTTTGGGGGGGTATAATTTAATCACAGTTAGACTTGCTGTGAGTCTGACCGGCCGAAAGGCCGTGAACGGTTACGAGGTCGCTATGTCTGATAAGAAAAATACGTGATCAGAGGCATGCCGACCAGGGTATAAGGCGCTTAGAACGGAGGCGCAACCGGGGCGGCGGCTTTGAGTGGTTGCGCGGCCAGAAGTTTATCCATCATTGATCTCAATAAATTTAGCAGCGCCCCGTGAATAGAATTGTCGTCCATATTGGTGATAGATTGTAAGCGGAGAATGCTCTATGGCTAAAACTGCTAACAGGAATGGCGCTTTTTCGTGTAAGTTTTCCGATTGGGATTCGACTGGTGGCGTTGAGATGTGGGCGACAGGGCGAATACCGTTTGAGCCAAAGGATAAGGATGAGGTAAAAGAAGCTCGTGACCGGCTTAAAAAGAGAGTAAATTGCCTCGCTGGCCATGCGGAAAAAGCCACTCCTAATCAAAGGGTGCGGCACGCCGTGTACCGTTCGCCCTGCGACAGCAGCAATGCACGCAATGCACGCAATGCAAGCGATGTCGAGAACATTCTAACCTACAACATTGATGTATGGACCTCGGTTACGAAGGAGTGGCCCGTCCTGCGTTTTGAACAGGCATTTTGCAATCCGCCTGTGAATCCTGAACTTCCCGGAGCTATGCACCATTATTCGTATAGGCTCCGCGATGAATCTGATCACCTTGATTGCTTCGACCATTACAAACTGGAGGCACCTCGCTGGGAAATAGACGTTGATCTAAGTCGTGTCCCAAAGGTCGTGGATGGCTGCACGCAATACCGATACTGGTTCGCAACCAGCAAGGCTATTGTGGATGCCCGGCAATCAAATGTACCCAAAGTTGCCGCCGAAAATCGCTTTGCTCTAAAGGTACAGATAGGCGCCCCGAACGACGGGGCGGTCTACGTGAAAAAACTTCTCGACGGCATCATCACCGCGATGCACCCATATGAGCCAACAAGTAAGTCAAAAAGTCCGGAACTGCAAAATATAGATAATGTCGTGGAAGGAATAGGGCGCAAGTTCCCCGATTCAGGTATTTCGGAGGAGTGCATTAAACATTTGCTCACGAAGGGTGGCAAACCCCTCCCACCGTATCCATGTTTTACCGTAAAAAGTTCGCTCGATTTAATTATGAACCCCGCCGATCACAATTGCGATGCGGTGGAAGTTCACTTGGACGCAAGCATAAAGCCTGATCGCATGTGTGTGCAGCTTTTTGCCTTACCGAGACATGATATTGCCCATTGATCTGTTAATCTGTTCCGACACGCACGAAACCGCGCCGGCTGTAGCACCGACTCCGCAGGCTATCTGCTGGCTGCATGCCGGAGATTTTTATTTAAACCGCGATGTTGCCACTGCGGACGATGAGGCCGACGCGGAATATGCCGAAACCATGGGGCAACTGGAGGGCGGCGAAGCTTATGAATGGTTCAAGCATGCCAAGCTCCCCATGTACACTGTTCGCGGCAATCATGATGGCGACGACGCTTGGGGATTTTTTCGCACCACGAGCGACATCACCGGGAAGGTTGTTCGGCTTGCGCCTCAACTGCTGATCGTGGGCTTGGGGTGGCATGGCCGCCATTACACCGATCTGCCATCCAATAGAGATTTTCAGAGAGCCTGTGCCGCGGTTGGCCAAGGGGTTCGCCGGTTAAAAGCCCCTGCCGATTGGCTGATTCTGCTTTCGCATTATCCCGTTTACTCACCCCCGGCCCAAAGCACATCGCCTGATGCTTTTAGCTGCCTGCGCGACCTTGCCGATGAAATTGAGCCGGCGGCTATCGTGCAAGGGCATGTCCATGAATGGGCGGGAACCCAATATGAGGTTTCAGCCGGTGGCCGGCGCGTGCTGATAATCAACCCCGGACCAGCCGGCGGCATTTTGAGCCTTGATTTCGCGACAAATAGTGCATCGTTTCGTATGTAACTTTATCGCACTTTGGACACGCGACGGTGCGATCCATCGTTCATGGTAAATTGTAAATTCGGGACTGCCCCTAATTTCTGGTGAGGCATGTCCATGGATTGAAAAGCTGATTGCAGTCAAGGCCATGAACACCACCCCTGATCCTGAAACTGCAAATTGGGCCGGCGGGACCGACGATATGTTGCATGACCGTTTGGCCGCCGTCGGGTTGGTCAAACCGCGTGAACAGAACCAAACGATCTTGGCGGCCTTCGGATGTTGGCGCGTCCGAAACCGGCTACTTCGGGCGGTTGATGCGTAATTCGACCGCAGCCAACGTAGCGAGTATGTCATCGAAACCCTTCGGCTCTGCAACGAACATATCCAGCATCGCCTGGTAGTCGCGCCGCAGCGTGGGCAATCTCTTAGATGGTGGGACCAAGTGAAATGTTCCGGGTTTTGCCTGATCGTAATTTGCCCAGGCGCTGCCAAAGAACTGGCTCTTCCAACCCACCACTCGTGCACACAAATCGTCTCGATCCAGGGCTTTGCCAGCAACGGGATGTTGCCAGAGCGCTGCCATATCGGCGTAATGACGCACGAGTCTGTCGGGTACGGGCTTTTCAGCCGGCCGGTAGTACTCCATGTGCAGGATCGTCGCCTTCTCCCAGAAACTTCGCTCCACCTCCAAGGCCACCTTGGCTGTGAACTGCGATGTAAACCGACGCCGTTTCACCGGCACAACATGTACTGCAAAAATTGGGAAAAAACTACCGTAGCAGCGTGCCCGGTTTTTGGGGAGCATTACAAATCGTCCTGCCTCCGATATCCGCTCCCCGCAGGATCGATACCATTTTTCCCGCACTCAATCGCTTCTTGTTCGTAGAGCTTCCAGTCCTTTCTTTACCGAGAGGCTATTACGATCGAGTGGCGTCATTTTAGGGGCGCAGGACAATTTCACGGACTACTTGCTGCGCCTTTCGGGTCCAAGGCTGACTTTGCCGGACGTAGCGAGTCCGAGGGCGGAAGATGTCGGAAGCGCCCGTGCTTATTGGTGATAGTCCTGTTTTGGCGGCCTTCGGCCACGCTGGTCTAAATGGGTCGAAAAACTGGGGGACAAGGATTCGAACCTTGACAAACAGATTCAGAGTCTGCTGTGCTACCGTTACACCATCCCCCAATGGACGACCGATCATCTTACGCCATGAGCGTATTGCGTACAAGCCGGCCCGGCCCCGGATGCCGGGCACCTGGTCGCCGGGCTGCAGCGGCAGTCGCCGCGCGGTATAATGGGGCGATGAAAACCAACCGCCTGGAAGCGTTCAGCGACGGTGTTATCGCCATCATCATTACTATTATGGTGCTGAATTTGAAAGTGCCGCATGGCACGAGTGTTGCCGCCCTTTTACCCGTGCTGCCCGTGTTTCTCAACTATGCATTAAGTTTTATTTACATTGGCATTTACTGGAACAACCATCACCATCTTTTGCATGCCACCCGCGAAATCAGTTCGCCGATGATGTGGGCCAACCTGCACCTGCTTTTCTGGCTGTCGCTGATACCTTTTGTTACGGGCTGGATGGGTGAAAATCATTTTTCGGCCGTGCCCACGGCTCTCTATGGTTTGGTGCTGTTGATGGCGGCGATCGCGTATTTTATCCTGCAATGGAGCATTATTCTGGGGCAGGGGAGCGATTCACTTCTGGCGGGTGCCCTTGGGCGAGATCGCAAAGGCAAGTTGTCCATGTTGAGCTATGCCGCGGCCATTGTCCTGGCCTTCGTCAACCATTGGCTTTCGGATGGGTTGTACATCCTGATAGCCATTGTCTGGTTAGTGCCCGATCAACGCATTGCACGGGCGCTGAAAGACCATCTGAAGGAGTAGCCGCCCGGCACGCACTTTCATAAACGCGGGATGCGAGTTTCAAACCCGAAAAGAGGCAGGAGCTTGTTGGATACCATGGGGTTGGGTATCTTGCTGGCTTGGAAAAGGAATCAATATCCATGGCCTTAAGCCCCCGTATCCAGTCGTCCCATCAAACAGGTGAAGCATGACGGCAACGAATTTGGCTGCTGCGATCGACGGTGTCATGGGCGAAGCGGGGGGGACGCCGTCGCGTCGCGCGGCCCGGCGCTTTGGCCGGAATCGGACGGCGCTGGCGGGTTTGCTGGGTTTGGCGGTGCTGGTGGTGATTTGCTATGGCACCCTGCCGTGGACGCTTGGTTCTTATGCCCGACAAAATTTGCATGATACGCTGCATACTCCGACGCCGGCACACCTGATGGGGACGGATCGGCTGGGGCGAGATTTATTTTCGCGCTGGTCGCTGGGAGGGGCAATTTCCATGGGAATTGGATTGGCGTCGGCGGCCATCAGCGTGGTGATTGGCGTGGGGGTGGGGGTAGTAGCGGGCTATACGGGGGGGCGGGTGGATGCGGTGCTGATGCGGGCGGTGGATGTGCTTTACGGTTTACCATACATATTGCTGGTGATTTTGCTGCGGGTTACGCTGGTGGGGCGGATGACGGGCGCTTTGACGTGGCTGGGCTTGCCGCATCCGCAGGAGATGGCGGGAATAGGGGTGCTGCTGGTTGGTATTGGCTCTGTAAGCTGGTTGACGATGGCGCGGGTGGTTCGCGGGCAGGTGATGGCGCTGCGCGATCGGCCGTTTGTGGAAGCGGCCCGGGCCTTGGGGCTAAGCCCGGCGCGGGTGATATGGAAACATATTTTGCCCAACGTGGCCGGCCCGATTGTGGTGTATGCCACGCTGACTGTTCCGTCCGCGATTCTGGCGGAGTCTTTTTTGAGCTTTCTGGGGCTGGGGGTGCAGCCACCGGTACCGACCTGGGGTAACCTGGCCTCGGCTGGGGTGGCGGCGATCAACCCCATTCATATTCGCTGGTGGTTGATATTCTGGCCCTGCGCAGGTCTGACGGTGGGGCTGCTAAGTTTGAATTTTCTCGGCGACGGCCTGCGAGATGCGTTGGACCCGCGGCAGGGTTAAAATTGTGAAGGTTTTTGCGTCCGGCGGCAACAAACCCCTGATAGTTTCGGAGAATGCATGAACAATCGCTTTACGGTCAAGGATTTCATCTACATGCTGCTGCTGGTGGCGGCTTTGGTGTTGCTGGGGCTGATGCTGGGGGCGATGAATTACCAGACCGGGCAACTGGTAAGCCTGCGCAAACAGATCACCACGGGCAACCGGCTGGAACTGGAAGCTATTGCCCGGCTGCATAGCGTGGCGGGTGCAGCTTCGGTGAGCACCCCAAGCAGCCCCAGGCAGGCCAACATCCGTACAACCCTGGCCAATGGAGATCGGTACGTATGTTATCCGCAGGTGCCGATATTTCCGGGCAGCCCATACAAGTTGCCTGGTTATGCCCCTGGTGATTGGCTGGTGCAGAACCTGGGCAGCGAGCCACATTCGCTGATACCGTTTGTGACCCGAAGTGCTACGGCCAGTGACGTTCAGGGAGAAGTGCTGGAGTCGCTTCTGGCCCGCAACCCGGTGACGTTGCATTGGGTTCCGTGGCTGTCGCGCAGTTATCTGGTTTCCAAAAATGGATTGAAAATCACCTTCAAGCTGCGCCGGCGGGCGTGTTTCAGCAACGGCGATCCGGTGCTGGCATCCGATGTGGTGTTCAGTTTCAACACGATGATGAATCCGCAGGTGAATGACGCCCAGAACTGGCCCTATTATTCCGATGTGAAATCCTGTGTGGCCACGGGCAAGCGCACGGTGATATTCACCTTCAAAAAGCCGTATTTCAAGGCCCTGGAGGAAGTGGGTGGTTTTTCGATTTTGCCGGAGAAGGTCTATCAATTCACCAAAGCCAGCCAATACAACACACGCAGCCGGTTGCTGGTGGGCAGCGGGCCGTATGTGTTGTACCACTGGGCACCGGGGCAGGAAATGGTGTTGAAGAAAAATCCGCGGTACTGGGGTCCTCCGCCGGTATTCAACCGCATTGTGTTTCGCTTTATTGAGAATCCGGACTCGGCATTGGCCACGTATTTGAAAGGTGGAATAGATTCGGACGGGGTGGAGCCGTCCCAGTGGAGAAAGTACACAGCCGAACCGGGGTTTACCAGCCGCAATCACTGCTACAAGTATCTGACTTCCAGCTCGGGCTATTTATATGTGGGTTGGAATCTCAAAAGTCCGATGTTTAAGGATCGCCGCACGCGGGTGGCGCTGGCGATGCTGGTGAACGTGCCGGCGATCATCAAAACATTTTTATATGGCATGGCCGTGCCGATCACCGGCCCGTTTAATCCACTTTCTCCACAGAATGACCGGAAGATTAAACCGATTCCGTATGACCCGGCGGCGGCAAAAATTCTGTTGCAAAAGGCGGGTTGGCGCATGGGGCCCAATGGCGTGCTGATGCGAAATGGGCAGGAATTTAAGTTCAGCCTGCTGATACCGTCGCAACAGCCGCTGATTCAGAAGATATGTGTGTATCTGCAGCGGCAATGGGCAACGGCGGGGATTGACTGCCGGATCTCGCCGGTGGAGTTCAGTATTATGATTCGACGGTTGAACCACCGTCAATTTACGGCCACATTGCTGGGCTGGACGGGCAGTATCGAGAGTGACCCGTACCAGATTTTTGATTCCAAAAGTTATCTGAATGAGGGGAGCAACGCCGGAGATTTTGACAATGCCGAGGCGGACAAATTGATTTCTCAGGGACGGCGGGAGATCAATACGGCCCGGCGCATGCGGATTTGGCACCAGTTGCAACGGGTGATTTATCGCCAGCAGCCGTATTTGTTTCTGTTCACCCGCGATTCACTTTCGTTTGTTCAAGGGCGGTTCCGCAACACCAAGCCTGTGGGCAAGTTCGGGCTGAACTCCGCGAATTGGTACGTGCCATTGAAGCAGCAGAAATACCCGTAGTGTATCCGGCGGAAACGAATTCTACTTCGGACTCAGTATGACCAGTTATATTATCCGCCGCCTACTGCTGATGGTTCCCACGCTGTTGGGCATGACATTTATGCTTTTTGCGATAGTGCGCTTCGCGCCCGGGCTGCGCGAAGCGGGACAGGCGAACGCGGTTCAGGGGATGATGCAATCGAAGCAGGCCCAGAAGCAGGAACAACTGCTGGTAGCCGAGCGGTTGCACCTGGTGGATAAAAACGGCCATCCGATCAGTCTGCCGATGCAATATGTTCTTTGGCTCAAAAGCACGTGCGAAGGGCATTTGGGGACGAGTCTGGAATACCCGGAACCGGTGCTCAAACTCATCGAGCAGCGGTTGCCCGTGACGTTGACCATCAATCTAATTTCGATGATCGTCATCTATCTGGTGGCGGTGCCGGGGGGATTATTGGCGGCGCTGTATCGGGATCGACTTTTTGATCGGGGTTATGGGTTCATCAGCCTGGCGTTATATTCGCTGCCGGCGATATGGGTGGGTTCCAGCCTGCTGGGCTTTTTTGCCAACCCGGAATTCTTCAACTGGTTTCCCGCGGCCGGGCTGCATTCAACCAATACGGAGTCGATGGATTTTTTTCAATACATCGGGGATTATTTTTATCATATTACGCTGCCCATTGTGTGTTCCACCTACGCTGGATTCGCCTTTTTGAGCAAGCAGGTGCGTGGTTCAATTTTGGAAAATCTGGGGCAGGATTACATTCGCACGGCCCGGGCCAAGGGGGTTAAAGGCTCCACGGTGATGGTGCGACACGTGTTTCGTAACAGCCTGCTGACCTTGATCACCTTGACGGGCATGTCCCTGCCGGGTTTATTGGGTGGGTCCGTCATTGTGGAGCAGATTTTTTCAATTAACGGAATGGGGCGGCTGGCGTACACGGCAACTCTCGCCCGCGACCTGCCGGTGATTCAGACGGTGGCCCTGATTGGGTCGGTATTGACGCTGCTTTCGTATCTGGCGGTGGATATCTGTTATGCGATGGCGGATCCGAGGGTGTCATATGCCTGAGACCCTTAGTCCTGCGGCACGGACGCCGGAATCCACCGTGCCGCCGCAAACATTCTGGTCGCGGGTGCGCTCGCGCGTATTCCGGCCGTGGATGGTTAAATTTTGTGCCGGCTATATTGCCCTGGTCTGCCTGATTGCGATTTTTGTGCCGTTTTTGGCCACGGGCAAGCCGTATACGTGTATCATTCCGGCGCACCACGGGGTGCCGATGCGGCGCGAATTTCCACTGTTTCGCGACCTGACCAGCGTAAGCTGGGTTTTGCTGGTGGTGGCGGCGGCATTGGCGGCGCAGACGGGCTATGGAATTTTAACGCGGCGGTTGCCGCCGGATTTGCGTCGCCGTCGGCGGAGGATATGGCTGGCGATGGTTACGGTGGCAGCGGTGATCGCCAGCGTGCTGATTGTAACGCTGCATCACAACCAGCTCGATGCGACGAATTATAGGTCTTTGGCGGCGCATGGCGAGATTACGCATGCGGTATTCGCACCGATTCCGTGGGGTTACGCCGCGATGGAACCGCTGGGCAAAAACCTGATCAACAAGCTGCCGTCGCAGCGGCATTGGCTGGGAACGGATGGAGACGGCCGGGATGTGCTCTCGCGGCTGCTGTGGTCCACGCGGGTGGCGATGGGCATTGGCTTTATCAGCCAGTTTATCGCGCTGGCCATTGGCGTGATGGTGGGGGCGATGACCGGCTATTTTTCCGGCATTGTGGACATTCTATTCATGCGGCTGGTGGAAATTGTGGAATCGATTCCATCGTTCTTTTTGATTTTAACCTTTGTGGCCATCTATGGCCGGCACATTTTTTATATCATGGTGATTTTGGGCGTGACGGGATGGACCGGTTATGCCCGGCTGCTGCGGGCGGAATTTCTGCACCTGCGGCAGTTGGATTACGTAACGGCGGCGGAAGCCGCGGGTCTGCCGCTGTGGCGGGTGCTGTTTCGGCATATTTTACCCAATGGGGTAACGCCGGTCCTGGTATCCGCAAGTTTTGGCCTGGCCGGTGCGGTGACAATAGAATCCAGCTTAAGTTATTTGGGGGTGGGGGTGCGACCGCCAACGCCGTCGTGGGGTGAAATGCTCAATGCGGCCGGGAATCCGGCGACGGTTTTTCACTGGTGGCAGGCGCTGGGCCCCGGCATGATGCTGTTTATTACCGTGCTGGCGTTTAATATAGTCGGGGAATCGTTCCGCGATACGTTGGATCCGCGGAACGTCAATGCAGGATAGTTATGACGGATGCCGCAGAAAATTCGCCCTCACCCCTGCTGCAGGTTCGCGGCTTGCGCACCGGGTTTCGCGCCGGCCGGATGGTGATTCCCGCCGTGGATGGGGTCAGCTTTTCAATTTTCCCGGGCCAGACGATGGCCCTGGTGGGGGAATCGGGCTGCGGCAAAAGTGTTTCGGCGCTTTCAATCTTGAGGCTGGTGCCGGATCCACCCGGGCAAATCAGCGCTGGTTCGATCATGCTGGAAGGGCGGGATCTGCTGAAGCTATCCGAGGCGCAGATGCGCAAAGTTCGCGGTGGCCGCATTGCCATGATTTTTCAGGAACCCATGACCAGCCTGAATCCGGTGTTTACCATCGGCGATCAGATCATCGAAGCGATTCAGTTGCATCAAAAGGTGTCGATGAAGACGGCCGTAGACATTGCTCAACAGGCTCTGCAGCGTGTGGGTGTGGCGGATGCGGGGCGCAGGCTCTGGGATTATCCGCATCAGATGTCCGGTGGAATGAAGCAGCGCGTGATGATTGCCATGGCCCTGGCGTGCAACCCGTCTTTGCTGATTGCGGATGAACCGACCACCGCGCTGGATGTAACCATTCAGGCGCAGATTCTGGAATTGCTGCATGACATACAGGCGGCTTCGGGGATGGCGGTGCTGCTGATTACTCATGACCTGGGTATTGTGGCGGAAAATGCGGATGTGGTGGGAATTATGTACGCGGGGCGGATTTTGGAATTTGCCAATGTTTATGAGCTTTTTTCCAATCCGCTGCATCCCTACACGCGGGGGCTGCTGGGCTGTGTGCCGCAACTGGGCCATGAGCATGAAATTCTACCGACGATTCCCGGGGCGGTACCGGCTCCGCTGAACTGGCCGGCGGGGTGTCGCTTTGAGCCGCGCTGCACGCATTGCCAGGGCGATGCACGCCAGGCGTGCCGGGCGGGCCTGCCGCCCTTGCGGGAGGTGATGCCCGGTCATTGGGTGGCGACATTCTCCGCACCGAATTTCGCCAGCGCCCAGGAGAGCGCGCCGGAACTGGCGTTTCGGCGGATGGGGCGGACGGCGATTGCCGGCGATCCCGTGGAATCGGTGTAAGCGGAAATAGGAACATTGATGTCGACGATAACGCACCATGCCGCCGCCTTTGGCACCGTATCTTCCGCCGGCCGTTTGCTTACGGTGGAGAATTTAAAGGTCTGGTTCCCGGTGCGCGCGGGACTCTTTGGGCGGGTGAAGGGCTACATCCGCGCTGTGGACGATGTGAGCCTGTCCGTGCTGCCTGGTGAAACATTGGGGCTGGTGGGGGAATCGGGCTGCGGAAAAACGACTACAGGGCGGGCTATTTTACGTTTGTTGCCGCCAAAGTCCGCCCGGATTGAGGGGCGGGTGGAATTTGACGGTACCGATCTGTATCAAACCTCGCCCAAGCCATTGCGAACACTGCGGCGACAAATGCAGATTATTTTTCAGGATCCGGTGGGATCGCTCAATCCAAGAATGACGGTGGGGGCCATGATCAGCGAGCCGATGCTGGTGCATCGGTTGGTGCCGCGGCCGGAAATTCCCGAGCGGGTGGGGGATTTGCTGGAAAAGGTCGGATTTCCGCGGGACGTGGCGAATCGATATCCGCATGAATTTTCCGGCGGGCAGCGGCAGCGTATCGGCATTGCCCGGGCGCTGGCGCTAAAGCCGCGATTGATCGTCTGTGATGAGCCGGTATCGGCCCTGGACGTATCCATCCAGGCCCAGGTGCTGAATTTGCTTGCGGAATTACAGCGGGAGATGGGTTTATCGTATTTATTTATTGCCCATAATCTGGCCGTCGTGGAGCATTTTTCGGATCGTATCGCGGTGATGTATCTGGGGAAGATAGTGGAAATGGCCCCGGCACGCGTGCTCACCGGAAATCCAAAACATCCGTACACGCAGGCGCTGCTTTCGGCGGTGCCCAAGCCGGTACCGCGCAAAACCGATCAGCGCATCATTTTAACAGGCGAAGTGCCCAGTCCGGTTCATCCGCCCACGGGATGCCCGTTTCACCCGCGTTGTCCGCTGGCCAAAGAGCGATGCCGGATGGAAATACCGCGGCTGGAAGTGAAGGGCGACGATCTGCGACACGTGGCCGCATGCTGGGAAACGTCGTGAGCCAGCCGTTGTTCGCCGGTCAGGTCCGGGTTTTGATGAAGTCGAAATAATAAGGGGCCGGCATGTCGCTGAGCCATCCGCGCGGATCGCTGTATTCCGGGTCTTGGCGCGAGTGCCTCTCAGAGTCGATACGCTTCGATGGCGGTGCCGCCCATGATACGGTCTTGCTCCGCTGGTGAAAGTGGAGCGATGAATTCCTGAACGGTTTGGTGCCAGCGTAGATAGCTGCCCGCCAGCAGGCATACCGGCCAATCGGAGCCAAACATCATGCGACGTGGACCAAACGCATCCAATGCGGTTTGCAGGTACGGTTGAAGGTCCACCGGCGTCCAGTGTTGGTGGTCGGCTTCGGTGATGATGCCGGAGAGTTTGCAGTAAACATTGGGACGTACGGCCAGATCGGCGATAAGTTTCCGCCACGGTTCCAGCATTCGCTGTTTAACTCGCGGCTTGGCCAGATGATCCATCACGAAAATCTGGTCGGGATGATGATCGACAAACTCAATGGTTTGCGGCAAATGACGTTCGAAAATCAGCAGGTCGTAGGCCAGATGGTGCGGCCCAAGCAGTCGAATACCGCAGTTAAAATCCGGGCGGAGGATGTAATGATCATCGGATTCGTCATGGAGCACGTGGCGCAAAGCCTTGAGTTTGGGGTTGGCGGCGGCTGCGGCGATATGGGCTTGGGCGTCGGGCGCGGTCAGGGGCAGCCAACCGACCACGCCGCGTATCCAGGTGTGCCGGGTGGCGAGTTCCAGCAACCAGTTGGTTTCGGCGAGGCTTTGACGGGCTTGCACGCTGACGGTTCCGTGGATGTCGGTGGAAGCTATTTGCGGTTCCAGTTCGGCGGGTAAAAAATCCCTCTGCAATATCCTGGCGGAAGGGCCAATCCAACCAAATTCCTGCTGATTGTAGTGCCAAAAGTGCTGATGGGAGTCAATTTTCATTGGTGTCTCATGACGGACACGCCGCCGGTGCCAGGCGTTCGGCGATGGTTCATGCCCGGGCAAGTGCCGGCGGGCGAAAGCGTTATTTGCGCAAATGACCGGCTAATAAGTGCTTCGCCTGCAGGGCCTGCACGGTTCGCGGGTAGGTTCGCACCAGTTGTTGCAGGATTCGCACAGCCGCGGCCGGGTCCTTGAGCTGCCGGGCTTCAATTTGGGCGGCCCGCAGAAGAGCCTCTGGGGCACCGAAAGCCTGGGGATAGCAAAAAGGAACACGCAAGTAAGCCAGGGCGGCATCGGTAAATTTTTTTTCGCCGACGAGGGCCTCACCTTTCACCATATAGAGCGCCGCGGCCAGAACAGGTGTGCTTTGGGGTAACGCGGTGTTGACTTCTTTGATGACGTTGGCGTATTGCCCAGCCTTGAGTTCCCCTTTCAACTGGCTAACTGAAACCGCTGCGGTGGCGGTCGTAGCCATGGTCATTGCACCAAGACCTGCCGCAATCATCAACGTGAACCAACTTTTTTTCATAAGTTCTCCTTTATATCACCGTTTATGGCCTGTTGGACCGTCCACTGTTGACGGTGGCGACGTTCCGCCGACGGGCGGTGGTCAGCCTGCCGCACCGATACAAAGATACAATACCGCCATGCGTACCGCCAGCCCATTGGTTACCTGGTGTAAAATGGCGGAGCGCGGGCCATCGGCCACCGGGGTGGAAATTTCCAAGCCGCGGTTCATCGGTCCGGGATGCAGAATCAGGACGTCGGGCCGGCATTTTTGCAGGCGAGCTTCATCCATGCCGAAGAAGCGATTGTACTCACGAAGGCTGGGAAACGCCGAGGATGTCAACCGTTCAAATTGCACCCGCAGCACGTTAATGACATCGACATGTGGCAAAACAGAATCCAGATCATGCGACACCGCAATGCCCAAATCGGCGAACTGATTGGGGCACAAGGTGGTGGGGCCGACCAGAGTTACCTTGGCTCCGAGTTTGGTTAAAGCCCATATATTGCTGCGCGCCACCCGGGAATGTGCCACATCGCCGACGATGGCAACGTGCAAGTCGGCAATCTTTCGCCCCTGGGCCTGGCATTTTTCGCGGATCGTAAACACATCCAGCAGTCCCTGCGTGGGGTGTTCATGGCTGCCGTCACCGGCGTTAATGACGCTGCACTGCACCAGCCGGCTGAGCGTTTCCGCCGCTCCGCTGCTGCGATGGCGGATGACGATGGCGTCAATGCCCATGGCTTCAAGGTTGCGGGCGGTGTCTCGGATGGTTTCGCCTTTGCTTACGCTGCTGGTGGAGACTGAAAAATCCACGATATCCGCGCTCATGCGCTGGGCCGCCAGACGAAAACTGGTGCGGGTGCGGGTGGAATCTTCAAAAAAGAGGTTCACGACGACCTTGCCGCGCAAAGCGGGCACCTTTTTGATGCTGCGTGTGGAAACCTCTTTGAGTGCCCGGGCGGTATCGAGTATCGCCATGATTTCCTGCGGGCTCAGATCTTCCAGGGCCAACAGGTGGCGGCGTGTCCATACGAGAGAATCGCCGGCAGGAGCCGGTTCGGTGCGTGAAGCGACAGTCATGGTGCAACTCCGGGAGCTTTCGGGAACTGAGCCGTGGCCTGCGACGGCCCAGCGGCGGTGTGTGCATCAATATATACGGCATCTTCCGCATCGGTGGGGCGCAGCATGACCTGGACAATATCCTGCGGGCAAATATCAACGCGGCGGCCGACAAAATTTGCCGCGACCGGATACTCCCGGCCCGTGCGTTCAATAAGTACGGCCAGTCGAATCAGGCGGGGGCGGCCAAAATCGACGAGCGCATCGAGCGCGGCGCGTACACTGCGGCCGGTGAAAAGGACATCGTCGACCAGGATGACCACACGATCATCCAGGCGGAAATTCATTTGTGTGCCGATGGGAATGGTAATGGGGCGCTTGCCGACCACATCATCGCGGTACATGGTGATGTCCAGGGCACCCAAAGCCACGGGTTGGCCGATTTTGCTGATCATGATGGAAGCGAGCCGCTGGGCGATAAGTTCGCCACGACGGCGAACCCCGACGACGGCGAGGCGTTCCGGTGGGGTGGCAGCGATTTCGGCATCGGAAAGGATCTGCTGCGCGAGGCTCGCGATCAGGGAGGAGATTTCACTGGCACACAGCAGAGTTCGCATGTTGGAAAGGTTAATCTGCGGGGTAGATTCTGGCAAGGTGGGGAGGTGCCAGCGTTCTGCCCCAGCAGGAAATGGAGAAACGGCTTGTCAGAATAAGGTATGATAGTGTGCTGAAGTGGTGGGTTCGCCTGGTGGTTCTACCCTGGGACTTTCAGCCGGATGTGGGACGAACCAGTCAATCGGAGGACGGCAGGGCACCCTCTAACCTGCCTTAGGGCATTTTTTGCATACATGAAAAATTGTAATCGCCTGATCTCGGAGGCTTCTTCTTGAAGCATCGGGTTTAATGTCGGGCAAATTTGGTTTTACCAGACTGGCTTGCTGCAGGGTGTTAGTCTATGGCTGCGGAGGCATGGACTTCATGGGATGTACGGCTTCTGGACGGCAGAACGGCCCATTTTTTTGTGGGCTAATAAAGAACACATTCAATAAAATATAACGTTTTAACTATTGCATTCACAGGGCGAATCGCGGACAATGGTGGCTGTCAAAGGACGAGGCCCGTAGAGAGCGGTCGGTTTTTTGCGGCGTGCGCTGCAACCGAGCCATAAATCAAAGCGGCCTTTCATTTGAGGAGATGTTTTATGTGTAAGTTTTCTCGTTCCACAATTCTGCTGGCTGCGGCCAGCGCCGGTCTTGGAATCGGCTTGGGGCTTGGCGGCCCCGCAGTCCATGCCAACACAATCTTGGTGCAGGACACCTTTGGGGGCACCAGCATCGCCAATCCGCCGTGGACCACGATCACGGCCAACGGCGGCACCATCGGCGAGAACGGGGCGCTTGATGTAGGCTTGGGCTCGGCCCCCACCAGCGGACAGGAGTCGTACGTTTCCGCCAGCGACGGCGTAAGCTCGCTGAACTCGACGGCCACCAGCGTTACGTATGATATTCAGGCGGATATCAACTTTGCCGGCATGACTGTTAACTCAAGCTTGCCGAACGGCAGTGACGCCGACACTATCAATCTCTTGAGTCTTGTTAACCCTAACGGCGGAGGCAACCCGTTAGCGGAGGTTTCGATTGATTACACCTACACCAGCATTCGGTACGGCATGAACGGTTACCTCAGGTACGCCGCTCCCATCAGTCCTGGCAGAGATACTATCTAAAGTTGTGGACGGGGTAAAAGAGGCGGCGTAACCTAAATGTAAGTGTTTAACTTTTCTTTTTTTAGGAGTACGCCACCATGGATAAGATTATCACCGAAAATCTGACATTGCCAACCCCCTTCGCCGGCGATGCTTTGACCGCGGTTATCGCCCCAAGCGCCAGGGAGATTCTGGCTGCGGCGG
>JAJZCR010000081.1 GCA_021851715.1 Planctomycetota bacterium
AAAAAAAAGAGGGTAGGTCTTCACCACAAGGGTTTTGAGAGGCAAAACCGCTTTGGTTTGCAACCAGGGCCGAAAAAATCGGGAAAATTCCTGAAATCGAGCGCAAAGTGCGAAAGTCGGGCTAGCGGGCCTGCGCCCCAATAGCCCGTCGGTCTTTGCAATTCCTTTCGACGGCCTGAAGCGGACGGCAACCTTAAAACCGTCTGGGGTAAGGGGGCTTTCTGCACACGATGCGCCAAATAGCACGTATTACATACGCAAAACGCCGCACGTCAGTGCCCAGCGCCATTCGCGCCACACCCGTGAATAATCCGGGCTAATCGGTACGGTCGTGAACGGCTACAAATTTACTTTACGGCTCGGTCTGGCCGTCTTACGCGCAAATACCTGGTCTCTTGCCGTTGTCCAGATTCGGAGGATTGGCGTCAGGCCCCTGGCGGACCGGGTGGCGAGTCGCTCCATCCATGGACGTGGCGCAGCACACTTATGGTTTCATTGAGCGGTTCCGGCATGACCCATTGACCGAAAGTGTCGTTGGCAAAGAAACTTGTGCCCTGGCAGCGGGCCCCGCATTGGCGATATTCGTCGTGTTGCATGAGGAAATTATGCCGGTGGTCCAGGTACACGCGGTACCAATACCAGGGATCGACGAAATCCAATGAAAACAGCGTCAAGGGCTTGCCGCCGTGGCGGGCGGCGATGCGCAAACGGCTTTCCACATTGGGAATCACCTGCTCGCGGCGGGTCAACACCGAAAACGTGCTCACCATCACCGCGTCGAATTGGGCATAGTTGTCCTCGCACATTGCCCAGCGTTCCATCTCGACATCGGCGGGCCAATAGCTGTCCATCCAGTAAATTAGATGCCCGCCCATTGCGCGGCGAAGTTCATGAAAGAAGCGGCGAATGCCGGCGCGTCGCTCCGCTGTGGGCGCCGGCGCGTTATCGGGATGCCAGAAGCCGGTTAGTCCAAACTGGTTTCCAAGAAAGATGCCGTCGAGACCAAAGTCATTGACAAATGCGGACGTCTGAGCGATCACGAAATCACCCGTGTTCACTCCGGCGGCTAACCCGTTGGGAAAAGCCGCGTATGGCCGCCCATCCGCCCGCAGGGTAGAGCAAACGTCGATCACGCACTGGCTGCCGGCTTCCTCGGCACGGCCACAGACACCTTCGGGGTGGTACTCGGTCTTCCATCGAGAACGGCAAAATTCGGGGCCTGGTTCGAGGTACTCCAGCAATCGGAAATTCAATTTGCGTCGAGCGGCCTCTTCGCGGAAGCAGCGGTAGAAGCGATCGAGCGTGCGGTAGGTCAGCACCTGCTCGCTGAGGATGAAAGAGGGGCCGGCGTTAAAAGGGCTGCGATGTTCGCCGCCGTCCCGGATGCGGCGCAGCCAGTTCAGGTTGTGCCGGGCCCGGGCCTCATCATCGCTGACATAAACGTTGTATCTGGCCCAATCGAAGGAATCATCCCAGGCGTCGCGACCGCGGTAATTCAGGATATGGTCGCCGTTGCCGGCGCAGAAATTCAGTACCACCGTTTCCGTGTGGCGAAACCATTCGGCGTAGTGATCGAAAAACGCCCGCACCTGCGGAAGAGGATCCCCAAAATCCGGAAAAATCTTGGCTGTGACCCAGGGACAGACGATTTGAGGGTTGGTTTTCACAATGGACTCCCGCATGCAATAACGACCAATCATGGTAGCGGCCCACGATTGCCATAGGTCTGCGCCGCGCTGTTGCTTACCGGTGCGGCCCAGCGGACGCCATTGGCGATAATCCGTTGAACCTCCTTCTGATGATACGTCGGATAGCTTTCATGTCCAGGACGAAAATAGAAGATTCGGCCAGCGCCGCGACGATAGGTCAGGGCGCTACGAAAAACTTCACCGCCGGAAAAGGAACTGATCAGAATGGTTTCATCCGGTTCCGGAACGTCAAAGTGTTCGCCATACATTTCCTCAACGGGAATGATGACGTGATCGTCAATGCCCTGGAGAATGGGGTGGCCGGGGGCGGTAACCCATAGAATCTCGCGGTCATTGGATTCGCGCCACTTCAGCGAGCAACCGGTGCCCATCAACGCCTTGAAAATCTTGGACGCATGACCGGAATGCAGCACAATCAGGCCCATGCCGGCCAATGCATGCTTCTTCACCCGGGCCACCACCTCGTCGCGGACCAGATCGTGAGCCTTGTGGCCCCACCAGATGAGCACGTCGGTAGTTTTCAGAATCTCGTCGGTCAAGCCGTGCTCCGGCTCATCGAGCGTGGCGGTGCGGACATCCATATCGCCGAATCCCCGCAGCGCATTGGCGATAGCTGTGTGCATACCCTCGGGATAAATGGCACGCACCGTGGCATTGGTTTTCTCATGCTGAAATTCATTCCATACGGTTACTCGGATATGGGCCTTCATCTGGTTCTCCTGTCATCAGTCCATTCCACCACCTGGCCGGTCTCCATGGAGTGGAGGGCCGCCAGGCTCACGCGCAGTGCGATCAAGGCATCCTCGCCGATGATTTCCGGAGCATGGTCTTCCCGGATGGCGGCGATCAGATCCGCGATGCGTTGTTGCGGCGGAAACTTCAGCGTTTCCACATTCCAGAATTCTTCGTGGTCGCCGTACTGTAAGCACAGCCGTCCCGCGCTGGGGCGAGCCAGGAGCGCCGGCCCCATCAGGATTTCTTCCGTGTAGGAAGGGAATCCTTCGGGCATGCCCCAGTTGACGACCAGATCGAGAATGTGGCCGCCTTCGTATTCGACGGTGATCACCGCGGCGTCGCGGGCAAAATCATCGACTTCTTTGAGGCGTGGCTTGCCGCGGCCATACACGTGGCCGCGGGCAAAGACACGTCGGGGTTCGCCGCCGGTGAGAAACCGCATCAAATCGAAATAATGGCAGGCCATGTCAATGACCGGCCCGCCATTCATGCCACGCCGGTGCATGGCAAGTTTGGGCCGCACCTCGCGCACGTCGGCAAAACGCAGGATCACCGGCCCGCCGAAATCTCCCCGCCGGATCATCTCTCGGCAACGCGCGGGCCAACCGTCGCGGTATTGCAGGCTCACGGCCAGCTTGACGCGGTGCCGTTGGGCCGCGTCGATCATGGCCTGTCCCTGCTCCACGGTCAGGGCCAGCGGTTTTTCCGTGAGAATATGACAACCCTGCCGGGCGGCAAAGCAGGCGACCTCACTGTGCAGGAAGGTCGGCAGGCAGATGGATACCACATCGACCCGGCCGCGTTTGATCACTTGGCGGTAATCGACGGCCGCGGTGACACCCAATTCCCGGGCCAGTTCTTCGGAACGGGCCTTATCGGCATCACAGACAGCGACAACCTTGGCGTCGGATGATGCGGCCCAAGCTCTGGCATGGTGCGCGCCCATGTTGCCGGCGCCGACGATGCAAACTTTCAAGGGCATTTTCAAAATCCTTTCTTAAACAGGGCCTGTTAAATATTGTGGACCGGCGGATTTCCCCGGACGGGTTGGCCACCGACACTGAAAATCCGCCGCAGATAATCGGCATTGCGCCGGGCCACTTCGGCCACCGGACGATCGGTCTTGTCCTGCTCCGCGATCATCCAGACGTGCGGCAAACGGCCGAGCGCCCACCGGGCGGCTTCGGCCAGCGGAGCCACGCCTTCACCCAGCATAACCGTGTCGACCCCCGAAGTTGTGATCGATCCGGCGGCGGCGAAATCCTTAAAATGGATGGCGCCAATTCGCGATTCGATCCGGTGGAGAAAGGCCGGCACATCCGCACCGGATTTCATCACCCAGCCGAGGTCCGGGCAGAAACCCAGGTCCGTCTGTTCGACTAGGGTATTAATCACCCGTCCATGGTCGGCGAATTCCCAATCGTGGTTGTGATAGAGCAATGTAACCCCGCGATCGCGGCAACGCTGTGCCGCACGGCACAACATCCGCAAGTCGCGCTGGAATTGCGGAGCATCGTGATATTTCAACCCCGAATACATGAGGATGGTGGCATTCATCTTTTGCAGATAGTCGAGAACTTGCTCGAGCGTATCGCGTTCTCCAGCCGCCTGGCCGGCGTCTTCCAGGTTGCCGCCGATGTGCGTGGCGATGAACGTCAACTTCGCCGCGGCGAGCATTCTTTGGATATCCGGGGGCGACTGGTGCTGAATATGGCGGAAGCCGATTTCCACGCCGGAGAATCCCGCCGCGGAGATATCGGCGAAGACGTCGGGAAAATGGGTCCGCTGACTTTCTCCCCAGGTAATCGTCTGACAGCCCAATTTGGAATCGTACATGAAATCTCCTTTGCCGCGACGGTTAAGATTTGATCCAAGTGATGCCAAGCTGCCGGGCCAGACGGCGCAACTCCGCGGCGTTGTGGTTTTCAAACAATGCCAGGTGGTGTGGCATACCCTCGTGACATAGATGGTCGAACCAGTCGGACACATCCTGTTGGTCGAATATCGCCAGCCCACGGGTTCCTTTCAGCTCGCGCCGAGGCGCGGCGGTCCGAATATTGACCGCCGTCATTCGATAATATCCGTCACAGTGCCAAAGCCTGGCCAGCGTCATGTTCCGCTCAGCGGCAAGTTGGGCGTTGACCACAACGGGCTTATCATTGTTAAAATGCCGGCCCAGGGCGACGGTTGACCGGTCGCAGAGCCGCAGCGGCGCTTCCCCTTGGTGCCAGAGAGTCAGACTGTGCGCGTCGTATTCCAACGAATCCGACAGATAACCGGCGCCGTAGCCCATCAAACGTCCTAACAGCAACGTCAAGGCCCCATCGGCATCACCCTCCATCGCAAGGGCTAAGCCTTCGTCGGCAAGGCGTGCAAAAGCGAAATACGGCCACACCCCCAGAACATTTGGTAGTTCCGGCCAGCAGCGCACGGCCAAGGCTTCCAGATGCTGCTGGCGCACCATCCGGCGGATGGCCAGGGTGTACCGGCTGGTCATATCCAGCGCGGCACTGGGAATATCGTCCTGGCAGCGCAGGCCCATTGCATCGATGGCCCGGCGATCATCGAGAATTGCCTCGTCATCCACCGCGCGCACCGCGTCGATAAACTCCTGTATCCCGACGTGATGAACGCTCGCACCAAGTTGCTGCCGAATCATCGCCGGATCAACATGCATATTCAGGAACCCGGGGGCGTGCGTACCGACTAAACCAACCTTGGCACGGTGCAGCCGCGAATTGGTCAACGTCAGCCGCAACGCCAGGTTGAGCATCGGCAACGTGGCGGGATCGTCCGGATGGCCGCTGACCACTTCGTAGGGATGGTGCCACTGCCGCAGCAGTGAAGCGAAGGCGTGGGTGCCGACCAAGGTGCAGGCGCTGACGCGGTTGGTATCCTGCCGTTCGGTGGTGGCCCATAAGACCAGAGGAGCGGCCCAGAGTTGGATCAGACCTGGAGCCAGCCGGCCATCACCCATAGTGGGTTGGATGACAACCAACCCTTCACATCCGGCCTGGCGCAGTTCCGCCACCGCCTGCCGCAGCGATGCGTCGTCAACCGCGGGGGCGGAAGGTTCAAAACAAGGCCACGGCAGCCGGCGAAGGGCTTGGCCCGCGGCGGCTTGAACCTCGCGGCCCCATAACGGATCAAAACCCGGTCGGTTTCGACCAATCACCAGCAGGCCGATGCGAACCTGTTCAGAAGCGGCAGGAGTATCATTCATAAAATGGTTTTCCCGGTAGTGGAGGACACGAATTTTGGCACCAAACAGCACCGCCGCCTCATGATCCCTGTTCTTGCAGCCGTTCCTCGCCGATGACATCGGACCTCAAATAGCCGGCCTGGCGTTGACACGGCTTGGCGACACGCTTGACACACTGCGGCGAAGCTGGTATACGGATGCTCATGAAATCGATAATAAGCGATCATAATCTATTTGTCAAATCCGAGCGCACTGCCAGGGCCGACGATTCCCGCGTGCCGACATCCACCCGCCAATGCGTCCGCGATGCGATTCAAGATCGTATCCTGAAAGGACAATTGATGCCCGGCCAGCGCCTCACTCAAATCGAACTGGCAAAAGAGTTCGGCGTCGCCCAGACTGTCGTGCGCGAGGCGCTGCTGGAGCTCGGCTCCAGCGGCCTGGTTCGGCTGGCCGACCAGGTGGGAGCGTTCGTGAGTGATCTGGACGCGGCCACCATCCTGGAGGCCTTCGAAATCCGCGAGGGCTTTGAGGGCTTGGCGGCGCGGCTTTGCTGTCAGCGCGCCAATCGGCAGGACCATCTGGAGTTAGAGCACATTATTGGGCGAATCCGCCAGGCCGGCAGAGCTGGTGAAGCTCAGGAGATGGGCCGCCTGGATCGTCAGTTCCATCTGCGAACGATCCGTATCAGCGGCCATCAATTGCTTCAACGCTTGACGGGAAACTACTGGTTGCTGGGCATGATGGTTCGCGCTGAGCGGGAAATCGAGACGGTCTATCGTGAGCACCGGAGCATTGTGGGCGCTATTCAGGCCGGCAATGCCGAGGATGCGGAATCACTGGCTCGTGGGCACGTTCGGGCGGGTCGCCGGGCGGTACAGCAAATGATTGACGAGGGGCGTTTCAAACTGCACTGGGTGACGGCATCGCCGGAAAAAGACATTTGAATTCCATGATGACTATAAGGAGCCACCGACAATGAAGATTTTCCTGGACACCGCGGATGTGGAACAAATCACGCAGGCCAACCGCTGGGGCGTGCTGGACGGTGTGACCACAAATCCCACCCATGTATCCAGAACCGGTGCCGATCCGCACTCGCTGTATCCGCGGATTTGTCAGGCGGTGAAGGGGCCGGTAAGCCTTGAGACAATTTTTCTGACGGCCGATCAGATCGTCGAAGATGGGCGTAGACTCGCGGCGATCGCCGGGAATGTAGTGGTCAAGGTGCCGGTTACCCGGGAAGGGCTGATGGCCGTCAAACGTCTGGCATCGGAAGGAATCAAGACCAACGTAACGGTAACATTTTCACCATTGCAGGCGCTGCTGGCGGCAAAAGTCGGAGCCACATACGTCAGCCCGTTCGTCGGTCGTCTTGACGCGGTGGGCCACACGGGCATGGACTTGGTCCGGCAGATTCGTCAAATATACACGAATTACGGCTACCCAACCGAGATTATTGTCGCAGCCGTGCGCCATCCACTGCATGTGCTGGAAGCGGCTCTGGCTGGCGCCGACATCTGCACCATGAGTATGGATGTGCTAAGCCAGCTTTACGACCATCCGTTGACGGACATCGGCATTGAATTGTTCCTCAAAGACTGGAAAAAGGTGCCTCAGCCGTAGGTGGCACGACCTTTTCTTGGCAACGGTGCGTCCGGGTGGAGGCCTCCAGGGCGACAGGCGGAAATATTTTTCAACGATCGGGATCTGTTAATGAGGCGGGTCTAAAATATGAACATTGGCAAACTTTACTTGAACGGAAAGTGGGAATCGGGCGAGGGCGTGATGAGCGTTGAAAATCCCGCCACCGGTGAGATTTTTGCCCGGGTCTGCATTGTTTCCAGGAGGCGCCTGCGCGTGGCCCTTGAGGATGCCCAGAAGGCCCTGCCCGGATGGCGGGCCAGGACCGCCGCCGACCGAGGCTCGCTGCTGCGGAGAGTCGCCGACGCGCTGGATACGCGGGCCGAGGCCATCGCACGCATCATCACGCGCGAAAATGGCAAACCTCTCGCGGAGAGCCGGGGCGAAGTGGCCGTGGCCGCGGATCATTTTCGCTGGTTTGCCGAGGAAGGCCGGCGCGCCTACGGGCGGATTGTTCCGCCGCAGGTGGCGGGCAAGAGACACTTTATTATCAAACAACCGGTGGGCGTGGTCGGGGCCATATCACCATGGAATTTTCCTCTGGTGCTGGCAGCCCGCAAAGCTGCACCGGCGCTGGCGGCGGGGTGTCCGGTGGTGCTCAAGCCGGCCAGCGCTGCGCCGCTGTGCGCCCTTGAACTGGCCCGGGCGGTCGAAACGGCGGGGCTGCCGGCGGGGGTATTTCAAGTTGCCGCGGGTAAGGCGGATGAACTCGGCGCCGAGATGCTCGAAAACGCCATTTGCCGCAAAATCACCTTTACCGGCTCGACCGAGGTGGGGAAAAAACTCATCGCCGGTGCCGCGACGAATGTTACCAAATTATCACTGGAACTTGGCGGTCATGCCCCCGTGCTGGTTTTTGATGACGCCGCCCCGGCCCTGGCCGTCACGGGAACGCTGTGGTCCAAATTCCGCAATAGCGGCCAATCCTGTATTGCCGCCAATCGCGTGTACGTACAACGCGGCATTTATGGCGGCTTTGTGCGGGCTTTGACCGGCGCTGTAAAAAAATTAAGGGTGGGCGATGGTCTGGCCGGCGCGGTGGATGTCGGACCCCTGATCAGTGAGGCCGGTCTGAATACGGCACTGGCGCACATTCAGGACGCCCTGAACCGGGGGGCCAAACTTGCGGCCGGTGGCCGGCGATGGGGCAAACGTGGATGGTTCCTGGAACCGACCCTGCTGCTGGATGTGCCGCACGACGCGTTATGTATGACGCAGGAAACCTTCGGGCCGGTGATGCCGGTGTGTAGATTCGCCGACGAATCGGAGGGCATCGCCCGGGCCAACACCTCCGAGTACGGCTTGGCCGCCTACGTTTTCACAACCAGCTTGAACCGGGCGTGGCGCGTGGCCGAGGCGCTCGAAGCCGGCACCATCGGTATCAACGATGCCGTGCCGTCAACCAGCAACTGTCCCTTTGGCGGACTTAAACAAAGCGGCTGGGGGCGGGAACTGGGCCGGGAGGGGCTGGATGCCTTTCTGGAAACAAAACACGTATCTCTGGGGGGCGTGGATGGATAGGCGGCTGATTGCTGCGCGGACGGCCAGCGCCATTCGGGCTGGAATACGATGATTGCCATTGCCTATGCCCTTGTGGCCACCGTGGCGTGGACCGTCAACCTGCTGCTGGTGAACCAGGTGATGCGAATGTGGCCCGCCGGCTGGGCCGGGGCCTTGTCCCGGTTGATTTCCACCGGGATCATCGGCCTGTGGATTCTCCGCAGCCGGGCCATCGGCTGGCGCCGCATGCGTTTTAACGGCCAGGGACGGCGAATCCTGATGATGGGTGGCGCGGCCGTGGCGGTCAACGTGTGTCTGTTTACGGCCATGAAATGGACCACGGTCGCCAACGCGGCACTCCTGTATCGGTCCGACTTATTGTTTGTCATCCTGATCGGGTGGTTCCTGGGATTGGAACGAATCACCTGGGCGGGATGGCTGGTCATGCCAATGATGTTTGCGGGCATGGCGCTGATTATGCGGATTCAGTATTTTCAATGGACTGGACGCCTCCGCGGCGACCTGCTGGTTCTGCTGGCGGCCTTCTCTTTCGCGGTCAACGCGTTCATTATCCGGAGCATCCTCCATCATCTTGGCGAACACGTCGTGGCGTTTTACAATAACCTTCTCTGTGCCGGCGGATTCGTGGTTCTCGCTCTGATTCAAAAGGTCGGGCCGCCGGTGCAAGTGGTTGCCTGGGGATGGCTCGTGGCGCTGGGAGTCATGGGTTCCATTTCGTTACCGCTGTATTATGCGGCGTTGCATCGCATGCCGGTCTGGAAGCTGCGCGTGTTCATGCTGCTTTCTCCACTGATGGCGGCGGGGGCCGATTGGTTAATATGGGGGCAGCGCTTGCACGGCGGACAATGGGGCGGAGCCGTGCTCCTGCTGGCCGGCGCGGTGGTTTTGATTCTCTCCGAAGCCCGCGCCATGCGGCTGGCCGGAATCAAGGAGCCTGACACATGATCAACGTTGGTCTGGTGATTGACGCCATCGGCAGTTATGGTCGGGGATTACTCCGCGGCATCGCCCGCTTTGTGCATGCCAACCCCAGTTGGGCGGTCCGATATGAAGAATGGGCGGAAGGCGATGCTGTACCCCGCTGGCTTGCCCGCGGCCAATTTGATGGCGTGTTATGCAGGATACGCCAGCCCCGCCAGTTTGAATCCCTGCGGCGGCTTAATATTCCGATCGTTGACTTGGGCAGTCTGCCGCCGCCGCCGGGCATCGCCAATATTCACTCTGATCACACCGCTATTTCCCGGCTGGCCGCCGAGCATCTTCTGGCATGTGAGCTGCCAAACCTGGCCTACTGCGGCTTCGAGGGACAACTCGCTTCCACGCACCGTCAGATCGCTTTTCAAGAACACCTTGCCGGCCGCGGGATCCGGCCCGCCGTATTGCAAATAGCCGTGCGCGTACGCGCCGGATCGCAGCAACTCCGCACGATTCACGCAACAAGAAGGACGGCCCATGCGGAACCGCATGATCCGGCATTGGCGCTCTGGCTGGACCGTTTGCCAAAGCCGGTGGGAATTATGGCGTGCAATGACCTGTGCGGCCGGCGCATCCTGGCGGTGTGCCAACGAAAGGGCCTGCATGTTCCCGAGCAGGTTGCGGTCATCGGCGTGGACAACGATGAAGTACTTTGCGCACTGGCAATTCCCGCCTTAAGCAGCGTAGAGCCGGGATCTGATCGGATCGGCTTTGGGGCCGCCGAACTGCTGGACCGTCTGATCAAAGGTGCACAAGTTCCCTCCACCGCGTTGCTGGTGGTGCCGCTGGAGGTGGTCCCCCGAACCTCAACCGATACCATCTTCGTGGCCGATCCAATGGTGGTCAGGGCGCTGCGCTATATTCGTACCGAGACCAGAATACCTGCCGTGGAAGATGTCCTGGCGCATCTGAATAATCATTCGATGCTGGTTTCGCGCAGCACGCTGGAACGCCGTTTCAAGACCCTTCTGGGATTCCTGCCGCACGATGAGATCGTTCGCGTGCGACTGCGCCGCATCGAGAGGCTGCTGCGCGATACGGAGTATCCGCTTTGGCGGATCGCGGAGATATCCGGGCTGGGCGGCGAACCGCATCTCAACCGCTTCTTCAAATCACACCGCAACCTATCGCCCGGTAAATTCCGCCGCGGGATACAGTGAAGCCGGTTTGGCGTCATCAGACACGGACTAAAATATCGGCCCGCCGCAGGCAGTGCCCGGCGCAATGGATCTCCACCACCGGCCATCCCTCACCTGGGGCGGTCATCCATGTCCAGCCCTGCGCCGTGATCAGGACCGTGTCCTCGCTCTTGGTGCCGGCGATGGAGGGATTCCAGGCGAAGGCCTGATCCGATTGCACGACCGCCTCGCTGGTCGGTGTGGCAAGCGCATCCCGCGGCTGGTAGCCGGTGCTGCCGCCCTGATGATGATAACGCCATTCATCCGGAAAACCCTCTTCGGCATAGGCCGCGGTAATGACATTAAAAATATCGCGGAAAGGCCGGCCTGCCCGCGTCGCACTGATCGCGCCGGCGTCGATTGCGCAAACCGCGCGATGACGCCGACGCAGTTCCTCGTCCAGCGGCGCAAAGCTCACCACACGCGTGGCCGAACAGATCAGCCCATGACTTTCCATGCACACGACAACCATCGCCCGTTGATGAATCACCGTTGGGGTGGGCACCGGATGGCGATACTGCCTGATGCGCTCGTCGGCGGCAACCAGGCATACCGGGACACGCACCGCCGCGGCGGTGGCGGCGGCAAGCAACTCCGCGGCAACCCGATACTCTGTCCAGCCCGGTTCCATTCGCCGACACACTTCTTCGATGATCCGCGTGGTCACCCGGCCCAACCCGCGCATACGGTCGATTTCCGGCGGCAGCAGCGAGGCCCGCATCACCTGCGTGGCCTCGTCGGCGGCGAGCCCATAACCGGGCGTGTCCGCGGCCAGGCGACCGCCGCCGGTTAACTGTTCGATCAACCGAGCCTGTCGGCCCGCGTCATGCCAGGGAAAGTCCACGCGGTCAAAGGGCAGACCGGCGACCTGCTCAGCGGCGAAACGTTCCATCTCAATGTTATTCGCCACCAGAGCCAGTCGGTCGGGCGTGATCAAGACAGCGGCCGCCCCGACATCCGCCGCCGTATTCACATGGCTTTGACCGCCGCAGGTAATCCATGCGAAATTAGGCCTTCGCCGCAGAAGCAATCCGCCGACACCCTGGTCATGCATCCAGGCGCGAACGCGATGGAGCTTGCAGTGCAGTTCCTCAATTTTTTCCATAGCCCGATTCTCCTGTTGGTAGTGTTAGCATTTCCGCGTGGCCGTTGTCAAGCGGTCTGGAAATCGAATGGGGTCGCCTCTTCTTACGCCATAACCCGACACTTGCCTGGCGGAGCGTGATGAATCCGTAGCGTGTGGTAAAGTCCCGGACCTCCAGGCCACCGGTTGCCTCATTTCCCCGGCGTTTTCATCCGCTAAAAATGATGAAAAAATGCACTCTTTTTTACGATAATTGTCATTGTTTTTCGCCCGGCCAGGAAATACCATAAGCAGGTGGCTTGGTCTAACGGGCGTTGCGGTGTATGCCCGGCGCAGGCCATGAAAATTAAACGTGCCCTTTTTCGTGGATCGTTCGGTCCGCGGGGCAAGTTTAAGGTATCTCCCGAGGGTTGGGACCTGTCCCGAAATCGAACAAGCCCAATTGGCTTTCGGGACCTGTCCCGAAATCGAACAGGCTCAATTGGCTTTCGGGACCTGTCCCGAAATCGAACAGGCTCAATTGGCTTTCGGGACCTGTCCCGAAATCGAACAGGCTCAATTGGCTTTCGGGAGAATTTATAAGGAGGCTATGTTATGGCAGGTAAATTTCAGTTGGGTTTTCGGTCGCACGTTGCGGCCAACCGTAGTCCCGATAGCTATCGGGATTCGGCGGGCAATCACAACCGCTCCCAGAGGGAGCAAAAGGAGTCTTGTATGTTATCCAAAGTTTGTCAATTCTCACGGTTTCATGTGGGCGGTTTAACCGCTCGGACAGCGATGGCATTGGCCGCTTTAGCCGCGGCAGGTCTTGCCGGAACAGCCATGGCCACCACCTACACCTACGCGCCCGTGGCCAATACCGCCCCGGGTGACTGGTCTACCGGAACCAATTGGTCGCCCTCGGGGGCCCCCGTCAGCGGTGCCACGACCACGCTGACGTTCGGCAGCAACAGCCCGGTTCTGGCCAACGGCCTGACCAACACCAATACGGACGACATCGGCGGTGCATTCCAGGCCAACATCATCAACCTCCAGGGGACGGGGCCGGCCAGCGGTGCCGCCACCATCAACATCGCCGCCGCTTCGGGAAACTCGCTCAATCTTGTCGCCCCGGCGGCGAGTTCCATCGTTGCCAATCTCAATGCCAATGCGGGCACCGCGGGCCTGACGTACAACGTGTCGGTGCCCGTTTCGCTCACCGCCTTCGCGGCCGGCGACACCGTGGTGTTCCAGGGTGCCGGCACTGCGACGTTTAACTTCAGTGGCGGCATAACGACGACCAACAGCGCAGCCTTACTTATCCAGAATGTCGGCTCTCTCGCTCCTACGGTCACGCTCAGCGGTTCCACTGCGAGTACCGTCCAGGGGTTGGTTATGTACGGCGGTGCGCGCTTGAATGCGAACGCCAACCTTGACGTCACCGGCGTCAACAGCGGCCTGACCATCAAGGGGGGCTTTAGCGTTAACTCGGGCGTGATGACGCAAGACAACGGTGTCACAGTTAATTTGGGAACCGTCGGGTCGACCACCAGTTACGTCTGGGACGCTTTCATCGGCTCGGGCGCCTCCGGAAACAACGGCACCTACAACCTCAACAGCGGGACGTTGAATATCAATGTGTCCAGTACTTACGGTGGCCTGCGATTAGGCCAATCAACTGGGGTCACCGGTACGTTGAACGTCAACGGCGGCACGCTGAACACTTATGTGGAAAACTCCTCGACTCCGCCGGCGGACGTGCTCGGCACCATCGGTTTGGCTGTCGCCGGCGGGAGCACTGCCACGGTCAACCAAAATGGTGGCGTGGTGAATACGGGTGTGGTCAGCATGGTGGGGGCCACGTCGGCGACCCTTTCCACTACGGCTGCCTATAACCTGAATGGCGGCACCCTGGCGACAGGCAACGTTAATATGCACACCACCGGTAGTGGGGCCACCGCCACCTTCAATTTCAACGGCGGCACGTTGCAGGCCAATGCGACCAGCGCCGCCTTTATGCAGGGCCTGACGGCCGCCAACGTGCAGGCGGGCGGGGCGGTCATTGATACCAACGGCAACACCATTACCATCGCCCAAAATCTGCTAAGCGATCCGGCGGCGACGGGCGGGACGGACGGGGGCCTGACGCTGCTGGACAGCAGCACCAATCACAATGGAGAACTGATTCTATCGGGCACTGGGAACACGTATAACGGCAATACCAGTGTGCAAGACGGCACGTTGCAGATTAATACCGGATTTTTGGCATCCACCAGCACGGTATCGATTGCGACCGGTGCCAAAATGATTCTGGATTATTCCGGGACGGACAGCATCACAAGCCTGATTTTGGGCGGCGTGGTGGAAGGGCCGGGTATTTACGGTTACGGACATCTTAGTTCCAGCTTTTTTACCAGCGCGGGAGTCACCAATGGCACGCTGACCATTCCCGCGATCCCCGAACCAGCCACGCTGGGACTGCTGGCTTTGGGCGGATTGGGGATTTTGGCCTCCGGCCGCCGGCGGCGCCGAGCCTGACGGCGGACCGGCTGTGCGGCGGCGGCCCCAGGGCCAAACCCGCCGGCCGGCCTAAATGGATGACCGAGGGAGGGCCGGGGAAAAAATCCCGGCCTTCCTTTTCGCCCCGGTTCCGCGTAGCAGCGGAGTCGCGAACGTTTCAGGGCAGTTTCGGCCAGTAAGAAGGAGAACCACCATGGATCGATTTCAATTTGTTCAGCGCACACGCGGGATCCAGCCGCCACAATGTGCGGTGCAAGAGTCTCCCACCCCCCTGGCCGAGCGGTACATAAATGTACCGGCTAAAATCTCCCGTCTCCCGTCTCCCGTCTCGCGCAGCGCGGTTATTTTCACCGCGGGGGACGCAGCCTGTATTCGCCGCGGCTGGGCAGCCCAGCCCGCTAAACGCTTTCCGTCGCGTCGTTCTCCCGTCTCCCGTCTCCCGTCTCCCGTCTGGCGGCCCGCAGGCCGCGCGTTCACGCTGGTCGAGCTTTTGGTGGTGATTCTGATCATCTCCCTGCTCATCGCCTTGCTGCTGCCGGCATTGGCCAAAGCCCGGCGGATGGCGCTACGTATCGCCTGCGCCGCCAATGTGCGATCGCTGACGCTGTCCACGTTGATGTACGCCGATGAAAACAACGACGTCCTCATGGCCAATGGGGGCGGCGCGATGGTGGGGGCGTACTTCAACACCAATACCAGCCTGATGAGTTTTTTTCATGAATTTTACGGTGTGAGCACCACATTTGACGGCGTGAACTATGGCGAGGACGGGCCTTTGGGCTGGAGCGGGGTCCGGTGGAATATCATGTACGGCCACACGCCGCCGTCGCTGATCTGTCCAGCGGCGCTTTCGCCGCGTCCCGGGGCGATCACGGACGCCTGGCCACTGGAATACGGCTATTACACGGGAAGCGCCTTTCCCACGGGGCCATCGAACGGGTCGTATTACCCCTTCGCGCTGCGGTTGACCACGCTGGCCGCCGTGCGCTCACCTTACTGGAATCTGGCGGCCCTGTGGGGCGATCGATATTGCGTTCCCGCGCCGGCGAGTCAGACCAACGGCTATACGCTACCGACAGAGACCAACCATCCCGGCAACCAGGTGGGAGTGGATGGTGGCGGCAATGTGGGGCGGGTGGATGGCTCGGTGATCTGGATGCCTCGGGCCCGGAACCAGCCGCCCGGCCTCGACAAAATCGACCGCGATAAGTACGTTGTCTACGGCAGTTGGATTTCGTCGGTGGCGCTGCCAAGCGGCACCGTTTTTCTGCCAGTAGACGGCAATGATAATATCAGCAACCCCACGGAAGCGGGCGGGCCGTACGCTATAACGCCGGAAGGCAACCTTTACGGCGCCTTTCCAGGACTTCCGTAGCAGCCGTGGCGCAAATGCGGTGGGATTTGGCTTCATTGTGCGGCATCAATAATTCAAGACATCCCGGATATGGAGTGTTTTCATGTTCACCAAATTTTTCCACAGTTCACCTGGCCCCCGGAATCCGGGTCAGTCCGCGCCATGCCGATCGGCGCAGGCGGCTATCGCCGGTGCGGTGCTGGCGGCGGTGGGGCTGCTGGCCGGCACCACGTCAGTCACCAACGGCAAGACCATTTATGCGGACAGTTTTACCCACCCTTCGAAAAACCTTGACGGTGCCAAGCTCACCACGGATCATGGCACCAGCAAGGTCTGGACTGCCGGCACCCAGAACCGTGCGGGTAATGGTGCCGGCCAAGGCGTGGGCTGGACGGACGGCGGCTATTCGGCGACGGGATACGCCATGGGCGAAGCGTATCTACTTTTTACACCGACCAGCGGCCATATTTATACCCTGTCGGCGGGCATAAATTGGAAATCCGGGAACGGGGGTTATTCCTCACTTGAACTGGGGTTTATCGGTGCTCCCAACACCAGGGCTGATTTGGATCACTCGTCTGGGTATGCGTTTGCCACGATACGCCAAACTAATGCGGTGCTCTGGCGTAGCGCCGGAAATGTGTATGCGAACCCGGTGGATAAAAAAGGTACGAACAAAGTTTCCATCGTTCTCAATACCACCGCGCCAAAGTGGACCTATGAATTTACCGTAAATGGAAAACACTACGGGCCGAAGGCATTTAGCAAAAACCCGAAGATAACCGCGGTTGGCCTGGGCAGCGGAGCCGGCAATATGATGGGTACATTCAGCAAATTTTCCCTGACGGAATCGGGTAACCATTTGCGGGCAAGGGCGGCGAAAT
This sequence comes from Planctomycetota bacterium, assembly GCA_021851715.1. Lineage (GTDB taxonomy): Bacteria > Planctomycetota > Phycisphaerae > WQYP01 > WQYP01 > JABEVA01. The sequence goes on from JAJZCR010000081.1 coordinate 16,786, forward strand.
TAGTGAAATCAGCGAAATAATCACGGTTTCTGAAAGCATAAGTCCTTAGCCGGCACATTTATGTGCCGCTGCCTTGCGATAATGTTTTGTTTTGGTGTCAATTGAGAATGTTGAAAAGTGTCGACCGTTTATCCCCTGCCGATTCAGGGAGAGGTGAGCGTTACATCCGGTCCCTTAGCTCACGTTTCGCGTGGTTGGTCGCGGGATTATTGACGCTGGCGGCGATGGCGCCGCAGGCCATGGCCCGGCCGCATTGGACGCTGGTTAATCCGGGTTTCGGTGAGCCGGGGGGGATGTTCCTGCCGGCGAACGTTTTCTTCACCGACGCCCGGCACGGCGTGATGGTGGGACGGATTCCAATCCCGCGCAGGGGTGTAAGCCCCGGAATTGTCTGGACCCGGGACGGCGGAAGCGTGTGGCATCGGGCCAAAATTAAAGCCGCTGTGAAAAATACCAACCTGAGTGGCCTGTGGTTTTCCAGCGCGAAATTGGGTTGGGCGGATGGAACCATGCCCGGCGGCGGGTCGGGCCGGTGCGTGCTGCTGAAAACCACCGATGGCGGGCGGACTTGGCGGCCAATCGCCCTGCCCAAGTTCATCACCGTTCC
>JAJZCR010000082.1 GCA_021851715.1 Planctomycetota bacterium
CGCCTGATTGAGACGCAGAAAAGACAGATTGAACTAGCCCGGCAATACGGTCTGCATGGGTTTTGCTATTATTATTATTGGTTCAATGGCCGAAAGATACTCCAGCGTCCGCTGGAAAATTTATTAGCTCACCCGGAACTGGATTTTCCATTTTGCCTGTGCTGGGCCAATGAAAACTGGACGCGACGTTGGGATGGGCGGGAACGCGATGTACTCCTGCACCAAAGTTATTCTGCCGACGACGATATAGGCTTTATAGATTCCATTATACCAGCGCTGCGTGATCGCCGGTGCCTTCGGATCCAGGGAAAAGCGGTGCTGCTGGTCTATCGAGCGGATCTTCTGCCCGATGCAAAAGCAACTGCCGGACGTTGGCGACGACGTTGTCTGCAAGCTGGAGCAGGCGACCTGCATTTGGTATCGGTACAATGGGACGGAGGAGGTTCATCCGCAGCGGATGATTTCGACGCGCAGGTTGAGTTTCCACCGTTGCAACCGTATGCCCCACCTGTTTCCGACCAACCAATAATTGTGAATCCGGTATACGCCGGACGGTTATTCGATTACCGGCATCTGGTAGAGCTAAGCCGCAGCTATTCGAAATCGTCCGGGCCGCTGTACCGATGTGTTATGCCGGGCTGGGACAACGAAGCCCGGCAACCAGGGCGAGGGCGGACTTTTTTACATTCCACACCGGAATTGTATGGGCGGTGGCTTCAAAATGCCTGCCGGGACACGTACAAGCGCTTTGGCGATGAGGAAAGGCTGGTATTCATTAACGCCTGGAATGAATGGGCCGAGGGCGCATATCTGGAACCCGACCGCCTGCATGGTTACGCATATTTGGAGGCCACGGCCGCGGCTGTGGTGGCGGCGCGGTCAGTATCAGGTTTACCGGTGGCGGATCGGTCGAACATCGCGGTGGTGGTGCGCGTGAAATCGGTCTCAGCTTGGCTGCTATTGCTCGAGCGACTGAAGCAGTTTTCTCACCTGGGGCAAGCCGGACGGGATTTTTCTCTGCATATTATGGCCTCGTCGAAGGTGCTTGGCGGTTTGCGGGCGCAAGCACACCAGAAATTTGCGAGCTGTGAATTTACTGAAATTGGCGATGGCGAGGGCCACATCGCTGCACTCATTAACGTTCTTCCGCAGTTGCTTAACCGGCGGTATGGTTACGTGTGTGTACTCAACGATGCCGGAAGTGGCGGGCATGATCACAAAAATTTCAGCGGGTGTTTGCCCGAGGATCTGATAGGGTGCAGGGAAGCAGTCTCAGCGGCCCGCCGACTATTTGAAGGGGCGGAGGATGTCGGCGTGGCTGCACCATCCTGCGCTGTCCGGCACTTAGCCATGGAATCAGCATCGTGCATGCCGTGGCTTAACATTTTGGGCTTGCGTCTCGGAACGCCCCTGACATGCAGTGGGCTTCGATTTATTGAAGGTGGTATGTGCTGGTTTCGACCGGTGGCACTGGCACCTCTGTTAAGATTGGGTCTGTGCGCGGAGGATTGTGGGACTGGGTGCGGGCGCGAGGGAGAATCCCTGGCGCGGGCGGTTGAGGTTGGCTTGGAATTGATTCTTCGTGCCGCAGGCTACAGAATCGGAGAGTTATCAAAGATCGGGTGATTCCGTATGTTTGGCCACCTGGACATTAAAACCGTTTCCATTTAATCTAAGTGCATCTTGAAGGAATGGGGTTGCCGGTAGATTTCCCGGCGAAGTCGGACCAACGCGAGGAATCTATTGAAGACGATCATCGTAGTTTTAGGAATGCATCGTAGCGGAACCAGCTCGCTGGCTGGAGTGTTAAACTTGCTGGGGATAAGGGCTGGCGACGACTGCATTCCCGGGGATTCCAGCAACCCCAAAGGGTACTTCGAGGACAAGCTGATTCACCATGTCAATAGCCGCTTACTGGTGGCAATGGGCGCAAGTTGGGATACCTTGGGTCTGAATCGAGCGGGATTCCCGGACGAGGCCATTTTTGAGGCAATTTTTGCCGATGCCTGTGCGCTTGTTGGCTCCCGCATGGAAATGACGAACACCTGGTTCTTCAAAGATCCGCGAACCTGCCGCCTGCTCCCATTCTGGCAAAAAGTCTTTCGCCAACTGAACCTCCACGAGTTGTATCTGGTATGCGTTCGCAATCCGCTTAGCGTGGCGGCGTCGCTGCAACAGCGCGATTCGATGACACCGGCTCAGGCTCTGTTGTTGTGGCTGGAACATATCATGCTGGCTACGGAGGACACCGGAAGTTGCGTCCGCGCCGTGGTGGATTATGATCGACTCCTGGCAGAGCCACGTGAACAGACCAGCCGCATCGACCGTCTGCTTGCTCTCAAGACTCCGCAGAAAATCCTGGGGCACGCGCAGGTCGCGGTTGGCGAATTTCTGGAAGACTCTCTGCGCCATTCCCTCCGGGACATGAAAGCCCTTGGTCGGCACCCCGCGGTGAATGGACTTATTGTGGAAGCATTTACCCTGCTTTCCGCGCTCGCACACGATGAGCTTGGTCGGGAAGAATTTCGTGACCGATGGCGACCTCTTTTCTCTCGATTCAGGGATTTGCAGCCTTACCTTGCCGTGGTTGCCGGCGGATGGCATTCGATGTCATCGGAAAATTTTAATATGCTCGAAGACCTACGCGCCGAGCAGTCGCAAATTCAGAAGACTCTGGAAACTTCGCTCCGGGAGAAAGCGGAAACGCTGGAGAAATTGGACTTGGCGCACGCGGAAATTCAATCTGTCCGGGAAGAGCACACGCGGGTGCAAGCGGGGCTTGAGCAGAAATTGGAGGTGGCTCGGCGGGAGAATGAAGACGCACTTGGAGAATTGAACCGGGCCCGCGTGGAAATTCAATCGGCCCACAAGGACCTTCGGTACGCGAAGGAAGAACACGCTCGCTCACAGGCGGCGATGCAACAAATCCAGAGCGAGCGCGAGCAGTGCCGCCGGGAAATTGAGATGCTTCGCCGACGCTCTGAATCGCTGCAGACGGAGTTGATTCTATTGCTGAAATCTCGCTCGTGGCGATTCACCCGCCCACTGCGGATCGTGGGGCAATGGTTGCGCAAGGCCGTCCGTAGCCTGGCCAGAAGTCGGGGAACCAAAGAGCATAGTCTGCTTTGGTTTTTCGCTCGTCGGCTTTACCGGGCCGTCCCTATGGCGGAGGGGCGAAAACTGGCGCTGAAGCGACGCCTTCAGCGTGCCTTGGTACTGGCGGAGGAACGCTCGTCGCAGCCTCGCCTTCAACCCGTCCTCATGTCGTCAGCGGTGGAATCTCCGGTCGTGCCTGTCAGTGCCTTACCCATACCAGTTGCTCTGGCCTCAGGGGCCACCATAGATGCGGCCCAACCAGCTTCGGATTATGTGGGACCGTCGGACTATCTGGCCGTCGATACTCGAATAAAAGCTATTGCATTCTATCTGCCGCAGTATCATCCCATTCCGGAAAACGACGCCTGGTGGGGCCGGGGGTTTACGGAATGGACCAATGTTTCAAAAGCGGTTCCCCAGTTCGTCGGACATTATCAGCCACACCTGCCGGGGGAACTTGGATTTTACGATCTTCGCCTGATTGAGACGCAGAAAAGACAGATTGAACTAGCCCGGCAATACGGTCTGCATGGGTTTTGCTATTATTATTATTGGTTCAATGGCCGAAAGATACTCCAGCGTCCGCTGGAAAATTTATTAGATCACCCTGAACTGGATTTTCCATTTTGCTTGTGTTGGGCCAACGAATCATGGTCTCGCCGCTGGGATGGGTTAGATAGCGAATTGCTTATCAAGCAAAACCACAGTGCCGATGATGACTTGGCCTTTATCCGTGAAATTGCGCCAATGTTCGCGGATCCAAGGTACCTCCGGATTGGCCGGCGTCCTTTGTTGATCGTTTATCGCCCGACCATCATGCCGGACCCGGCAGCGACGGGTCGGCGCTGGCGCAGCTACTGCCGGCAGCACGACGTGGGCGATATTGCCTTGGCTTACGTGCAATCCTTTGATGTGATGAATCCCGCGGACATCGGCTTCGATTACGCCATAGAGTTTCCACCGAACACCATTGATACGCGCATCATTACCGACACCGTACAGAGGATAAATCCCGACTATAAGGGTATCGTCTATGACTACCGGGATTTAGTTGACAAATGTTGTTCACGGCCCAAACCGTCGTATCGACTTTTCCGCGGCGTAGCCCCCGGTTGGGATAACGAGGCTCGTAGGCCAGGCCGTGGAGTCACCTTCCATGGGGCGACTCCCTCGCTTTACCGGCAGTGGCTGCGTGATGCGGCGCGCGACATGGCGGATCGGCACCCCGTAGAGGAGCAGTTGGTATTCGTGAACGCTTGGAACGAATGGGCGGAAGGGTCTCATCTTGAGCCGGACCGTCATTATGCTTACGCATGGCTGCAAGCCACGGCGGATGCGTTGCGTGAATTTCCCGCCGGCCCAGGCCCTCGCAGATTACTGATCGCCACCCACGACTGTCACCTGCACGGCGCGCAGCTCATCATTCTGAATGTCTGTCGTCTTTTACGGCACCAGTTCGGCTGTGAGTTGCAAATTATTCTCTGTGGAGAGGGCGAACTGGAAAGTGAATTCGCCCAGTGTGGTCCAACCCATCGCTGGTGGCTGTTGACCGATCCGATGCGTCGAATTTTACTGCAACGCTTGCGGGCGGAGTTATACAGAGGGGCCATCTGTAACACCGTGGCCATCCAAGATTTCCTGCTGGAACTGAAATCCCATGGGTTTTATACCGTGTGGCTGATCCACGAAATGGCCGGTGTCATCCGGCAACTCGGGATGGATTCGACTCTGGGTGAAGCGACCGAGTTCGCGGATCGAGTGGTCTTCGCGGCTAGGACTGTTCGCGATTCCTACCCGACCTTTGCGTCGCTCCCAGCCGGGAAGATGCTGATCCGGCCACAGGGCCTTTATACCATCAACCCATTTCTCACGGATCGGGAAAATATTCGCCGACGTGTGCGTCAAGAGCTGAACATCTTAACAAGTCAGCCGTTGGTGCTGGCGGCGGGATTTGGTGATCGCCGCAAGGCTCCGGATCTGTTTGTGGCGGCGGGGGTGGAAATCTGCCGGCAGCGCCCGGATACGCATCTACTCTGGGTGGGCGACCTGCATCGCGACATGGAGTCGAGGGTAAAGCGGATGGTTGCGGAATCGGGTTTTCCCGGTCACTTTCATTTTGTTGGGCGTACGCGAGAAGTGGCTCGCTATTTCGCCGCCGCAGATTTATATCTGCTCACCAGCCGCGAAGATCCTTTCCCCAGCGTAGTGTTGGAGGCGCTGGATGCGGGCCTGCCGGTGATCGGGTTCGCTCAAGCCGGTGGTTTCGCTGAGATCATCACCCCGGAATTGGGATCGCTGGTCCCTCTGGAGGACACCTCGGCCTTGGCCCGGGCCGCGTTGGACTGGCTTGGCGACAGCTTAAGACGCATGCATGTGCGCACAGCCGGCCCGGCCCTGATAACCGAAAATTTTAACCACGCCAATTACGCCCGCGATCTAGCCGCCCTGTGCGGATGCCGGTTCCCCAAGGTCAGCGTGGTTATCCCCAATTACAATTACGAGCGTTATTTGCCCCAGCGACTGAAAACCATATTGGATCAGACCTATAAGCCCGCGGAAATCATCTTCCTTGATGATTGCTCCGCCGATAAGAGTGTCGAAGTGGCACGCCACCTCCTAGACCGCGGCGGTATACCTTATCGGATCATTGAGAATCGGCGAAACCAAGGAGTGTTTTCGCAGTGGCTGCGTGGTATTGAGGAAAGTGCTGGTGAACTGATCTGGATTGCCGAGGCCGATGATCTGTGCGAATCTGTTCTGCTGGCCAAGCTGGTGGATGGGTTTCGGGATGACCGCGTGGTGTTGGCTTATGCCCAATCCCGCATGATCGACGAAGACGGAACTGTACTTGCCGATGATTACCTGCAATACACCAACGAAATTGAACCACGGAAATGGAGGGAAACCTACCTGCGGCCAGGCTCGATGGAAGTTGCCGATTCGTTGATCGTCAAGAACACCATTCCCAATGCCAGCGCCGTCTTGTTCCGGAAGCCTGAAACCAAACGATTGCGGCCGCTTATCAGCGAGCTAAAACATGCTGGAGATTGGATGTTTTATTTGCACCTTCTGCAGGACGGGTGGATTTATTATGTTGCGGACTCGCTCAATAAACACCGGCGGCATCGTAACAGCGTAACCCTTGGGGCCAAAGGCCTTGACTTGTTTAAGGAATTGCTGCTGGTGCAGAATACATGGCTGCCTCGGATATCTGTTAATTCACACGTTGTGGATCTGATTGAGAAAACCCGCCAGTCCACTTACGAAACATTGGATTTGGCGGGAGGCAAGTATCTGAGTTACCGCGATAATCCGGCTTTGGCGGACTTGGTGTTGGCCCACGCGTGGCGCGGTGATTCTGAAAAGTGCGGGCAGCCCGTCCCTTAAGATGTTCCACCGTCGGGTTTTTATGCGGATTGCGGCGGAACCTGATTAACGCGATCCTTCAAAGTGACGAAGACATCAAGAAATTCTCCGTCGATTCCCAAATTTCGGTTGCGAATGATAAAATTACAAGTTCGATACCCGGACCACTCCTGGATTAAATCATCGAAATCGGCACCGTAATCAAAGGTCACCAGACTCTTGCCGTCGCTGATGGGATTACCATGGTAGACGGGTTCCAGCAGGTGCTCGATACGGCCGTCCGCAAGTTTCGCCCGCCGCGTGGTTTTCAGCAGCGACTTGTGCTTCGGCGCGGTGAACACATGGATACCGCCGGTCCGCAACACTCGCATAATTTCAGCCATCGCCAACTCTGGATTAAACACATGTTCAAAAACATCTTGAGTGATAAACACATCGAAGGATGCGGATGGGATGGTCATTTGCTCGAGATTTTCGCTGCGAAAACCATGGCGATATTCCCCCCTGGGAACTTTGTCAAAAAATTGCGATGCCGTGTAGCGGGGACATTCTCGAAAGAAAAATTCCATAGAAGGGGAACTTTCATGGACCATCAACTTTCGCCAGTTGGGCCGTATCATCGTCAGCACCTCAACTAATGCACGCTGGCGCGGAATGGTCCGGCAACGCTGACAGAAATAGTGATCACGCAACCACGCATTTTCCGCTACGAAGGTCGTCGGCTTCATGCATATAGCACAATAGCCATGATTTTCAAACACACTCATCGGGATCATACTCCTGATTGGAAGCTGTCGGTGGCAGGTCGTCCCTTGGGGCTAATTTTCATCTTCATCACACCCGTCGTCCGGAAAAACGTGCATGAGTATACTCGGCTGGAGCGGGTTGTGAAAAGCTCTGCCGCTTCGGGCTTGCCGCCCTGTGTGGGCGAAATTAGAGCGTGTGCTTTTACGGATGATAGCCCGGAGGTGATATGCGCACCCATCAGGGAACTTCCCGGACCATTCCTTCGCCACAGGAGTGGCGGAGCAATCGCGATCGAGCCTACGGTAAAATGGGATCGCTCCCTCTGCTGCTGCCTGCCAGCAGCACCTTTCGCATCCGGCTTCTGTTAAGAGAAGCCGAGCCACACGAACTCAGGCGATTATGGACGATCCTGCGGTTATCGGCAAGCTGTTTCAAATCCGGATCCATTGAAGAGCGGACGGCATTGGCTAAGAAAATATACAAGCGCTTACCGCTAAGTGATAATCAGAAGTGGTGGCTGCGCAACAAAGTTAAGCGTTCCAGTTTTTTTCGTTGATGACCAGGCCAGCCTCAGCAAGCGTGCCTTGAAAAACCTGCCCCGGATCAACGCGATGTGTGCGTGCCGGCAGCCAACTCACCTTGATCCAGCGATTCTGATTACAGAGCGGTTGAAAGGTCCGTCACCGATAGCTATCTGGACCGTGCCTTCCCCGGTGGTGCATGGGGCAGGTCGAATCGCTTTGGCGAGATGTCGGCGGTGCCTTGGTCACGTTTTTCCCGACTCCACCACGCGCCCGTGGTCCAGACGCACGTATCGGCTGCAGAATTGCTGAACCTGTGCCATGCTGTGAGATACCAAAATCAGCGTCATGCCGTGACTTTGCATCTGGGCGATCTTCTGCTGGCACTTGGACTGGAATGAAGCATCGCCGACGGCCAGAATTTCATCGGCTAAAAGAATGTCCGGCTGCAAGTGTACCGCGATTGAAAATCCCAGCCGCATGTACATCCCCGAAGAATAATTCTTCACCGGAATGTCAATAAAATCCTGCAGTTCCGAAAATTCAACGATGTCGGTAAAGCGCGGACGAATTTCCCGGTTTTGAAACCCATACAAGCTGGCGTTTAAGTAGATATTTTCCTCGCCGGTCAGCTCCGGATGAAAACCAACACCCAACTCAATCAGCGGCGCAATTCGCCCAAATGTCTGTACCTGCCCGCCGGTGGGCGGAATGATGCCGGCGATAATTTGCAGCAGAGTGCTCTTACCGGAACCGTTCGCCCCCAGCAGTCCAATCGCTTCGCCGCGATTCACCGAGAAACTTACGTCATCCAAGGCTTGGAACGGCTCCAGCCGCTGCCGCCAGCGACGGTTAAAGACCCCAATGAAGCGGCCCTTAAAGCTTGCTACCGGGTTATGGCGCAGCACAAAGGTTTTGGAAACGCCTTGCACAATAACGGCTGGTGTAGTCATCATGTATTCCATCAGGACGCCTGATGCGTCGCCTTTTACAACCGCTCAATCAGCCGCGGCCCACGTCGATGCAAAAGGTATAGCCCCACGCTCAGGGCCGCGACCGTCCAGAGGGCAAAACCGGCGGTCAATTTCAGGCTCGGCATCTGGCCGGAATAAAGCAGCTTGTCAAAGCAGACGATGGCTTGGGTAAGCGGGTTTAGCTTGTAGAAGCAGAGAAACCGTGCAGGCACCAGCTTCAGCGGATACACCACCGGTGACGCCCAAAAAAGCACCATCAGCATCACTTCCACAATGTGTTTAAGATCGCGAAAATCAACATAAAGCACAGCCAGCGTCAGCGATAATCCAAACAAAAACGCCAGATATAAAATCATGTAGGCAGGGTATGCCAAAAGTGCCCAACTCCATGGTCCGCCCAACCACGGGTAAAGCAAACCATAAACGCACATGGCCGCCAGCCAAAGAACCACGTTCACCAGCAGATTGGCCAAGGGAATAAAAACTCGTGGGAAGGCCAGTTTTTTCATCAGGCCGGCGTTGCCAACCAGCATCTCACTGGATTGGGCGGTGTTGGTGGCAAATAGATTCCAGTGCAAAATGCCGGTAATCAAATACAGCGCATAGTGGGGAGTGTGTGACGGAAAAATATAGGTAAATACAAGAAAATACGTGGCAAACAAAATCAGCGGATTGCCCAGCGACCAGGCGAAGCCCAGGGTCGCACCCATATAGCGGACTTTTATATCCTTGGCCACCAGGTTTTTTACCAGATCCCGGTAGCCCCAGAGCCTGGCGAATGTCCCTTTGGTGGGGGCCTGCGGCGATCCAGCGTCGGTGGCAGTTACCGTCATGAGATCCTCATTGGAAGAGAACATAAATCCGAAAAGTGAAATCACCGCCACATATCAGAGCCTGTTTTGCCCACCCTGGTCCGGCGTGGTATCTCCACCCGCAATTCGCTGCTCCGTTTCGACTGCTGTCAATCTCAACTCTGCCGCTGGATCGTCCGGGCCAAGTATGACCTTGCTGCCTGCAAAAAATTGTAACCGAAATCGCTGAATCTGCCATGTTAACTGATCCGCCGTTGAATGCTCAACCTTGTTTCGGATGCGTTGCATACTTGCCCAAATCCAGCACTCGGCATATATTTTCACTTGTTGGCGGTTGTATCGACCGTCGTCCTTTTTTTTTGGAGGTTATTTTATGGATGTTCAAACCCCAACTTCTTCCACCACTTCCAAGGGGCACCAATGGACACGGCGTACTTTTGTCACCGCCGCCACGGCGGCCGCCGCATGGACCCTTACCGGCTGCAGTACCAGCAAACTGGCCATGCTCAAATCCAAAAAGGCGGGCGTTTACAAGTGTCCGTTTGGTACCACCCCGGGCGGCAAAGCCGTGGAAATGTACTCCATCAGCAACGGTAATGGGTTGGTGGCGGAATTCATTACGTACGGAGCCAGGCTGGTGCGTCTCGGAGCGCCGGATAAAACAGGCCGGATCGGCGATGTGCTGCTGGGTTATTCCACGTTGGCCCCCTATATTCACCACAACACCGATCCGTATTTTGGAGCCACCATTGGTCGCTACGCCAATCGCATCGCCAGGGGTACGTTCACCCTCAACGGCAAAACCTACCATATTCCGCTCAACGATGGGCCTAATACTTTGCACGGCGGCCCGCACGCCTTTGACGAGCAGGTCTGGACCGCCACGGAGTATCAGGAACCCGGCGGATTCGGGGTGCGTTTCCAGTATTTCAGTCCCAACATGCAAAATGGCTTTCCTGGTAATTTGCTTACCACGGCCACCTACGTACTCACGGAAGATAACGAATTGCATATTCGCTTCCGTTGCAACAGCGATCAAGCGACTGTTGTGAATGTCTGCAACCACGGCTATTGGAATCTCGCCGGGCCGGGCAAAAAGATTCTGGACCACGTTTTGGAGCTTAATGCTGATCATTATACCCCGGTGAATGCCGTGCTTATTCCCACCGGCCAAATCGCCACCGTGGCCGGGACTCCCTACGATTTTCGCAAGCCGGTGCGCCTGGGAAGCCGCATTCAGCCGTTTCCGGCTAAGTCCAAGGCCAACTGTGATCAATATCCGTATGGTTACGACACCAACTTCTGTCTGAACGGACAATCCGGCAAAATGGCATTTGCCGCCCGTGTCAGCGAGCCGACCACGGGTCGCGTTATGGAGGTTTACACCACCCAACCCGGCATTCAGATTTATACCGCCAATTTTCTCGATGGAACCTTCGACGGCATCGGTGGAAAATATCCCAAGCACGGCGCTGTCACCTTTGAAACCCAGCATTACCCGAACTCGCCCAACCAGCCCAATTTTCCATCAACAGTGTTGAACCCCATGCCGGCTTATTACTACCAAAGAACCATTCACAAATTCCGCACCATGTAAAAGTCGCCTGCCGATGGCAGTATCTTCCGGGCCGCGGCACAAGCCGCGGCCTTTTTTGGGGCAGCAGCCAAGTCTAAAGTTGCCGGTCACTTTGCATACAGGTCCGCAGCGGCTATCATCCGGCTTGTTTTCAGGGAAGGTTTCGCGTGAGCGTGTCCGTGCAACAGAAAAGCCTCCATTCACCCAGGCAACCACCTGCAGCGGTGCGTCGCTTTGGAGGTGCCGCGTTGGCCTTGCGGGCGATGATTACTGCGGCTGTAACCGGCAGCCTGCTTTTTGGCCCACCGGCGCATGCCCTACCCACTAGTACCGTTATTACACCGACAGTATTTCCGGTACTCACCCCAACCACGCCCATTGATCTGCCGCTGCAAGTTGCTGCGGACCATAGTGATGTCTGGATTAGCGGGACCAACATCCAACATATTTTTCTGCAAGGGCAGGTGCGAATTCGGGTGGGATATCGCCGGTTGTCGGCGGACGCTGCGTCGGTTCGGTTGCGTCCCATCCGCGGTGGTGGCACGGGTGTTTTTGCGGCCACTATTTATTTGCGGGGCCATGTGCGCATCAGTGAAGGCGCTAGGGGCCAGGCGGTAAGCAAAGCCCGGGAACTGCTGGTTACTACGCGTGTACTGGCCAGGATAGAACTGGCCGGCTCGGCTCCGTTGCCCAAAAATGAATCCAAAAATCCCGTGGTGATGCGCGCCGAGCAGTTGCGGCGTCAACTCGCTTCGCGGCCAAGGCCCGCGCCTTTCGTTCCGACGATTGAAATTCAGAAGACCGAACTGGCCCTGCGCGAAGGCTGGATCACCCGCAGTGCCAGCGGCGTTATCCAGGGCATTCCCTCGCCGGTGGTACATCCCATGCCAATTCACCACCGTCCAGTTTATAACCATGTGCCCAAGGTTCCGGCGTCGCCCCCGAGAATTTTTGCCACCGGCAACCATATTGAAGTGCGCACCATCGGCAACCAACGCATCACCGTGGCCCGCGGCAATTTTTATCTGGTTAGGCAAACGGTGCCGGGCCAGCCGCCGCTAGAATTGCGGGCGGACAACGCTGTGCTGTTCAGTCCGCTGGGCCAAAAAGAACCTGGCCCTGCCAGCGGCAAAGTGTCGCGGATTGCCCGGTCTGTGGAGGGCGTGTATCTCCAGGGAGATGTCAGCGTTACCGATGGCTACGAAACCATGCACGCCAGCCGCGTGTATTATGATCTCACCACGAACCGAGCTATTTTGCTCAATGCGGTGCTCAGTGATGTGGACGTACAAACCAAGTCGCCGCTGTACATACGGGCGAAGGAAATTCTCCAATTTGCCCAGGGCCGGCTGGAGGCTAAGTCCGCCAAGCTATCCACCGATGAATTTTACGATCCGCATTATTACATCGGTGCCAGTTCCATGACCTTGCGGAATATCACTCCGGCGAGTGTTACCCCCAGTCCGCATCGCAAGCCGCTCTATGCCTATACCGCTAAAAATGTTATTTTTGCCGTCCATGATGTTCCATTGTTTTACTGGCCCTACCTGGCTGGTGACACGCGGCAACATTCCATGGCCCTGCGCAGTGCAACGGTGGGCTTTTCCAGCATTTTTGGGGCAACGGTGCGTACCAACTGGGATCTACTCGACCTGCTGGGTTACCATCCACCTTTTAATTTTCATGCCGACGGCCAGGCTCTGTACTATTCCAAGCGTGGTTTCGGCGGCGGGGTTAATGCGTATGATCAGGCGTTTGGCGGCCACGGCAGCATTCAGAGCTTTCTCATTGACGACCACGGTACTGATAATTTGGGTAACAATCGTACGTCACTGCCGCTGCTGACGCACACGCGCGGCTATATTTTTGCCAAGTATATGCAGCGGCTTTCCGAGCAATGGACGATTTCGTTGGAAGGGGCGTACTTTTCGGATCCCAATTTTCTGGAACAGTATTTTGACAATCGTTATGAAACGGATTCGGAACACCAAACCTCGGTTTATCTTAAACAACAGCACGATACCGAAGGTCTTACTATTTTGGGCAAATGGAATCTGAACAACTTTGTGACCAATGCCGACCTTGAGGATGACGAATTTACCGTGCAAAAGACCCCGGAAGTACAGTATTGGCGCGAGGGGGATCCGCTGCTGGGTATTTTCACCTACTACAGCCAGAGCAGTGGCGGGCTGGTGAACGACCAATTCAGTCAGTCCACCCCCGCGCAGCGTGGATTGCAAACCGATTTTCCGGGGATGAATCAGAACGAAACGTTCCAGCAGTACTACCTCAATAACGGCTGGACCGATCAGAACGTGGCTCGACTCGACAGTCGCCAGGAAATTGACCTGCCGCTGTCGATCGGGGCCTTGCATGTGGTGCCCTACGTGACGGGCCGACTTACCTATTGGGATTCCAGTTTTTCCAGCAATCAAGTCAACGGCAGCACAACCCGGGTTTGGGGCGCAGTGGGCCTGCGGGCTAGCACTACGTTTTGGAAGGTGTACAGGGGATTTAATTCCAATTTTCTGGATGTGCATCAACTCCGGCACATTATTCAGCCCGAGGTCGATGTTTTTGTTTCCGGATCCAACGTGCAGCAGGGATATTTGCAGCCGTTCGACCGTAATGTCGAAGGTATCACCGATGCCAGCGGTGCGGAATTCGCCCTGCGGCAAACATTGCAAACCAAACGTGGTTCACCCGGTCATGAGCAAATTGTGGATTGGATGACTTTCAATGTTGCCGCGGATATGTTTTGGAATAAGTCCGCGATCGGCCCCTTTAACTCGAACAATCCAATTTATACCGGAGGACCGTTTTCCACCAGCGATTATGGTCAGCCGTTGGTGGGCTACTACGATTTCAGCCAGCCGGAGCTTAGCCAGGTGGCCGACAGCATTAACGCCAACGCCACATGGCGAGCGGGTGCCAACGTGCGGCTGCTTGGAGACGAAAGTTACAACATGGATTTAAAGGCGCTTGAAATCGCCGATGCAGGGGTGATGGTCGATCAATCTCCATCGATCAGCTATTTTCTGGGAAATCGGTACATCAGCGCGGTGGATTCTGATCAATGGACGTTTTCAATCAATTATAAACTCACCCGGAAATATGCTTTTTCCGCTACCGAAAGCTACGATTTTTCGCTTTCGCACAATATCCTTTCCGCTGTGACAATTGTGCGTAAATTGCCCCATTTCTACGCGGCGTTGTCATTGGGCTACGACGCCTACACTGCCAGTGAAGCCGTTTTCGTCAATATTTGGCCTGCCGGCTATCCCAGGTACGGCATTACCAGTTCCAGTGCTCTCCAGGCGGTTCAACAATAGCGGGGCGGTGGAAGTATGCCACCGTCCAAACTTTCGTCTATAATCGTCGATTGGTATGGAATTTGCTATAGGCACTTTACCAGTGCCGCTAGAGAGAACTATTGATGCGGCTGGATACAAATCAACACATGCGACTCGACCAGCGGATGAAGCTGGCTCCGCGGATGATACAATCCATGGAAATTCTCCAACTGCCCGCCTTGGCTTTGGAGGAGCGTATAGATCAAGAGCTTGCGTCCAATCCTGTGCTGGAAAGGCAGGATGCCGCCACGTCACCCGCCCCTGATCACTCCACCGAGACCTTGCCGGCAAATGCGGCCTCCACCGCCGATGCGCCCGCCCCCGCAGAGGCAGATTCGGATGGCTTTTCCCGCTTTCTTGAGGAACAAGCCTACTCCGTGGGTCCTCGGCCGCGCAGTTCCGGTGCTGGAGACCGTGATCCAAAAATGGAAGCCATGGCCAATGCCGAAGCACGCAGCGATTCCCTTCAGGAGCAATTGCATCAGCAATGGGGATTGGTGGATGGCATCAGCGAATCCACTCGCTTGGCTGGCGATGTTCTGATCGATTACTTGGATGATGACGGTTATATCCGCGAGAGTGTTGACTCAATCTGCCACGATCTACCCCCGGGGATTCGCCGACCCGATATTGAAGCGGCCTTTCCAGTTCTCCAACAGCGCCTGGAGCCGGCGGGAATTTGCGCCCGGAACCTGCAGGAATGTTTGCTCTTACAGCTTGATGCCCGTCGGCGAGACCTGGACTTGGATGTAACCGTTCCGCGTCTGCTGATTCAGCATCATCTCCATGATTTGGAAATGAATCGGCTGCCGCAAATTGCCCGCAAAACCGGCCTGACCCTGGACCAGATCAATGCCGCCCGTCAGTTCATGGCCAAACAACTGAATCCGCGGCCGGGGCGCAGCCTGGTCAATGAAACGGTACCGGCTGTTACTCCCGACGCCATTATCGAACGCGACGAAACCACCGGAGCCTATCGCATACGTCTGACCGACGAGCGCATGCCGCGGCTTTATGTCAATGACCTCTATCACAAAATGGCCGCCAATCGTGAGGTGGATGAAGCCACCCGCCAGTTCTTGGCCAACAACATCCGCAATGCCCGCTGGATTATTGAAGCCATCGAACAGCGGCGGTCCACACTGTTGCGGCTGTTGCGTGTGGTGGTTGAAGCCCAAAAGGATTTCATCGAAATGGGGCCGGAATTTCTTAAACCGCTGCCCATGACCCAGGTGGCTGATCAACTCGGAGTGCACGTGGGTACAGTAAGTCGAGCAGTGTCGGAAAAATATATTCAAACTCCGCGCGGCATCTTTCCGCTTCGGCAGTTTTTCACAGGCGGCATGGATAACGATTCCGGCGAAGCCATGAGTTGGGGAGCCATGAAGGCGGTGTTGACGGAAATAATCGCCGCGGAAGATAAAAAAAATCCTCTCAGTGACGATGCCATCGTCGAAGAACTTAAAAAGAGGGGCATCACACTGGCCAGACGCACCGTAGCCAAGTACCGCAAAACCGAGAAAATTCCTCCTGCCCGCCGTCGTCGCGAGTTTTAATGTCTTCCAGTGCCGGATACGATCCGAATGCGGATTGTGAAGACAATCTTGCTGGCGTTTGTTCTTGAAAAATGCAATCTAGCCCCATATTATTCGTTGGCCGACAACGTGGGCGGGAAGAATGAAGTGCAAAGGACCCGCTCATGACATATTTTTGCTTTACCAGGCGATTTTGTGGTATACGTTGCCGCGTTTCAGTGGCCTTCGCATTAGTGCTGGGAGTTGTACTGCTGGCACCTGCGCCGGGTGCCTGGGGTCATGTTATCGTTCGCAGCAAGGCGGTCATTGCCGCGATTAAGCGCGGGGCCGATGCGCTGTTGGCCAGTGAAAGTCGGACTAGTTTTTGGGAAACGCCGGTCTTCGCCGGGAAGCCCTTCCATGACTACGGTGGTCAAACCGCGCTGGTGACGGAGGCGCTGCTGGATGTGGGCCAGAGCCTGCATCTGCCGGAACTCAATATTTATTCACCCAAGATGCGTGCGGCCATCAACTTCCTGGTTAAAGTCAAGCCTTTGGGCACCTATATGGCCTCCTTCCAGGCCAATGCCATCGCTCTATTGCCCCTCAAGGCGCGATATCGCCGGGTACTGGATGAAGACGCGTGGTATCTGCTCAAGACGATCCATTCCGACGGTGCCTATCACTACAACATGCTTCCACCGTGGCCGGCCCGCCCCGCCTATATGCCGGGAAATTGGGACAACTCCAACACGCAATACGGGGTGCTAGGCATGTGGGCCTGCGCCCATGCGGGGCTGGAAATTCCGGCATGGTACTGGCGCCTGGCCCGCATGCACTGGGTGAACACTCAATATCCCAATGGGGCATGGGTATATACTGGAACCAAGCCGCATCCGGCTTTGGTGCCCAACCCACCGCCAGGACCAGCAGGGTTTGTCACCATGACTCCGGCCGGCGTGGCCAGCTTGTTTATTTGTGATGAGTATATCCTGCAACGCCCAACGCTGCGGCCCACCGTAGACCGATCCATTTTAATGGGGCTGGCCTGGCTGAATAAGAACTTCAATCCCGGCGAAGGAAATTTTTATGCCATGTATGGGGATGAGCGTGTGGCATTGGCCAGCGGTATCCAAACTCTGGGCGGCCATAACTGGTATAACGATTTTGCGGCGACACTTACCAACAACCGCGGGGGGCCTTGGGGAGGCGGTGCGTTTCCGGATGCCAACCCGACGAATTCCACCGCCTATGCGCTATTGATACTGGACCGTGGTCTGAATCCTGTGGTGATCAACAAGCTGCAATACACGAAGAGTTTTTTTGGTGATTGGAACGCCCGCCAGCGGGACGTGGCGAATTTTACCTCGTGGCTGACGCGCACCTATGAAACACCGCTGA
>JAJZCR010000143.1 GCA_021851715.1 Planctomycetota bacterium
ATCACGATAAGCCGCTTGGCCACGCTATAACGCACCAACTTACAACGAATTGGCACCGCTGCAGCCTTCGGCTCCATGAGCCAATCCGATTTTGTGAATTTTAGGGCGCGACAACGCAACCGGCTCCGCAGCCAGGCACCACGTGCCGCTCATCGATAATACAGCAGCGGAACCGAAACGTAAAACAAGAGCGCCACGCCCGGCGCAGTCGCCGACCGCACAGCGATTTCAGGTGCGGCGCACGATAGGTGTTTTTGGCCAAAAATCCGCAATTTGGATTACGCAATCCACCGTGGAATGGCTTAAAGAGCCCCGAACTCAGCGATTGCTGTCCGCCGTTTGGTGGCCGCAGGCCCGCTGCAATACCTTGGTTTATGAATTCGGCCCGGGCCAAGCCGCACCCGCGCTAACGACGCCCTGACCACACGCTGCTCTGGCAGCTCGCCACGTTAACGCGCCCCACGCCTGCCGCGGCCATTGGCTAACGCTTCCTGGAACACGGCCAGATATTTTTTCGCAACCGCCTCCAGGGTCAGGTCTTTCGCACGGGCTAGGGCCTTGGCTTGATAATCGTCCACCAGCTTGGCATCCCGCAGCGCCGCGGCCAGCAGTGTTGCTAATCCCTGGGCGTCTTTCGGCTCAAATAGCAGCGCCGCCCCCGTCGCCATATCCGGTATGCCTCCATCGCGGGAAGCAATGACACATTTTCCGCACGCCAGAGACTCCGCCATCGCCAGTGGGCACGGATCACCCCAATGCGACGGTATCACCACGGCCCGCGCCGCGTTAATAGTTCTAACCAGCTCCTCACCGCGTTGCGGCGGCTTGATGTGTATTTGCCCAGCCACACCCAACTTCCGGGCCAGTTCCACCGCCTGCTCCTTCCAATCCCCATCGCCCACAATGTCAACCTCGATTCGTTCACCGCGAGCCTTGCACAGCCCAACCGCTTCAATAAGCGTGTCAACGCCCTTATCCTGAATGATCCGCCCGAAAAATAAAAATCGGTTGTTTTTCTCCACCGAAATTGGCCGAAACACCGGGGCAGCGAAGTTGACGATCACTACCGGTTTCGGTACGCCGCTGGTCCGCACCATGTGCTGGCTCACGCAGATGTTAAAGCTCGCCAGCCGCGCCGCCCAGTAACCGGCCCAGCCACGGATCGCCTCGCGCGGGCCATTGCGCAGGCCGCCACGTGCGCCGGTCTGGTGGATGTAGCCGAATGGCAGGCCGGAACGCAACCACAGCAGCAAAGGCCTCACGCTCTGGCCGTTGCCAACGATAATATCGCTCCCCGCCAACACCCTCTTCCAATCGGCTTTGCGCGGCCTCCGCACCACGGTAAAAGGAAACGCCTTATCGTACCCGGCCGGCGCGTCGGCTTCCGTAATCACGGCCACCCGGTGGCCCAATTTAGTCCAAGCCGTGGCCAGATGCAACGTGGTATTCTCAATTCCGCCGAGGCCCGGCAGAAACGGGCGTGCATACAAAGAAATGTGCAAACTTGATATTCCCTTTGCTTATATTTTACAAGTAGAGTATCCTGAATTTTGGCCGGTGTCAAATTTCTCGAAAAAATGAGGTGTAGGTTTGTTTGTAAAACCTTGGCAAATGCAAAAAATGGTGCCTCGATCAAACCATGGCTGTTGGGATCCACATCCACGGTCGTAACGCGGCGAAGGCAGCGCCGGCGCACGGGGCCGACGGCTACGGGCACTGCCAGTCGGGCTTTTCTCTCAGCCTTGGTGCGAAGGGCTTGGCACCGCTTTCCGAAGCGCCCATTTTATCGGTACCGGCGTTACGGCCGGAATATTGCCGATTGAGAATTAGACATTACGTAGCTGGCACCACGTCAACCGTACAGTAGCACACACGACCGATCGGCTGATCGTAGCAATTTAGGGGCGTATCATGAAGGTGTTGATATACGAGCCACACGTCGAAGGCCACTATTTTATGTTCCTGAAGTTCCTGGTCCCAGCCATCGCGGCGTTGGGGGTGAGGCCGATCCTCTTAATTTCTCAAGATTCGCCCACGAGCGAAGAATTCAAGGAGTTCTTGGAGCCAATCGGTGACCTTTGCCAAATAATTCCCTGCTTGGAGGCAATACGCCCACGGAGCCTCGTGAGCCTGAGAGATCATTTACCCGCTTTCTGGAAGAGCTTTCGGAAATATCGGCCCGACCACGTTTACGTCCCATCGGCCGACCTGATACTGCCGTGGCTCGGCATATTCGCCGCGGCGCGCTTGCTGAAAATACCACGGGGAACAGAGATAGAGTGTACGGTTATCAATTCAAGGGTTTTTTACAGCGCCCAAGGCACAGGTGCCCGCGAGGTGGTTCGGAACCGGATATTCCGCATGGGTGTCGCGGTGGCCCCCGCCGCAATAAGAGTTAGCGTGATTGATGCGGTCGCGCTTGGCCCGGCGGCCTAGTCCATTTCCCGGAAACCATTGGCCCTATGGCAATGATGACCAAATCAGAGGCGCGCGCATTACTTGAGGTCCCGGCCGGCGGCCGATACGTCAGCCTTTCCGGGTGGATCAGCTCGCGGAAGGGGGCCAAGGCGCTTATCCGCGCGTTCGCCGAAGCGCCGCTCAAAGCAGACGACCGACTCCTATTCGCCGGGCCTATCGACGCGGAGATTCGCGAATTTCTGCGCCAGCCCGAGTCTACGGGGCTGGCGCGGGCGGGCCGTTTAATCGCCATTGGCCGGCTCCTGCCGGAGGACCTGCTCGACGCGTCGGTCGCCGCCGCCGATTTGGTTGCGCTCCCATATCTTGACGGGCCCAGCCACTCCGGCCCGTCAAACATCGCGATTCGCGCCGCCCGTTGTGGTAGGCCGATCTTGGCGACCCCATTTCCGTGGGCGGCGGCGATTATTCCTAAATTCAAGCTCGGAAATCTAGTCACCTCCACCGAGCCAGGCACGCTGGGCCAGGCACTGGTGGCTTCGCTCAACGCGGCGGAGACATATTCACCGTCGCCGGCAGGGCGAAATTTGGCCGACTTTTTTTCCATGGAAAATTTTCAAGCATGCTGGACGGCCCGATTGGCCGAGCGGCTGGGCCGCCCGGTTCCACCAAGGATCGGTTGGGATGCGGTGTGGGCCGGAACGCCGTAGGTGCCGCCGAGGTCCGGTCCCGACCCCTGTTGCGTCTCAATAGAAATGTCACGGGTTAACGTCTCAATAGAACTGTCACCCCCTGGGGTGCGAAGCCAAGCCCGCGTAGCGCAAGGAAGTCGAGCGCAGCGAAACTTCCTGGAGCGGAGCGGGCTTGGCTTCGCATTTTTTTTCGGGGTCTCACCCCGTAGAGCACGCCCTTTGCACCGCACGCCAAGGGTGATCCGCCCTGGGTCGCCATGGGATTGAGTGTACCACTTTGGGTTTGCACTCCACAGTCTTTGCCGGCCGTACCGCTGCCGGCGACCAAATCAGTTTCACGCCCTTATATACCAGTTTGAGGCGGCCATCGCGTGGTACCAACACCTCGACATGCCGCCGCCCCAACGCCATGCGTGTACATGGCTTATCAATCTGTAGTAATTGCCCGCGGAAGGAAACACACCCATCCAGCCCAACGGTACGGCGCTCTTTCACACACAGAATATCCGCCAGTGCCAACGCCTCCGGAACACGGCGATGAAGGTCGGCCCGCTCCAAAGGTGCAATGCCAATGAGCTGATTCAGACGCTTAAGAAATACCCGATCCAAGTAGCCATTGGCCGCCACAATATTCTTGATCCCAGCCAATCTCAACTCCGTCACCAGACGATCTTGCAGCGTCCCGTGAACACGCTCCACCCGCCCCTTGGCTTGTGGGGAATGCGCCAGTTGAATACGAATGCCCAGTTCTTCCATCGCTCGGCCAAATTGCGTCCGGGGCATCTTATGCCCGGATTCACGGCAGTTTTGTGCCAGTTTTTCATCGTTCACAGTGTAGATTGAATCTTTATCTACATACAACGCCTGGGGCAGGCCGTATCGCCTTATGTATCCATCCAGCAGATCGAAGGCCGAGGCCGTGTCTTCTGTTTGGTAAA
>JAJZCR010000083.1 GCA_021851715.1 Planctomycetota bacterium
AGTTGCCGTTAGGAGGCCAGCGTGTTGAACGCTGCCGCCGCCACGCCGGTGGGCACGTTGGCCACATCCACGAGCAGGGTATCACCCGGATTAATCACCCAGCCGTTGGTTCCATACGCCCCAGCCAAGCCACTGATGACGATCTGGGTATTGGTCCATGAAGAGACGTTGGCAGTAACGGGATCATCACTGAAGCCCGCATTAAAATGGGTGGTGTTGTCCTGTATTGCCAAGTAGGGGCTGTCGTTATTGTTGTACCCAGACCGCGTGCCAAACCCACTGCCGTTGATGGTAATGGTCCAGTTGTTGCTAGTGCCCGCAAGCGGCACGACGGAAACGCTCAAGATGCCAGTTCCCGCCACCGTGTTGAAGACAGGTGCCGGGAAGCCTGTTTGCACACTGGCCACGTCCACAAGGATCGCATCGCCTGAATTGACCACCCATCCGTTGGTTCCATATGCGCCGCCCAAGCCGTTGACGACAATCTGTGTGTTACTCCATGAGCTAACGTTGGCCGTCACCGCATCGCCTAAGTAGCCCGCATTGAAATGGGTCGTGTTATCCTGTATCGCCAAGTAAGTGCTGTCATTATTGTTGTACCCGGACCGCGTGCCAAAACCGCCACCGTTAATGGTGAGCTGCCAGTTGTTGCTACTGCCCGTCAGTGGCGTTACAGACACGCTGGAAATCAAGGGCGGGACAGCCGTATTGAAGACAGGCGTTATCTGGAATGCCGTGGATTGAGGATTGGTGACAGCGAACGCCAGGTTATCACCTGGGCTCATCACCCAACCGCCACTTTGGCCGTAGGCACCCGCCAATCCATTGATGACCAACTGATTGTTGTTCCATGTGGTTACATTCGCCGTTACGGCATCGCCCGTATGGCCAGCCTCGCCGACGCCCGAATCCGTAACGGTTAGATCTGCACTATCACCGACGTATGCTGCCTGAGTCCCCAGCCCATGTCCGTTGATCGTCAGAATCCAGTTGTTGGTGCCCACAATAGGTGCCGCCGAGGCACTGGTAATTTCGGGCGTGCCGGGAGCCGTAAGATTCGTCACGGCAGAAACATTCGTCTGCGGATTGATGACGTCTACCACCAACGAATCTGCCGGGCTGATGACCCAACCACTGGTGCCATAGGTGCCGGTAAGCCCATCAATGGTAATTGAACTCGCACCAGTGGTTGAATTGGTGGTCCAGGAAGTTACATTCAGTGTCACTGCGTCGCCAGTTTGGCCACCGGTGAACACGCCAGGATCCACCACAATGAGATCGCCGGCGCCGTTGCCGTTATACGCCGCACTATTGCCCAAGTTGCTGCCATTGATAGTGATGGAATAGTTGTTGGAAGTGCCCGCGAGGGCTGAAATGAAAGCCGACGTTATCACCGGGGCTGAACTGAGCATCACACGCGGTTCCAAGGCTTCAAACAGGCAACGTGGCTGACGCCGAGTCTTCGGCTTATTGATCCTTCCACTGGATGAAATAAGATTGCGGCTAAAAATGCGTGATAAAATGCTCATGAATGCACTCCATATAAACAGGGCCACACGGAATGAACAACAAACCGCCACTTACACTAGTATACACATTCATCGGCCATCTGACAACAAAAAGCCAGAAAAAAGTGCGCAAATAAGGCTTGCTGGACGTTCACAATTGACGAGATTCGTCCTATAACCCCGCTGGTGAGGCCGTACTGCATCAAGCAAGGTTCCGATAAGCGAAAAAAGGCAAATAGTTGCAGCGACAAGCGCCGAGTTAGCAGGCTTGCACACGACAACTCGTGCTTTCATTACACAAATCAGCCAAGGCTGCGTATTCGTTACCGTCCCAACTATGGCAGCCTAGGCAATCAACACTTCTTTGCCGGCCGCGTCGGACCTGTATACGCCATCAATAATTTTTTGCACCGCCATGCCCGCTTCACCTGGCGCTTCCAGAGGGGTATTGTGCAGGATGGCTTGAATAAAGTTCCGCTGTTTTTCCACGAACAGCGAAGAGAAATCGGAAGGTGCCAGAAACGCCGGCGCGGTGTTTATCATCGTTCCAGCACGATCTGTAAACAGGCCTGGCGGATCCCAGTTGGCTCCACCCTTGTCGCCGATCACGGTGAAATCCCATACATCCTTT
This sequence comes from Planctomycetota bacterium, assembly GCA_021851715.1. Lineage (GTDB taxonomy): Bacteria > Planctomycetota > Phycisphaerae > WQYP01 > WQYP01 > JABEVA01. Next base: position 2,140 of record JAJZCR010000083.1, read on the forward strand.
TCTATATGGGCCGCAAATGACGCTTCAATCTGCATCACCGCGCCGTTGGCGAAACGAATATGGCCGATGGCCAGATCTTCCACGGTATACGTTTTCCAGTCCCAATTCGGCCAGGAGGAAACGATGTTGCTGGGCTTGTTACCAATGTAAGTCCAAATATTGCCAGTAGCCGCAATCGGCTTGGGCGATCCCATGAGATAGTGCGCCATCTCAATGACATGCACCCCAATGTCAATCATTGGACCGCCGCCCTGCAGCTTCTTCTGGCCGAATACACCCCAGTTGGGTATACCGCGACGCCGCAACGCGCGGCATTTCACATACATGATGTTGCCGAAATGGCCGTCATCCCGCGCACGTTTGAGCATCTGCGTGGTGGGATGATAACGGTATTGAAAACCGACGGCGAGCTTGCGCTTATTTTTTTTGGCCGCGTCAATCATGGCCTGGCATTCCTTCGGGCTCATGGCCATGGGCTTTTCCGTCATGACGTGGGCTCCGGCATTCAAAGCGGCAATCGCCGACGGCGCGTGAACCCCATTGGGCGTGCATACATCCACGGCATCCGGTTTCACTTCCTTGAGCATCTTTTTGTAATCCAGATAAACGCCCTGAATGCCGTGTTCATCACGCAGCCAGTCAAGGCGGTCCGATTTGATGTCGGCTCCGGCAACCACTTCCACCTCGGGAATTTTCTTGTAAGCCGCCAGGTGCGTTGCGGAAATTCCTCCGCATCCGATAAATGCCACACGAATTTTCCGCCCCTTGAATTCCTGTTTTTTTTCACTGCCCAATGATTCCGTTGAAACACCTGAATTAGCCATTCTGAGATTCCTTTAAACTAGACCATTGCTTAAGTCCTTCTTAAGCGTGCCCGCTATTGTCTGAACTTCGCCGCAATTTGCAAGTGAACCCAACGCTAAAACATCGGCGGCGGCGCATCGCCGCTGACATTATGGCGCGTGCAACTACCCAAGGTGATTCAGATATTCCTGCAAAATGCCCGCCGCGGCAACGCCATCTATTCGCCGCCGCTTCTGCCTGCGGGTGAAGTGACCCGCCAGCCGGGATTCCGCTTCATGGCTGGTGAGGCGTTCATCCACTCTGGCTACGGCAATTCCCGTGGCCTCCGCCAACTGCCCGATAAAGGCTTCCACTTTTCGCGATTGCGGCCCGGCACTGCCATCCATGTTCAGTGGAATTCCGCAGACGATTAACTCCACCCCTTCCATTTTGGCCAAACGCCCGATCTCCACCACCAGGGCTGCATCCGAAAGATTTTCCAGCAGCTTCAGAGGCGTGGCCAGGCGCGACTGCGTTTCACCCAAAGCCACGCCGGTACGTTTGCCGCCGTAATCAATGCCAAGCACTCGAGCCATTGGTCTAACCGCTGCTCCCCAGATCACACATACCGGTCCCCGAACTCGTTTTGCAGTTGACTGACCATCTGTTTAATATTTTCCGCCTGCTGCGTAGGACAGATCAACGTCGCCTCCGGCGTATGCACAATGGTAATATCCTGAACACCGATCGTGGCGATAAGATGCTGGTCCTGCGATACCGCCACCACCCCATGGGAATTGAGCGCCGCAAGTTGACACCCGGCGGCTTTATTTCCCGCGGCGTCAGCGGTCAGTGTGGCGGCAAAGCTGCCCCAACTGCCTACATCCAGCCATTGCACCGGCATGGGAATCACCGCCACATCCGGGGATTTTTCCATCACCGCATAATCTATGCTTACCTTCGGCAAGGAAGGATAAATTTCCGCCAATCTGGTTTGATAATCCGGCAACTGCCAGTGTCTGGCAATTTCCATCACTCCGGCGTAGGTTTCCGGGGCATACCGCCGGATCTCTTCCAATATGGTCCGGGCCTTCCAGACAAACATACCGCTGTTCCAGAGATATTCACCCGATGATATGTATTGTTCGGCCATGCGCTCATCAGGTTTTTCCCGAAAGGCCTGTACCCGCAGCGCCTGGCTGTCGACGGCCAGCGGCTGCCCCTTGTGCACGTAGCCAAAGCCGGTGGCCGGATACGTGGGCGTTATGCCGAACGTCACCAGCGCCTGCGGATGCCGTTCCACCGTTTCAAAACCCGCTTCCAGACACTGCTGAAAAATATCGCCGGGTTCAATTAAATGATCCGCCGTCAGTACCGCCATCGCGGCATCCGCATCTAACCGGCTCAGAATGGCCGCCGAAAAACCAATGGCATTGACAGTATCGCGGCCGCAGGGTTCGCCGAGAATTTGTGCGGCGGAAAACTCCGGCATTTCCCTGCGAATCTTTTCCACGTAATCCACCCCGGTGCAGACATACACTCGCGACGCATCCACCACTCCGACTGGCCGCCGCACCGCAATCTCGAGCAAACAGCGGCCCTTAATCAACGGCAGCAACTGCTTGGGCCGGGCACGTGTGGACATCGGCCACAGCCGTGTTCCAGCCCCGCCCGCCATGATCACCGCATAACGCATAATTTTCTCCGTAACACCATGCCCAGGTCTGGCCGATCATTTCTTTTCATGGAGTAAACCACCTTTTCACCAGGGCTGCGGCGGCTCGCCGACACCAGGTTCAGCCGCAATACCATTTCAGCCCGCCCCCATTGCCCCTATAATGCTCTGTGGCGATGATAATGCCAAGTGCCAGGAGCGTCTGCGAGGAAAAAGGCATGGTAGCCAAAGAGTCGCCGGATCAACTTGCAGTTCCGAAAGGATTTCCAGGATGCCACGTATTATTTCACGGTCCATCTGCACTGCCACGGCGGCCTTGCTGTTGACGATTTGCGCAAACCTATCGCCATTGGCCGCTCAAACTCCTGCCACCCCTCTGGTGCGACTGGCCGCTCCACAGTTCAATGCCGCCAAAAACAGCTTTTCCATTCCTGCAGCGTTCTGGAACGAACATCTTACCAATTGGCTGGATGTGGCCATCTGCGGTCGCCCCAGTAACTTTCTCCATGAAACCATTTTAAGCATCCAGACCACACGCACCATCATCCGCCATGCCATGAAGACCATCGGCTTTTTTAATGCCGATGCCTGGGCTCCCGATTTTCACGATTTCGTGCAAGTTCGCGGCCAACCGTTGCTGATCCTGGTGCGTTTTCGCCAAGCCAACCACTTGCGTACGTTTCCACTCGAAGAGCTCATCTCCCTGGAGCAGTGGAATATCTCTATCGGCCCCGTCGGCTGGCTATACTTGGGCACTCCCGAAGTCCAGGCACCCGCCCTGCACGCGCATACGTACCAGCCGGGTCAATGGGCCAATCCCAATGCCATTCTCGTGGATGATCCGCAGGTGGCCATGCAGTTCCGCGGTATTCAATCCTCCTCGCAGGCGCTGGTGGATAATCCGCTTTGTTTTGACGGCTGGATTTATCCCAATATCCGCTACTTTCGCAATACCTCCCTCATCCCCTGGAAAGTTTACAACAGCAACGGCGCTATCTCTGCCACTCTTATTTTTCGCCGCGTATCCGAAGTGGAGTACCTGCAGCAGTGTGCGCACTACTGGCATGACGCCGCCTTTGCCAAATACATACTGACTCAATTACCCATCGCCCGAAAGATTGATCACTTCCGAAAAATGCTGTGGCAACTTACCCATGCACAGCACAAAACATGGAACAATTCGGCCACCGTGCAATATGCCGCCGCCAACCTGCAAGCCGGTTACGCCGCCCTTGATGCGGCATGGATCAACTGGGATTTCCGCCACGCCCGATTTGGCCCAGGCTCCCCCGCCACCATCGCCGACGTTAAAGCCCGCGCCACGCTTTTTGATCGATACATGCACCAGCGAAAACAGCGCTGGGCACAATGGCTTATTGCCGCCGGAGCTGCACGCCAACTGGCCGCCCTGCGGAAAACAGTGCCTCATCCGGCACCCTCGGCCCTGGCCCGGCTGCAGGCCCGGGAGTTGGCCGCCCGTTCCCGTGCGATGTTGCTGAAAAACGCCCAGGCGTTGCGAATGTGGACCAAAAAATTGACCAATATTTCCCCCACTGATCCGCGCAAGCAATGGATAAAAGATATTCATGCCGAATTTCACTTGGCCCGCGCACGCCAACACCTGGGAAATGCCGGAATCGCCTATGCGCACGCCATGCGTTTACATTCGCCAAAACAACTGGCCGCCGCCCAAAAAGAGTACATTCTGGCTATTTTGCGCACCACTCTGGCCGAAGCCATCGTTCGCCGGGTGAATATCGAGTTTGAAATTTCCAGTCAGCGCGGATTCGCCTCCCAAACCCGCATGGATCAATTACAAAAAGCCCAAGCCGCGTTGCTCCATGAAATCAAAACCATCCGCAGCCACATCGCCCAAATGCATTGATACAATCCAGCTCACGCCAGATGCCAACAGACCATTAACTGCAAAACTTTCGCGCCCGCAGCCACTTGGCACAGGCAGCCGGCCACTGGGACAGTTCCGAATCGTTGCCGCCCATGCCATAACCGTGACCACCATGGTCATACGTCACCACCTCATTGGGAATTTGGTGGCGGGTCAAGGCCTCAGCCATCATAACGGAATTTTCCACCGGCACGGCTTTATCATCCGTGGAATGGACAAAAAAGCACGGCGGCGTATGGGCCGTTACCTGCAGATGACTGGAAAGTGCTTTCCGAAGTTCGATGGGAGCATCCGGCCCCAGCAAATTTACACAGGAACCTTCGTGGCACATCGGCCCCGTAAAGGTGATTACCGGATAAACCAAAATGGCGACATCGGGCCGCGAACTGAAGCGATCCACCGGATCATTGCGCCCCGCGTCGGCAGGCTCAAACTGCATGGCAGCGGTGGAAGCCAGATGGCCGCCGGCGGAAAATCCCAGAATGCCCACTCGCCCCGCATCAAGTTGCCAGGACCCCGCCATAGCCCGGACCGTGCGTATGGCCCGCGCCGCATCCTTCAGCATAGCCGGGTGCCGATAATTCGGTGCCAATCTGTAACGCAACACAAAAGCGGCAATGCCCAGAGAATTCAACCATTGAGCCACCGGATTGGCTTCGTGTTCCGCCAGTCCCCAATAGCCACCTCCAGGACAAACAACAACGGTGGCACAGTTCGCAGCTAAATGGGGCGGAATAAACGCGATCATCGCCGGAATATCGGTCGGGCCGTTACCAATGGCATGCGGTGCATCCTGATCCCACAAACGAATAAAGGTTCCCATGGCAGGCCTGGATTTCAGCGCTAAGACGCTTTGGTAATCGGTGCGCTGCGTTAATGGCATCATACGGTTCTCCTCTGCTGGCCGGGTATTGTTCACTATTTGTGGGTGAATTTCAACTTCGGATATCCGGGGGATATTCCTATTTTTTCAAGACAACTCCAATTGCCGAGGCTGGCAACTAATAAATGGAACGGGTATACTATTGGGGTTAGTTGGCCGGAATAGGCGGTAAAGGCTTATTCAAGTGGTGCCACAGGATAGTTAGCTTAGAGGTTTATCATGGCTCATAAGAAGGGACAAGGTTCCACCCATAATGGTCGCGACAGCAATCCAAAATACTTGGGAATCAAGGCCTACGCAGGTGAACTGGTCACCACCGGGTCGATCATTGTTCGGCAGCGCGGAACCAGGTTCAAGGCCGGTAAAAACGTCGGTTTAGCTCGAGATGACTCGCTGTTTGCTCTTGCCGGAGGTCGGGTGCGATTTGCCTCTAACCGCAAGGTTTCAGTAGATCCGGAGCCTGCCGCTTCCGCCACTGCCGGTACTCTTCCTGGGTAACCGTTCCTGTCGGCTTGGAAGTATGCTTTCACGTGAACATTACGGCGACCATGAGAACAGCTTCTCGCTGGAACGGGGACTATTTTTCTAATAAAGCGTTGGTGCCAGGTGAATGTGAACACGTCAGTGCGCATAGCCCTTGAAAGGCCATAAAATCAATGGAAGATAAGCTCCTTGACCGGGTGGCGTGGACCTCGCAAGACTATCTGGGATGCCCCATTCGCGGGATCATCCTGCGTTTTGCGGGCTTGGGAAATACAGATATGAAAGTGGGAGGGGGCGACCCGATGGAGCTGGAATGGTCCAATCTCGGCGGCTTGGTGGTGCAGCCGTTTCACGAACCCTGGGCATGGATGAATCCACCTGCTCAGAAATTCGTCGATGAGCTTATAGATGCCCTGTTGTTGCGGCACCAACTGCCAGCAGGCACCCCGCTGATCGCCACCGGCGGGTCAATGGGTGGCCATGGAGCACTGGTATATAGCCGGTACAGTCGCCACCGGGTGATTGCGTGCCTGGCACTCTGGCCGGTTTGTGACGCAGTATTTCATTATCATGAACGAGTGGATCTTCCACGCACCATGCATCATGCGTTTGGCAGCTACGGAGATATAGAGCCTGCACTGCTGCGGCATTCTCCGCTGCACTTGGCGGATCAAATGCTGGACATCCCTTATTTGATCGTACATGGCGAGCAGGATAAGGCCGTCAGCAAAAGCGGTCATTCCGATAAGTTCGTCGCCGCGATGCGTGCCCTGGGGCGGCGGATAGAGTATGTGGAAGTGGCGAATCTCGGACATGGTGGCCCTATGGACTACCGCACCTATCGCCGAATCGTCGATTTCGTCGCGGAGATGCTAACTGCGGCCGACGAAAAACGGCGTATTCCGTCGTGAGAAGCCGTCCCGGCCACTCAGGTGCTGTCAGCGGACTCAGCACGCAGGGTTGATCGTACCAAATTGCTGGCCTCGACGACGCGTGAGACCACTGGAAAAATTGCCAATCGCGGACGTTCCACCGTACTGGAATAAGCGCCGTCAAGCGGCCCAGGTGAAGGTAATCATGCCCAAATTTGTTCTGCTGGCAGATCCGGACCATTATTCCCCCTGCACACAAAACATGCTCGTGGACTTGGAATTTCGCGACTATTGGCTGCATCATTTCCTGAGTCATTTTGATCTGATCGCCCGCCTGGCCATCGAAACCTATGGTGAGCAGGCCCGCCCCGCTGCCGCTGCAGCCAAACAGGCTTTGGCCGATGAATTACGGCAATTCCGCGATAATCCTGCCCGGCTCGGCGAGCTGGATTTGGAAGTGCTTGGGCGAATTCGCCAGGATATTCTTCAAACCCATCACATTCCCGATCCATTTAAAGCCATGAAAGACCGGGAAAACACCGCCATGCTGGGCCTCTACCCGCAGGTGATTGGTGCGCTTGACCAGTACCACCGCACGGATGCAGAAATGCTGCTGTTGCTGATTGAAGGGGTTTTTGCCGGCAATATATTTGATCTGGGAGCCAGCGCCACAGCCGGAAGATTTTCCAACGAATCGCCCGATTTTATAAAGATCCGTGCGGACCTGGCTCATTCGCGGCCATGGCTGGTGGATGATTTTGAGCAATTTTCCAGCCGGTTGTTGCACGGTCCAAAACATAAAAAATCGCTGTTTTTCCTGGATAATGCCGGCAGCGATGCGATCTTGGGGGTTATGCCGCTGGTTCGCTGGCTGGCAAGCCGTGGAATTCAGACCCTTCTTCTAGCCAATGAAGAGCCGGCTCTTAACGATCTAACCTACAGCGAATTGTGCGCTCTGTTGCCGCGACTGGCGGCGGTTGATGCGGTGCTACGGGATTTGCTTCGTGCAGGCATGATTGTACCCGTCAGCTCCGGCGGTCGAACGCCGCTGATCGACCTGCGCCATGTTTCCACGGGCTGCAATGCCGTTGCCGCTGGCGCGGATTTGTTGTTTCTGGAGGGTATGGGCCGCGGGCTGGAAAGCAACTTTAACAGCCGCTTCACTGTGGATACAGTCAAGCTCTGCATGATTAAAGAACCGATCATCGCCCAGCGACACCATGGCCAAGTGTTTGATGTGATGCTGCGGTTCGATGCCGCACCTACAGCACCGGTTCGCTGACCTCGGCAATGTTGCTCGACGGCAAAGGCGCCACGTAATGATCATCGCCGCCATGACGCTTCCATTGCCGGTAAAACGCCATGAAAAAGAGAAACGCCGGAACGTTAAAAGCTGCCATCCAGATCGGGCTGTAAAAGTACGCCCGGTTGTGTCCGACCACCATGGCCAGTCTATCCAGAAAAAAGCCGGCCAAAATGCCACCAACCATCCCGCCAACTGACCTCCAAATGGCATTAACGGCACAGAATTGTCCATAGTTGGACCGCGGCAACATGCGCATCAGCATGGCTGGATCCCACATTGCTACCATGGCGGTGATGGGTGCCGCAAGTCCAACATAAATCAGCAAACACACCAGATACACCTTGGTTATGTGGATGGTGGCGTATGCACGTAACCATCCGATGTGACTCACCAGCGGCAAGTGCAGGGCTACTGTGGCCTTGGGCGAAGGCAGCCAGAATAACCAGATCATACCCGCGGCCAGCAACAGCCAATTGAGAATCTGGCCGGCAAACACCACGCGAATAGGATGATACCGATCCGCCAGCCAGCCGGCCCCCAGGATCAGCACGGCGACAAATATCTGCAGCGTACCATTGATCTGGCCGATCTGATCTAAATTCAGACCGATCGCCTGTTGGTAGTATAGACTAAACAGGCCAATGCCGGCACCGATACCTCCAATGAACGTACACAGCCACAGGTACCAATAGATGCGGTGGATATGGCATTCCCGCGCGTAGGTAAAGACCAGGCCCAGCACACCGGCGGTGTTATGGCGGTGGGGTGTGGGAGGCGGGTACTCACCCTCTCGCACGTTGAAGCACATGAGACCAAAACCACACAAATAAAGGGTCGCCGCGCCCAGAAAAATCTCCGTTCCATGGCTGGCCGAATACGGAAAGATATAAAAATTGTATCCCGCTCCGCACAAAATACCTACAAACCGGAACCAGGACATAAAACGCGCCAGCAGATGCGGCGGTATCACATCATTAAAAAGGTACCAGAAGGTGGTGTTCACAAACGTGTTGAAAAAACTGAAGCCCAGCAGAATGATGCCCAGCGTCCACAGTATCGCCTGTATCCGTGCGCCTGCAGACAGATGCAACATGCCAAAAACAAAGCTTCCCAGTCGATCACCAAAGGCCAGCCCGACCAGCCCCAATACCAACATCGGCAACGAAAACAAAATGAAAGGGATACGCCGCCCCCAGCGACTGCGGAAGCGGTCACTGCTGATGCTGATGATCGGATTGAAAATCGAGTAGACTGTGGTGGGAATGGTGGACAGCAGCAGGGCCACTTCCCAGTTCGGTGCCCCCAACGCCTTGAACTTCAACAACATGATCGGGCCAGTCACGCTTTCCATCAGCGTGTAACAGATGTCCCCCCAGATCAACCAGAAAAACAGCAGCGACAAAGCCACCCGGGTATAAGTCAACGTGCCGCATGTCCATATTTTTTCTTGGTTATCTGCACTGGCATTCGACATCAACAAGAACCTTCACGTTTGCCATGATGAGCAGGCAAGATAACCGATCCAATCACAAGTTACAATATTATTTTACCACAAACCATTATATTATTTCATAACTTTACCATAATTAATCCCCCAATGACGTTACTGTAGCCTTGCCGCCTGATCCAATGCGCGTGGGACGCCCCCTATGGTTAGCGGATGAACACCAGCAAGGTGGGCACCACCGCAAGCTCCGGTGCAGCACCCGTTACCTTGCAGGCAGCTCCCGTCTTCGCGCCTGAGTTCCCTGACATGCAACGTAAATAATTTTCACCACCAACGTTGTTCTACGCTGGATGGGCTGGTTTTTTTTTCATCAGATCGTGCCGGAGCACCGTGCTTATCGCGAAGGCCGTGGCACGCCTGGCAATTTCCCATGGGGGTAGAACATTTATGGATACCGTCCGCCCGCGGTCGCAGCCCCCCCGCCGACCCGCGCCGACGGCGGAATTTCCAGGGGCGGCAGGCCAGCTATTTTCCGAATGGCATTGGCTCGCTTAAATGTCTGGCTAAGGTAAGCCGCCGGAATCCACTCCACATGGTCATCGCCAAAGCCTACATTGCAGCCCCGTCCACCGTTGATGCCCGGACGTTCGTAGACCACAATTGCAGAGGAGTTGACGTCATTCATCATGCCTGTACCGGCATAGATATAATCGCAATGGCCACGCAGTCGAGCAGCGATCAGACGTACATTGCGCATTGGCGAGCCCATCAGCCCCGCCACATTGGCCGGCGTGGTGCCGGAATCGGGAGCCAAAAGCGTGGTCGGCGTTATCTGTCCACTCGCCACCAGGGTGGCCAGATTGGGAGGAAACTTCTGCGCATGCACCTGGGCATAGATGATACAGCTCTGCACGATCGAGCGCTCGTTAACCGCGGATACCGTCCGATTCGCCAATTCGCGAGCCTTCGCCATCGCCGGCAGCAAAGCCGCAATCACGAAGGCCGAGTTGGGCATTGCACCTCCATTTCCGCAAATGGTCAGCAACGAGCTGCCCGGAAACGGCGAAACGCTCCGCCAATGCCAGCCCGCCGCATCGTACCAACTCACGGTGCCAGCCGAATCCAGATGGGACCGCAGCGCCGACAGCGAAGGAATGACCATGGCCGGCGACGGCAGGCCGGATCTGATATCCAGCATACCCAGACCCAGCCGCGATAGCATTAACAATCCGGAGTAATCGTCCGACACATCACGCGGTAAATCATGATATGACAGGGATACCGGCGAGCCATGCTTGCCGAGACGCTGGAGCAGGCTCGCATACGAAGGATTTTGCTCCATGCTCGAACCGGAACGTCCGGCAGCCTGCACCGCAGCCAACACAGACTGCGGGTATAAGCCCACGTACAGATTGTGGTCGAAAAAACACCAGGCCGGAGTGAACAAAGGTGCGTCAAGATAGTTTATTTTGATGCCCCCGACACGGGTGGTGGCCACTTTCAACTGTAAGGGCGATCCAGAGGCCGCCGTCTGCGCGGCAAACATCCGACCAAGACCATTGGCCAACTGGGGCAGAGCCTTGGATAGCCTCCTTGGAAACCGGGGGTGGTTCACCAAAACGATTCCCGCCATACCCCGGCCCAGAATCTGCGAATCCGTATACGTAAGCCAGGTCGAACCAAGCGCTTGAAAAATATCGCGGCTTAAATCCACACCATACTGGATCTTGAAGACGGCAACAGCCCGATTGAATTGAACCGCACCGCCAGGCGATTGGCCGGCGAGGGCCTGCACTATCCGGTATGCGTTGGCAAGGTCGAAATGATGAATGCTTAGCGAACTGGCACCCTTGGGCACTTGCCGGATAAAAGCCTGGACTTGAACGGCTGCGGCTTGGTTCGCAGCATTCCCGTCCGCCGGAACCGCCTCCGACAAAAACGCATTCCAGCGAAAATCCCGCTGATAAAATGCGCCCGCCGCGGCCAACTGCTGCAGCCGCTCCAGATGCAGCATACCGACGAATTGATTCCACCCTCGCGTTACATTTGGCTTTCCTGTCTGGGCTACGAGTTGCGAAATGAACGTTCGCAGACCCCCAATATCCATGTAAAACGCCGCATCGTTAGCCGGAGCCACCTGTCGCATGGCGGCATTAAACGCCCGATTATGAGCCATGGATTTGGCGAAAATGGGGGCACCGGCCGCCGACCGGACCAGCGACACCATCGTCAGGGTGGGTTTCCCGATAAACAAGTAGACTAATCGCCCCGCAACGCCGACCTGTAACGGCGGCTCGCCCGATTGCGGATGAACCCCACCGCCCATGCCGCACAGCATGGTAAGCGCCATCAACATCAGGTGCTGGCGCCGCCCGCTCGCCTGCACCAACAGCGCGGCACGTGGCAGCATTTGGCCAGGAGCACCCGCGTTATATAGGCCGTCAAAATAAAATGCCCATGGCCGGCTGGCAAACGTTTGCAGATTCGGCCAGACCAGGCCCGTAAACATGCGCACTGGTGGATGTGCCTGGGCCAATTGATTCAAAGCTTCCGGAAGATAGCGGTGGAAAAATTCCGGCAACTGGCTTTGCGCCAGCAGTTGCTGGGCACGTGACCCCTGGTAGCCGATCCAGCGGCTGGGCTGGCCGTTCCAGCCTAAATAAATCAAGGCGCTGGCGGGCACATGACGGGCCAGCGGCGCAGCCGACAGACGCGGCACTACAAACAATAATAAAACGGCCACCGCAGCGTAAAGTTTCTTCATGGCTATTTCTCCAGAATGGACTATTCTGTCGCGTACTCGTCAGTTCGCAATGAATAATCTTTCACGGCCTTTCGACCAGTCAGAATTTACCACGAACCAGCAGAATCTCTTAAGTTATATCCCTCCCATCCACAAAACGCAAATACATTTACATAGCAACTTTGGCCGGGTGTGTCACTCTGTTGAAAATCAAGCGGCGTGTTGGAACCAATGACGATGCCACTGCCGCTTCACCGCAGTTTTAAATACGTAGCCGAACTTCCGCCACCAATGGTATCATTGGTATCGTCGGCCATTGGCTCAACCATCACAGGCCACACCATGATGTTCATCGCGTCGCCGGGCTGCCCCACACCATAGCCGATCTTTAGAGCTGATTTTTATGGTAAAGTTATAAAAAAAACTTGGCGCCTGCCCGTTGACATGAATAAAACCGGAATCTATGTTGGCTCAGGCGGGAGTGAACGCGGGCCCGGCCGAGAAAATCCCGGTGTGTATGCAATAAGGCCTGATCATCTATTGTGCCAAAACTTGTAATTTCCACACTTGATAAGGATTATTAGCCATGCAGCAGCCAAAACGCATCAACATCGGATGGCATTGGGAACGCGACTATTCCCGGGAGTCCCATGACTACCTTAAAAGTATTGGTGCCACCACGGTAGAAACCTACGTGAAATGGATTGATATCGAGCCGGAACCTGGCCAGATAACCTTTAAAAGCTTTGATCGGGCACTGGACCATTTTGTCCGTTATGGTGTGAAATGGCAGCCCTTTTTAATCTGCGGACCTTGGTACGCTACCCCGTATTGGTTCCGCGAATCCAAGGATAGCCATTTTTTTCGCTGCCTGGAACACGATAAAAATTCCGGTATCCAGTCAATCTGGAATCAAAAATTTCAGGCACCAACACGGCATTTTCTCAAACTTTTTCACGACCACTATCTCCACCGGATGAATCAGATAGATTCGCTTTTGCTGGGTATCAGCGGCGATTATGGCGAGGCCATTTTCCCCTGCATCGGCAACTTTGACGGACAGTATCACACCCACCGCGGATTCTGGTGCAACGACCCCGCCGCCATGGAGGATTTTCGCCGACATTGCCAAAGACTGTCGAAAAACATCCAGACGCTCAATGCCCGCTGGGGTACCACATACCGGAATTTTGGCCAGGTTCGGCCATTCCTCAAGCAAAATGCCCCGTCACGCCGGGCCATGGTGGATCAGGTGTATTGGTATCGGGGAGCGATGCTCAACCACGCAGAATTCTGGATTCGGGAGGCCCGCAAGCTTTGGCCGACCAAGGATATGTATCTGTGCATGGGCGGCGACGGCTCCGCTGAAGAAGGTCAACATTACGCCGCCGCCGCCGAGCTTTGCGCTAAATACCGCGTGGGCATTCGCGACACCAACGCCCGCGACCATTTCCGTTTTCTTAACACCTATCAATGTTCGACCGCCGTCGGCACCAATTTTCACCGCACCTACTGCGGATTTGAATCTTCCCACGGCTCCACGCCTGAATTTATCGTGGCCCGGATGTTCGCCTTCATCATCAGCAATGCCCGCGAATTCCACGAATACAGCTTTATGGGCAAGAAAAAAGTTGTCGGCAACTTCCGCCGTTTTCGCCAATGGATGGAACTGCGCTTCCAGCGCAAGGTGGATGTGGCAGTGCTGTCGTCGGAAGCATACGTAAACTGGGTGCATGAACATGCCACAGCATGGGATATCAAGGAATTTCCATGGGGTTTGCCGAAGCCACCACATGATTTATATAACACGCTGCGCTACTATTTTGATTTTGACCTGGTCAACGACACCCTGGTGCGTGCCGGCATTTTAAAGAAGTACAAGGTCCTTCTGGTACCCGCATTCACCATCATCGAAGAGGACATTGTCAAGGCAGTTGGCAAGTACCTGGCTGCGGGCGGCCAGGTGATTGTGTATGGCGGCGAAACACCCCAGACCGTCGAAGGCCGGACCGCAACCATGGATGGTGCTATTGCCATTTCCACCTTGCCCGCACTGCTGCGGCAGCTACGCACGATGGCCATCCGCGTCAAACTTAAAAAAGACGGTATTTTTGAGGCGGTGAACCACGATGGCAAAATCCTCTGTTACGACCAAAACCACCACCAAATTTACTGGCAGCGGTGAACGAATGCCTTTCCCGGATGAAGCTCTCTCGCTCTGCGAAGTAACTTGAAAGGATGCCGATGCCGGCCTTATGTTTCAGAAACTGCCCCAGGCAGGTGTGAACAGGCACTGCTGTTACTCACAGCACAATACATCTTGGAATCCAGCGGATCCGCTGATGATCGCATATATGGGCACTGTGCCAAACCATGGGCCTTCCAATTCACTCATACAATACAAATGTACATGAATAAATTGTCGTTGATGAACTCGAACGGGCCAACAAAACACCCATAAATACGCATGACCAAGACGACGGCGCAGTAAAAAACGCAGTATTTTATCGGGATACCGCTAATCTGCCTGAATTGATGCAGGCCTTAAAAAAAATATGGCCGCCTCTGGACCATGTTGACCGTCAGCGGGTGCTGCAAACAATAAAATCATGGCCAGAGATGCCACCCCCACTCTGACCGAATTGAGCGCCATTATTACCGCCTGGCCGGCACTGCCGGAGCCGGTGCGGGCGGGGATTGTGGCCATGGTGCAGGCGGTGGCCCAATAGCTTCCCCACCAGCCACCGGCAAGATGTTTCAGATGCTTCGATGTTTCGGAACAGGCGATTTTATTGGTAATTTTGCGGGTTGGATCGAAACATTGCGAAACTTCTCAAGGCATTGGCCCTGGGGGTCGGGCTTCCAGCCCGACAGAATTTTTGCGTAACGCCGCGAAACATCTCGTAGCATTGGCCGGGCAGCCAGCAGACACCATGCCCGGAGGCA
>JAJZCR010000021.1 GCA_021851715.1 Planctomycetota bacterium
GGGCGGAATGTGGGCCGTGTGGAACCAGCCCCGAAAGACCTTTGGCAAAACCGTCCAGCCACGTGCGGTGGGTTGGGCAGGGGCCAGCCGTTCCTCCCAAATTACAGAAGAGGCCAGCTAGCCCGGACTATTCACGGGTGTGGCCCGAATGGCGCTGACGTGCGGCGTTTTGCGTAGGTAATACGCGCTATGCCCAAGGGCCTATCCTCTTTTAATTATTGTTCCATAAAACGTGTACCGATTGGAAGGTAAAAACAGCGAAAACTAGAAAAAACATGTGTTCTTTTAATGAATCGGTGCCAAAGACGACAATTAGGAAAATGGCGCAGAACGTAAAAGTGCTACTGAGCACTTTTACCAGAGTGTTTCGCACAGGTACCCCCTGAGGTTTTTCATGTTTGTGTAACACTAATACAAAAAAGAAACTTAAAGCTTACACCTCTCACCGCTGAGAAGGTGTTAATCCCTGCTATCGTACTCCTCCGGTTGACCATCAGCGTCCAGTATATACCACGTGTCAGCTTTCACGTCTTTGCCGGCAATACCACTCCACGCCGCTACCGGGCGCTCCTCCACCCAATGCACCAGGACCAAAAGCGATCCCCGGGTCGCCTTCATAAACCTGACTCCAAAAACCGGGAAAAAACTACCTTAGCAGCGCGCCCAGTTTTGGGGGAGTATTACACTATTATGATTTCGCTCTGGGCATGGCGTACACGGAAATAGCCGTGTACGGCGTGGCTGAACCGTGCGCCTTGGCTGTCTTAGCCGGTGCGGGCTTGTTGCTGATCGGCCGGAAGCGGGCAGCCGGCCTGAACCGATAGCCGCAGCCGTTTGCGCTGTCGTATAAAGGATTTGCGCAGCGGTATAAATGCGGGCGGTAATGGGCGGTTATAATTGGGTCACAGTTCGTCGTGGTTCGGCGGCGACGGGCATGAGTTCCGCCGACCACAGATAATCACGGGATGGCCGGGGCAATAAATTCCGGCCGTCCCGCCGTCACGCGGCTGTACGTAGCAGTTGGGATTTACGGCTAGGTTAGGAACTGGATTCTCAACGCACCACTTCTCCGCACGGCGCGGAGAAGTATGGCACGTGGGAACAGGCGAGCAGGAGATCAGTAGACCGCGGGAGAGTGGACATTCGGGTGTGGGCGACGCATGGCGAGCGATTCCAGGTTGCTCTCCTGCTCAACTGTTCTACTGTTCTCCCGCTCTATCCGCCCAAGGGGCGGATTACGGTTCCGGAGAAACGTCGGCCAGACAAAGGAGGCCCGTCATGGATAGCGGCAAGTTCGCAGGGCAGGCGAGGAGAGTATGGCCGTGTGAGGCTGGGCTGGGGGAATCTCCCGGCCGCAGCCGCCGTTACTCCCGTCTCGGCGCGGCCGCTCCCGTCTCCCGTCTGCCGCGAAGCGGTTTTACCCTCGTGGAACTTCTGGCGGTGATTACGATCATCGCCATTCTCGTTGCCCTGCTGCTGCCGGCCCTGGCCAAAGCCCGCGAACTGGCCAACCGCGTGGTCTGCGCCAGCAACCTGCGCCAAATCGGCATCGCCATTGCCGCCTACGCCGCGGACAACCAAGATCGGGCACCCTTTCAATATGGGCCGGGAGATATGCAAAAAGATGCGGAGCTGTACCCACAGCTTAATAATGGGCCGCCTGGTGACTCCCCCGGCGGGCCGGGTGGTCTGGATCTGGACGGCCTGGGCTTTTTATGGCAAGGCGGCTACGTGGGCAACCGCGATGGTCAGCAGAACAGCCCGAACTGGTTCAATCAGGCCGTGACCACGCCGGTGTTTTACTGCCCCTCCATGCCGCCGGGCACGCGTAATACCTATGGCAATCAGCCCGCTGATGAATTCTACGGCACTTCTTATCTGTATATCGGTGTCGGGCGGATGTTGCAAACGTTTAATAACGTGGCGGCATCGCTGGTTGAAATTAATGGCAGCCCTGGCAACACCATCAGCATCACCGGGGAATTTGCCTCCACCGGCAGCGATGGCTCCTACAGTTACGCCGCTGTGCAGCCGCAGGACCGCCCGCTGGCCGATGTCGGCCGATTGGCCATCGCCTCGGATTCCCTGGCGTCCTACAACAGTGCTCCCGCCTGGATTCCCACTATACCGCATGGGCTTGGTTATTTTAACGTCTTGT
The DNA here is from genome assembly GCA_021851715.1 of Planctomycetota bacterium. GTDB lineage: Bacteria > Planctomycetota > Phycisphaerae > WQYP01 > WQYP01 > JABEVA01. Next base: position 2,159 of record JAJZCR010000021.1, read on the forward strand.
ACACGGATGGTTCGGTGGTGCCGTTTGAACATCCCTACTTCGCGGTCAACAATTTACAAGCCACCAATTTTAATTATCAATGTCTCTGGTATGTCTTTGACCAGAATCAGTGAGCAGCGGAAGGGGTTGATAGAATACTTAAGATGAATAGCTATTTGTATGCTCTGATGCCGCAAACATTGGAGCTCCAGTATGCGAGCATTGTGGAAGCTTGCCGCCGGCAAAGTATTGGCGATGTTTCCATCATGGCGGCGGTGACCGGAAAGCTCACCGCCGCGCCCGAGGCCCTGGGGCGGTGGCGTGCCCGGCTGGTGGCGGACGGGTTTCAGGTTTCGGCCATGGTCTTTGCGGTGGGACATCCGGCGATGGATGCCTACTACAACGCGGATGGCTCGCTTAAGAAAAATCCCTGGTATGAAGGTGGCCTGGTCGGTTCGGGAAGCGGAGAAATGTTGGCCCCGCTGCCGCGCGGCTGGCAGTACGCGGTCAACGAATTTGGTCAAAACGTGTATTGTTCAGCGTGCCCGAACGCGGCCTGGCGGGAGGGCAATGTGCGGGTGGTGCGGGAACTGGCTGGGGTTTTTGATGTCATCTGGTACGACGATGAATACCGGATGGATTCCGACCAATGGGGCGGGGAAAGCCTGGCCAGCACGGCCTGCTGTTATTGTGACCGGTGTATGGCCGAACTGGGGCGGGAGTTGGGCCGCGAGATTTCGCGGTCCCACGTGCTGGGCGAGCAAAAGGTACACGAGGCCTGGGTGGCGCGGAAGGTGCGGATGCTCGCGGACGGTTGGCAGGCCATTGCGGCGGCGGGGCGCAGCGTGAATGCCAAACTGGCGCTGGGTTTGATGGTGCGTTGGGGTGGGGAAGAGCGCGACGGGCTGGACCTGGCGAAGCTTCTGCCGGTAATGGTGCCCGAACCGCTGCTCCGCGCCGGGGAGGGGCACTTTGGGGCGGCGGAATATGCCCAGCCGGTCAGCCAGGTCGTGGAACACCTGGTGACCAGCTATCATGTAAGCTGGTTTCCGCAACCGGCGGTGGTGCGCAGTGAAACGACTTATTTTACCGGCATGTCGCCGCGGCAAATCATGAAAAAAGCGGTGCTGGCCTTGGCGGCCGGCGCGGGGCAACTGGCGTATTGCCCGTGTGTGAATCAGGGCGTATTATACCAGCAGTTTATCGAAGCTCAGCAAACGCGATTGTCCCAGTGGGCCACGGCCTTGGCGGACAAACGCAACCTTGCGGGCATCCAGATTGTGCGTACGCCGGCGGCCGCGATGGGAGATAAAGACCCCGGTCAGCGCCGGCTGGACCGCCAGCCATTTCCCTTGCTATCGCTGGCCGGCCTGTGTTCACATGTGGTACGTGCGGGAAGCTGGCGGGAAGATTCCCAGGCCATGGTTGCCGTCACCGGCCGCAGCGTGTGGGATTGGCCTTGGCGGGTGGATGGGCGGCTGGTATTGGATGGGGCCGCCCTGCTGGAGATGGCTCCGGTGAACCGTGCTTTGGGGATCAGCCAGGCCAAGCAGGCGGCGGGCGGGGCGGTGCGTTTTGTCGGTGATGGTTGGGAGGCGGATGGCCGGCTGTGGTGCCGCGGAGAGCAGATTATTATTCCGGTGGTCTGGCAGGAGATTCCCCCGGCGGACATGGAGGCTTGGCTGGGGGAAATTCGGCGTGTACTTTCGCCCCTGGTGGACACCTACAGCGTGGAAGGGGACCTGGGGGTGCTGCCGGTGCAGCATCATACGCCGGAGGGAGATGTGGTGCTGCTGGTGAATTTGACGGATCAACCGCGGCGGGTGCGGCTTGGGCGACCCGCCCTGGCGCGTCGGGACGGCGGCGTATTGACATTGGAGCCGGAAGAGATCCGGATTATCAAACTGGCCACGGCAACGGCCTAAAAGCCCGTTGTCGACATTCCGCCAGGGCCTTGGCTGCCCCGTACGCAGTGGATTATCGGCGATTTTTGCGCAATATATAACAGGCTTGCGCATGGTATAAGGGATTTTTCTTGACTTGGCTGGGGCGAGTATTATATTGGTTGACGGTACGATAGCTTCATCTCAGGCCGGGCTGGATTACGGGCGGCATTGGCCGTCGGCGTGCCGTGTGGTTGGTGGCCTCTTAAGCGTTGATCAGGCCAAGGATGGGGCGCTGCGATGCTGGGATAAGAATAAGGGTGGACCCAGCACGCGGGTTCGAGATTCGAATGGTTTTTTCTTTGGAGTCTAATTTTTTAAAGGGAGTCCTCACATGAAAAGTTTTCCGAGCAGCAATAACAAGAATGGTTTCCCGGCCGTCAGCCGCCGCGGCACAATGGTGCCGGCACTGGCGACCGGGGTGGTGCTATTGGGCACGGGACTTCTTGCTTCGACCGCGCGGGCCACCCCGATCACGGTCGCCAACTACAACTTTTCTTCACCCGCCCATGGCCCCAACGGCTACGCCGACCAGATTACCTCGTGGGTCAACGTCATCAACGGTGGGAGCGGTTCCCAAAACGTTGCGGGCCAGACGCAGGAGTATAATTCGACCACCTTAAACAACTGGCCCGCGCCCAATCCCTCCGACGGCGGCGATTACATGGCCTGGATCAACGGCCAGGAAAGCATCTTTCAGGATGTCACCACCACCGATGGCGCAGCTTGGCTGCCCAACACCACGTATACCCTTACCGTATACATGGGCCAGCGATTGGATATGCCCGGCGCGAGCCAGGGAGAAATAGAGTTGGTTTCCGGAACCCCCTCCGGCACCGCCATCAACGATGCGGTGATAGAGGCATCTAACTTGGATCTCACGGCAACCATGGGGGATTTACAAGAGTATACCATCAGTTTCAGCACGGGCCCGACCGCACCGGCCAATGACATGATCGTTAATCTGCTCGGAGCCAATGCCTATAATAACACCAACCAGGTGGATTTTACCGACGTTACGCTCAGCGCCTCCCCGGTGCCGGAGCCAGCGACGCTGGGGTTGCTGGGCGTGGGCGGATTGGGGTTGGTGGTGGCGGGGCGGAGACGCAAATTGGCATAGACGGCGATGCGGAGGCACAGGTAGTGCTCATGGCAATGCGATAACAGGTTTTTCTTGGTTATTTATTTTCTCTTTTCAGGAGGTGGCAAATGACTCAGGCTTCAAAAGTTAATGGCAACCGCGGCAGGATGTTGGTGGCTCTGGCGGCCATTGCGGCGGCTGGGGCCGGTGTGGCGGCGTTGCCGGCGGCCGCCACCGCAACCACTTATGCCTGGAACGGTAGCGGTACGAGTTGGGCCTCAAGCACGTCTTGGACTCCCAATGGCCTGCCGGGTTCCGCGGATACGGCCTCCTTCAATCTTGGCGGCAGTCAAACCGTCGACCTCAATGGCAATCAGGCCGCGGACGAGATCAGCGTTGGGTCCGGCACGCTAACCATTCAGGGTGGCAGCGGCAGCTACAATTTAGCCTTGGGCAGCAGTTCCGGCGGCAACATCATTTATTACAGCCAAGGAGCCGGCAGCCCCATCACCATTGGGTCGGCCACGCCCGGAGAAGCAGTGAATGTAAATCTCGCGGCGGTCAACGGCAATCAAACCATCGTGGATGATTCCACCAGTGCGCTCACGTTTGAAAATGACGTCAGCGGCACGGCTGCAACCAACAATATCACCATCCTCAACGTGGCCACGAATTCCAGCTCTTCCGGCGCTGTGTATTTCAATGGGGTTCTTTCCGACGGGGCCGCGGGGGGGTTACTGTCTCTCTCCTTGGGCGTGCCGGCCAGCGTTATTTACCTCAACGGGGCCAATACCTTTACCGGTGGCATCAGCATCTACGACACGGTCAATGTGGCATCGCTTTCCGATTACGGCGTGGCCAGCGCTATTGGTGCCCGCACCGCCAGCCAGGATACCAATCAAGTCGGCCCCGGCTCCATCGGCCTTTATTTTTCCGGCGGCACCCTGCAATACACCGGTTCCACCGCCCAAAGCACCGACCGGCAGATTCGGCTGACCGCAGAGAGCACCAATACCATTGACGCCTCCGGCAGTAACTCCAGCGCCACGATCAGTTTCACCTACACCGGCACCAATACCAACTTGTACAACGCCCCCGGCCCGCGCACGCTTAATTTGGTCGGGTCCAACACCGGCCGCAACACCTTCAGCATTGGACTTACCGATCAGGCTTCCAACGGCGGCCAAACCAGCTTGGTCAAAGCCGGTGCCGGCACATGGGTGCTCAACAACCCCAGCGGCGGAAATACCTACAGCGGCGCGACCAGCGTTAACGCCGGCACATTAATTGTGGATTCAGCTATCGACAGCAGCCCCTTCACGGTGGCCAGTGGGGCTACGCTCGCCGGCGACGGTTCGGTCGGCACGCTGACCGCGAGCAGCGGTGGAATTCTTTCCCCAGGTGATGGTTCCAACGGCAGCACCATGGATGCCACCGGCGGGACTGCTTTGGCCAACGGCGGCATCCTGGATTTTGCCCTCGGCTCGCCCAATGTGGCCGGCGGCACGGCCGGCAGCAGCCTGCTCAAGACCACCACGCTGAGCCTGGGCACCGGTATCACCGTGAACATTGCCACCGGCGCGGGCTTCGGCCCCGGCACGTATTCCCTTCTGGATTACACCGGCGCGCTGACGGATAATTCCTCCGGATTCAGCGGCTGGACGGCCAGCGGATTGCCAATTGGAGATACCTACGCATTTTCGCTGGGCAGCGATCAGGGTACGCCCTCGGTGCAGTTAACCATCAGTGCCATTCCCGAACCCGCGACACTGGGCCTGATGGCCGCGGGCGGGCTGGGAATTTTGCTGCGGCCGCGCAAACGCAGGGGCAAAGGCCGGCCTGGCGGCGATGTCGGCTCGGCCAGCCGGGATGAAGCGGGAACGCAATAGTTTTTCAAAACCGCCGCGGCCGTTTGGCCCTGCGGAGACTTTTTTTTGGAGATTTTAAAATGAGTTGGCTGGAAAGTAAGGACAAATTGATGTTGGTGGTTGCTGCCGGTGCCGCACTTTGGGGTGTCGGAACGTTCGGCTCAAGTGCTCGGGCAACGCTGGTCGCCTACGAGGGCTTCAGCTATACGGCTGGGATTACTCTGCCGGCGGACCAAAATCCCACGAACTGGAACGGCGGTACCGGTTGGAGCAACACTTGGAATACCGCAAACGGCGACGAGCCAGTCATCGGCACGGGCAGCCTTAGCTATGGGCCGCTGGCCACCACCGGCAATATGATGACGGTGCCCAACGCTAATTCCACCGGCAACGGGGCGGCAAGAACGCTCGATTCCACGGCCCAGAATGACTTTATTTATGGCAGCAGCGCCACCGGCACCATGTGGGTCAGCGCTTTGGTGCAGCAGAATTATACCGGCGATGACGCGGCAATTAGTTTAGGTAATACACAGCAATACCAGCCGGGCATCACCTTCGGTTCTTTTGCCTCCGGCGGCGGCAGCTATTATGGTATGGCCAGCAATACCACCAACGTAACCATTGCACCAGTGGTAACGGGCACCACCGCATTTCTGGCTCTGGAAATAAATTTTACCGGCAATAACAACATCAATCTGACTCTGTACGTGGACCCCACGCCGGGCCTTTCCGCCCCGGCTGCCGGGACCACCTCCATCACCTATCCGGGCAAGCCGTTTTCATCCTCGGGTGGGGTGAGCGTAACGGGCACGGGCTGGTCCTTCGACGAGCTGCGCTTCGGCACAACCTATGCCGATGTCGCCCCGGCCGTACCCGAACCGACCACGCTGGGCCTGATGGCTGTGGCCGGTCTGGGCTTGCTGCTGATCCGTCGGAAGCGCCAGCCGGCCTGAATCGGCACATTCCGCCACTTGCGCAATCGTATAAAGGATTTGCGCCAATATACAAAATGCTCTGGTTATAATGTGCTTGGTTAAATTGCCTTGTGGCTTCTTTTTATCGACTGTTAGGCTGGCGGAGGCATGGGGCTAAGGTTTATTAGCGGAGGACTATATCATGGTAAGCATTATCTCACACAAGCTGCCCGTTGGCGGATCACTGGCTGTGCTTGGTGCGCTCGCGGTCGGCACCGCGGCCATCAGCACCCCGCCACCCGCGGCCGCTGACATGGCCTACGACTTTTCGTACACTGCCTCGGGCATCAGCGCTTCCGGCCAATTCACCACCAGCAACACCGCCATCGCATCAGGCGCGTACGCCGGGGGGTACCCGATGCTCACAATGACCGGCCAACGAAATGGAATTACGATCACCGGCCTGCTGGACCCCGCCGCCGCCGGTACATACGTCAGTATGGATTCCACCGGGTTCGATAACGTTTTTTACCCAGTCCCGTCGAGCAGCAAATATCAATATTTTGACAGCGTCGCTGGGATTGCCTACACCACCACCCAAAGCAATCAAAGCTCAGGCGGCTATGTCTACAATATCTATAGCAACGGCACCAGCCCCGTCACCTACAGCGAATACCAGGGCTACGTTCCTTCCACCAAGGGGGGGCCGATCAACACACTTACCAGCCTCACCATTACCGCCGTTCCCGAGCCGGCCGCTCTGGCAGTGCTGTTGCTGGGAGGCTTGGGGATATTTCTGCTGCCGCGCCGGCAGCGCGCACGCGGGCCGGATGGCCGCGGCGGGACCAGTCTTTGCGGAAACGGCTCAACTGCACTACAAAGGGGGCTTTCATGAATACACGCAATAGCATGAGTAAGATCTTCACGGCGGCAGCCGCGGCGGCATTGGCGTTAAGTGCGGGCGCAACCTACGCGGACATCACCACCGGTCTGGTGCTGGATTGGACCATGAACCAGTCCACCGGCACCACCGTGGTCAATTCCGCCCCGGGCGGAAGTTCCGCCGATAACGGCACCGTCAACACCGCCTCGGATACCGCCTGGGTTCCGGACGCTCCCGGTGGAGGCTACGCCTTGCAGCTAAACACCACTGGCGGCCCGGCGCAGAGCGGCTATGTTTCCACCAGCGGCAGTTCGGATGTGGCGCTGTCCACGTATACGCTCTCCTGCTGGATGAATCTGGATTATGTTCCACCCAGCAGCAACGGTGCAACCAACCCGGGGCTATTCAATTCCCGATTTAACGGCGGCCATACCGATATTCAGATTGAAAACGCAAGCACCAGCACGGCCGGGTATGCGCGCGGCGTACACGCGGATATCGGCAGCAGCAGCGGATATATCACCACCGGAGCGGATGCAGCTTACCAATTTTACCCCCATACATGGTACCTGATCACCTACGCCGTCCAAACCGGAAGTGTGGACATTTATGTCAACGGCGTTTTGGCGAAATCGTATGCTGACGGCGGCACCGCCCCACTGCTGGAGGCCGGCGGCTTTAATGTCGGCAGTGGCGCGGGCAGCGGCACGGCGGTTTTCCTGCCGGCGGCAATCGCCGATTTCACCATCTACAACCGCGTTCTATCGAGCAGCGATGTGGCCCAACTGTACAACAGTGCCATTCCCGAACCGGCCACGCTGGGCCTGATGGCTGTGATGGGTGCGGGATTGCCGCTGATCGGCCGCAAACGGAGGCGGGCCTCATACTGAACTGTTTGGCATTATTTTTCATTTTTCGTTTTTTTGGTGACATCAAATGAACACTTATCACAAAACGTCGCAAGGCACAGTGTTCTTGGCAATAGCCGCAGTGGTGGCGCTAACCCTCGCCGCGGCCCAAGCCACCCAGGCCACCATCATCGAAACCGACAGCACCACCAGCAGTGGTTTCACCATCAACACCACCGGCGACCTGGCCTACGACGTTGCACCCGTGGTCAGCGGCACCGGGCTGCTTACCAGCATTGCCGAGGATAACGGCAGTCCGCAGCCGACCAACAACCCGGCCGTCCTTACGGACGGCCTGTTCGGGCCTGCGGACCCCACCAATACCACCCCCACGACAGTGGCAGGCATCCAAAATGGAACCATTATTACCATACCCCTGGCCAGCCCGTCCGATATCAGCGGCATCGAAACCTACACCGCGTGGCACGACACGGGGCGCGACGGCCAAAATTACACCGCTTCCTATTCAAGTGACGGCGGAACCGGCTACTCCCCCCTCGATACTGTCGCTTACGCGCCATCTCAAAACGACGCGGAGGTGGCGCTGGCCAGCAGCACCGGATCATTGGCCAGTGGGGTAACGGATATCCAGTTCAACTTCGAAAATGTCGAGAACAACGGCGTGGGCTACTCGGAGATTGCCATCTACGGCGCGGCTGTCCCCGAACCGGCTTCGCTGGCCCTGCTGGCTGTCGCCGGTTTGGCCATTCTGGTGCGCCCACGCAAGAGCACCGGCAAGGCGAGCCTCAACAGCCGGGCCGCAGCGCATGGGCCAGACGAACCAACCTCTGCCCGGAGTTAACGCAGCGCGACTCTTTATAAGGATTTTATGATGAACACCTCTGGCAAAACCCCTCGCAGGACTAACTGGGCAATCGTGGCGGCCATCGCCGCCGTTAGCGCAGCAGCGCTCTGCCGGCCCGGCCAATCCCGGGCCTCAATCATCTGGGGCGTACAGTTTGTTACACCCAATGGTAGCCCCACCGGGTCCGCAGTGGAGCTCACCTCCAGCCAAACGGCCGGGCTTAGCCCGCAGGACAATTGGAATCCGATATTGCTGCGCAACTCCAGCAATACCAACCTAAGCTATAGCGATGCTCCGGTCAACGACAATGCTGGAAATAACCCCATCACCATCAGCTTTAACGCCTTTACCGATAACTACAATACCGGCACCTACAACGGCGGGGCCACCACCAACGATATTCTGCTATCCGGTGCGGCCAAGGAAAATGGAGTCGGCAGCACCGGCACCATAATCCTGGGCGGCGTCCCCACCGGAACCTACAGCCTCATCGCGTATACCGTGGATGACAACGCCGGCGACACCGGTGCCTACACCATCGGCACCGCTACGTATTACGCCCTGAATCAAGAGGGGTCCGCCTGGAACGGAACGTTTATTCCCACCACCAGCACCACCCTTGCCGGTGCCACCACCCCCACCAACTATGTCGAATTTACCGGTCTTACTCCCAGCGCCGGACAAATCGCCATCTCGTTTGAATATGCCGCCGGCAGCAGCGATGGCGTAGCCATCAACGCGCTGCAACTCATCGCCGCACCGGAACCGCGATCCCTGGCCTTGCTGGCCGTGGCCGGTGCCGGCTTGCTGCTGATTGGCCGGCGGCGGAAGCCGGCCTGAACCGGAAGCACCAGCCGTTTGCGCTGTCGTATAAAGGATTTGCGCAGCGGTATAAATGCGGGCGGTAATGGGCAGTTAGAATAATGGAGTGGATTGCGGTGGCGGGCACGGTTCCGTGCTTCCGATTTACCGCTGGCAGTCCGTGGCCGACGTGGTGTGAGTGATGCCGATTCGCAGCGATCCAACACCGCTTAGGTTGGCCGAATGTGATTGGGCCACTAGAAGCTAGGAGCTCCGCCATGAGCACGCATCCAACCATCCATCCACTACCAAACAGTGCCACGCACTGCGGCCGCAGCCGCGTCTACTCCCGTCTCCCGTCTCCCGTCTCCCGACTCCCGTCTCGCGCAGCGCCCCGTCTGCCGCGAAGCGGCTTCACCCTCGTTGAACTTTTGGTGGTGATCCTGATTATCGCCATTTTGGTCGCTCTGCTCCTGCCCGCCCTGGCGAAAGCCCGGGAATTGGCCAATCGCGTGGTCTGTGCCAGCAACCTGCGCCAAATCGGCATCGCCATTATGGCGTACGCCGATGCCAACCGGGATCGCGCCCCTATTCAAACCCAGCAATGGGATTTATTTAAGTGTACCGATCTGTGGAATGGGCAACCCTCCACGGAACTGCCCAGCATCTACGACGGTTTGGGCTTTTTGTGGGCCGGTGGCTACGTCGGGAATAACAATGTTCAGGGCGACAGTAACGCGGGCGCGACCCAGCAGGCCGGGGAGACGCCGGTATTTTACTGCCCGTCGATGCCGCCGGACACGCGGAATACCTATGGCAATCAGGGCGATGACGAATTTGATGGAACTTCCTATGTGTATGCCGGTATTGGCCGAAGCCCGCAAACGTTTATGAACGCCCCCCTTTCCCAAGTCGATGTGGGCGGCAGCCCGAGCACAATTGTTTCCTGGCCGGGGATACAGGTTAATTATGTGGCGTTGCCGCAGCCGGGGCCTGGCGGAACCAGCCCGGCCTCCATTGTGCCGCAGGATAAGCCCTACGCCACGGTGGGCCGGCTGGCCATTGTCTCGGACATGTGGATGTATCCCTATAGCGACGCTTTGGGTGGAACGGTGGCGCAACTGCCGCACGGCCTGAATTATTTTAACGTGCTTTATACCGATGGTTCGGTGGTACCCTTTGAGCACCCTTATTTGACCACCAATAATTTTAATCCCGCCAATTGCTGGCAGTATGAGAATTATATCTGGTGGGTGTTTGATCAGAATCAGTAATGCCCTGTCAACCGTGTAAGCATTGATCATGGCTCGCCTGAGCACGCATCGGACTGCATTGGCGGATTCATGCCATTCCCCGCCCGCTTCTCTTGTTGCGTTCCTTTGATTTGCTGATCGCGGCGACCAACGGTCCGGAAAAGTGGTGGTGCCACCGGGCTTTTTCGCAGATTCGCTGGTTTTAGGCGCAGGATTGTCCGTTGTTGCGCGATTGTATAAATAATTTGCGCAACGGTATAAGGAATTGTTCTTGACTTGCCTTGGGCGGGTGGTTAAATTGATTATAGTACGACTGCTTCACCTCTGGCCGGGCTCGGTTACGGGCGGCATTGGCCGCTGGCGTGCCGTGTGGTTGGTGGTCTCTTAAGCGTTGGTCAGGTCGACGAAAGAACGGTATTGATGCTGAGGTAAGGTTGGACCCGCTCGGCGGGTTCCAGTTTTGAAATGGTTCACGGTTTTTGTGTTTGTATGTTTCTTGTGTTTAGGTTTTTTTTAAGGGAGTCCTCACATGAAAAGTTTTTCCAATAGCAATCGTAAGAATGGCCGGATACTGGCGATGTTGACGGCCATTGCCACTGCGGCGACGCTGACGGCGGTTTGTGCCCAGCCGGCCAGCGCCAACACCGACTCGTGGGTTGGTGCCACTGCCAACTGGAACGTCGCCACGGATTGGAGCGAAGGTTATCTTCCAGGCAGTCAATCGCAAACCGGTTACACCTATCCCGCTGGTCCCTGGGATGATGTGGTGATCAATAACGGTGGCAGCGTTACCATTAATACCAACGAGAATAGCGGATATCCAAGCGGGCTGAATCTGCGCGACTTTAACCTCAACGACGGCGGCGAGTCGGGCCACGTGGGCTACACCGCCGGCAGCAGCCTGACGGTGGCCACCGGTGGCTACCTGAGTTTCACCCCAAACCAAATCAATGGCGGTAGCGGGGCCGGGGTTGCCAATGGCTACGACGCCACCATCAATATCACCGGCGGTGAATTGCTTGGCTTTGGTGGTACCACTCTTGGTGATGGCATTGGCTGGGCGGGCGGCGTACAAAATCAGGTGGGTACTGGGACACTCAATGTTTCGGCGGGGCTTTTCGGTACGTCCGGGAGCGTCGATTCGGGTGCAACGAGCTCCGGCCTCACCGTCGGCAATCAAAGCAATGGTGTAGTTAATCTTAGCGGCACCGGTACCATCAACACCGGCGAATACGGAGCAATTAGCCTGGGTGCCGGCACCCCGGCCAGTGGGTTTTCCTCTTACGGTACCGGAATCTTTACCCAGACCGGCGGGACTCTGGACAATGGCCGGAATTTTATTATTGGCGGCAATGCCACCGGCGAGTACAACCTCTCCGCCGGAACCGCCGTCGTGGGCACCAATAACGGCACCTTTATGATTGGCCAGAACGCCAGCGGCACCTTCACCATGACCGGCGGCACCCTTACCAGCAACAACACCATGCAGGTAGGCGGTGGCACGGGCGCGGGCACCGCTACCATCAGCGGCGGCTCGCTGGCGTTACCAAATTTGCTGGTTGGGAATTCGAATGCCACTGGCACTGGCAAGCTCGTAATCAGTGGCTCGGGCAGCACCGGCATTAACATAAGTGTTAACGCGGGTGGCTCACCCATGACCAGTTATTCCAATGGCACGCTGGATTTCCAAATTGGCTCCGGCGGCGTAACCCCGATTACGGCGGTCTCCACTGCTACGGGCGACGGAAGGTGTCTGATTAATCTGTCCGGCACGTTGGAGCTCGATTTGCTGGGCGGCTTTACCCCCACCCATGGGCAAACTTTCGCCCTAGTTACCACCAACGTAACCGCTGGCGACAGCAACGGTAACTTCGGCATCATCACCGCCAATGAAACTTATAATAACGGCTTTGGTAGCGTTACCAACGCCGGCCTTAACTTAGATCCAACAGACGCCGCGAATTGGAGCTGGGCCGTGGACCCGATTGTTTCCGGTGGCAACACCACAGGTTACGAATTGGTGGCCACCTATATCGGCCAGCCGACCATTCCCGAACCCGCGACGCTGGGCTTAATGGCCGTGGCCGGTGCAGGCTTGCTGCTGATTGGTCGGCGGCGGAAGCCGGCCTGAACCGGAAGCACCAGCCGTATGCGCCATGGTATAAAGGATTTGCGTAGCGGTATAAATGCGGGCGGTAATCGGCGGTTAGAATAATGGAGTGGATTGCGGTGGCGGGCACGGTTCCGTGCTTCCGATTTACCGCTGGCAGTCCGTGGCCAACGTGGTGTGCGTGATGCCGATTCGCAGCGATCCAACACCGCTTGAGCTGGCCGAATGTGATTGGGCCACTAGAAGCTAGGAGCTCCGCCATGAGCACGCATCCAACCATCCATCCACTACCAAACAGTGCCACGCCCTGCGGCCGCAGCCGCGTCTACTCCCGTCTCCCGTCTCCCGTCTGCCGCGAAGCGGCTTCACCCTCGTGGAACTTTTGGTGGTCATTTCCATCATCGCCATTCTCATTGCTCTGCTGTTGCCGGCGTTGGCGGCGGCCCGGCAGCAGGCCGTTCTGGTGATGTGCCAGAGCAACATGCAGCAGACCTATACCGCGTGCATCGGGTACGCAACGGAAAACCAGGGCTACTTTCCGCCGAGCACAGGCGACGTGGCGGATGTGTGGAACGCACTTGGCCGCGGTTATTCCGTGGCCGATTACAACGCGGCGGCGAACGAGTTCTATGGCTTCCGGTGGAACCAAAAGCAGATCTACGGGCCGATCCTTTCGCCCTACCTCGACGGCCCTTCCGATGACGCCGCCACCGGTGCCAATCCAATGAATAATTTTAACGCCAACGATTCGGTGATGGATTGCGTGGCAATCCTGAGCCACCCCGGCGGCGACCAAACTATGGCCGACGGCCAGATCAACCCGTACCAGTACGCATTTGCATACGGCGTTCCGCCGGAAGGGCTGCAACCGACGCCCAAGTATGGCGTGCTTTTGCAGAAAGATTTGGATATGGCCTCGGCCCTGCCGGGGTCAGACCCGGTCAGCAACGTGCGGTATTTATTCGCTTGCACCAATGTCACCGGCTATGATCCGCCCAGTATCATGACCACCGGGAAATACGAATACTGGGGTTTTGGAAATTCGTACGGCAACTTCGGACAGGTTCATGGAACGCCGTGGAACGCCAAGGTGGGCACTGGCGGCATTGGCGGAACGCAGGTCAATGTGATGACACTGGACGGTGGCGTATATGTGGTCAATTACACGCACGGCCAGACCATTGAGCAGCCGTAATGGGCCCTCGATGCGGCCCTTGCCAATCACCTGATATAAAGGCCGATATATGGATACCAACCCGAAGATCAGCGAGCCGGGAACGCGTGCTAACCGCGGCGGCCATCTGTCATCCTGGGCGGCAGGCCCGCATCGTTTTTCCGATTCCCGGCTCGAGTCCGCCATCTCGCGGCCACAGCCGCCGTTACTCCCGTCTCCCGTCTCCCGACTCCCGTCTCGCGCAGCGCCCCGTCTGCCGCGAAGCGGCTTCACCCTCGTGGAGCTTTTGGTGGTGATCCTGATTATCGCCATTTTGGTCGCTCTGCTCCTGCCCGCCCTGGCGAAAGCCCGGGAATTGGCCAATCGCGTCGTCTGCGCCAGCAATCTGCATCAAATCGGTCTGGCAATGGTGGAATATGCCAACGTCAATCGGGATTACCTGCCGTTGGAGGAAACCTCCAACGATAACTCCAACGGCATCGCGCCTTTCACCGATTACACGTGTGGTGGCGGGCAGGGCTATATCGACGGCTATGGCCAATACAATGGCTTGGGGCTGCTCTACAGCGGCGGCTATATGGGCACAGTGCTGCCGAAATACAATGGCTCTAACGCCCTGCCCGACAACGATCCTTATTTTTATTGCCCTTCGCTGGCGGATGTCGCGTGCCAGAACGGCTGGCCCAACAGTGACAGCATGGGCCGCGGCCCCATTCAGCCCGGCCGCAATTGGCAGCGCCAATGCTCCTACGAATACGAGCAGATATCCCGGTTGGATTACGGCGATTGGAGCATGACGCAATGGAGCGAGCAGACGGCCGCAGCGGTGCGGCTTCTCAACATTCCCCATTCCCTGGCGATTGTCTCGGACCTGATTCAATACCCCGAAGCCAGCAACATCTGGCCGCCGGCCTTCGTATCCATCTACCCCCATGGCCCGAACTATTTTAATGTGCTCTTTACCGATGGCTCCGTGCGGGCGTATACGGGCGGCGGCGGTGGTTTTTACGTATCAGACAGTCTGGGCTTTCTGGTTCCCAATAAGCCGATCGGCCCTGATATTTATAATGGCCAAAGCACCAGCGCGCTGGACACCTGGTATCTCTTCGATCAGGCGTGCAATTAGGCCGCCCCTGAAATCTGGCGCTGGTATCGGCAGGATTTTTTGCAAATTCGTCGGGTTTGAGCGCATTATGGGCGATTGTTGCGCAAATATATAACAGACTTGCGCAACGGTATAAGGGATTGTTCTTGACTTGGCTGGGGCGAGTATTAAATTGGTTGACGGTACGATAGCTTCATCTCAGGCCGGGCTGGATTACGGGCGGCATTGGCCGCTGGTGTGCCGTGTGGTTGGTGGCCTCTTAAGCGTTGATCAGGCCAAGGATGGGACGCTGCGATGCTGAGATAAGAATAAGGGTGGACCCGCTCGGCGGTATCCAGTTTTCAATGGTTTATTGTTGTTGCGTTTTTTTTAAGTCTAAGTTTTTTATTAAGGGAGTCCTCACATGAAAAGTTTTTCCAAAATCAATCGTAAGAATGTTTTCCTCACCACTTTAGCTACGGCAGCGGCGGTGGCCGCAGTCGGCCTGACGACCAATGCCGGGGCCGCTACCAGTGTTAATACGTACTGGATTGGCCCTTCGGGCGATTCCAGCCAGGGCGGAAGCTGGGATAGCGCCGCCAACTGGGTGAGCAAGTTTAGCGCCAATAGCACCAATTATACCGGCCATTGGATACCAGGTACGAACGGTACCGGCAACTATGACAGCAGCATAACGCCCAGCGGCCCCAGCGGCGGCTACAGCGATTCCGGATATATCATGGGCCTGGCGGGCAATTCCACGGGATACACCGTTACGATGAGTGGCAATTACCAAGCTGACGCTGCCTACCTCAATGGCTTAAATGTCAATGCGGGTTTCCACTACAGTACCGCCCCCAACCCCAACTCGCCGGTGATTTTGGATATTCAAGCCGGCGCTTACCTACCCACCACGTTGGCAATCGGGGGTTCCGGTAGTTATGGAGCCACGGTCAACGTCGCTGGTACGGTTAATGCCGGTTCCCTTCGCGTTGGCGCAGCAGTAGGCGCATCGGGCACTTACAGCCAGACTACCAGCACCCTGAATATCGAATCCGGCGGGTACGTCACGGTGCCGGGCAATCAATGGGGCTTTTCTGTCGGAGCCGACGGTGCCAATGGTGTGCTCAACATTCAAAGCGGCGGTAAAATCACCGTCGGTTACCCAGGCTCCATCGTGCTTGGCGCGAATGCTCCAGTAGTCTCCTCCCATGGTACGTTTACCGGGTATGGCACGATGAACCAGACCGGCGGGACAACCAGCGTGAACCGGTCCATCCTCGTCGGTTACGATACCAACGGAACATTTAACATGTCGGGCGGGACGGACACCATAGGTGGATTGGAAGTTGCTTCCTACGGCCAAGGCACGTTTAACCTAAGCGGCGGCGTGGTCACCTCGCAGGGGGCCGTAATCATCGCCGGGCTTGGCGAGCAAGGCATCAACGCCGGTGCCAGCGGAAGTCCCACCGGCTTGATCACGATTACCGGCGGCACGCTAGCTGGTTCTAATTTGTCATCCGGCAACAGCTCTGGCAGCGGCACTGCTGAGTTGCAGATCGTCGGCACCGGCGGCACCTTGAACTTTGCCGCCGGCGCCGGTGCCAGCGGCATGCAGACCTTCGCCAACAGCACGCTGGATTTCCAAATTGGCTCTGGCGGTGTAAGCACGATCACTGCTGATGGTGGTGGCAGCACCAGCACCCAAAATGATACCCGCGATGTGGTGGCGTTGTCCGGCACGCTGGAACTGGATCTACTGGGAGGCTTTACGCCGGTCACGGGCCAAGTGTATACATTGATCACCACCAACGTAGTGACGGCCACCAATGCGGCATACATGGGCATTGTTACTACCAACACGCTGCTGAATAACTACAGCAACAACGGCAACTACCAGAACACCGGCTTGAGCTTAGCCGCGATGGACAATGGCTTGTGGTCTTTTAACGTGGTGGTGAACGCAGCCGGGACGGCGACGGAGCTGCAAGCCACCTATATCGGCCAGCCGACCATTCCCGAACCCGCGACGCTGGGCTTAATGGCCGTGGCCGGTGCAGGCTTGCTGCTGATCGGCCGGCGGAAACGGGCCTGACACTCTCTTCAAGTGATGGCCGGCGGCGCACCGCCGCCGGCCTCTTGTTGATCGGCGGCCGATGGGCCGGCCAACCAGCCTGCGGGCGGCGACTCCGCAACGTTTTGGATGGCCTTTTTCCGCAAGAGCTGCTTTTTTAGGAGAAAGGCGGATGAGAAAATTATCTACATCTTCCATTTATCGTGCGTATGTGGCACTGGTGGCGCTGGGGGCCGGTACGGCGGTGGCCGCGAGCGGCGGAGTCAGTCAGGGCGATATCACCGTGAACCTGGCTGCGACCGCAGCCAACCCCTATCCTCTGTTCTCGGCCTTGGTCGTAACGCAGGTCGTGCCTGAACCAGCGGCCATGGCTATCTTGGCCGGCGTGGGCTTGGGGATTCTGCTGTTGCCGCGCCGGTGGAGATCTTTCACCTGCGCGCGGCTGGCCCGGTAGGGCGTTGCCGCGATTAGCCCCAATGGCGGACGGAGCAAGGTTATAGGGCGACAGTGTGTGGTTCCTGATGGATACCGTGCGTTGCGTATTTGTCCAATATTTTGTCTGGCCCGAATATTTTCTCGTTAATGGAACAATAAGAATGCCCAACCATCCGTCTCTTCTGCGTTGCATGTTGTTGATCGTAGCGTGCGTGCCGGCGCTGGCGGCCGGAATACATCCAGCCTGCGGTGCCGCACCGGTAAAGGTTCTGCTTTGCACCGGTGATTATGGCATGTGGGCGCAGAATCGGGCCAAATTAATCATGCGCTTGGTCAACAAGGCCGAACCAGGCCACGTGGCCTTCAAACGGGAGCAAACCTTTAATTTTGTCAAAAAACTCGAAGCCCCGGGCTACGCCCGCCAATTTGATGTTATTGTCTGCGGCGATGTCGCCCTGGGCCAGATGACCACCCGTGCCCAGCAGGCGATTGTGCATTTCGTCAAGGGCGGCGGAGGTTTCATTTATGTGGTGTGGGGCAAATCCAGCATTCCCTTTCAAGGCCCGCTGCAAGCCCAGCCCATGCCGTTGGCAGGAATTTTGCCCTACAACTTTTTTGGAAAAAGCCCCACCTCCGACCTGCAGCCAGGTGCCACCGCGTTGCCGGCCGGTGCCGGCCTTTTTAAAGGCCTGAATTTTGCTGGTGCGCCCGCGGTCAAAGGGCCGTTGGCCCTGCAGCGCAAGGTGGGTAAGGGACACGTACTGGCACTGCTGTTTGGCCCCTGGGCGGCTTACAACTATGTTGCCTACGCCACCTTCAAGCTTGTTCCCCACGGCTGGGACGCGTGGCCCGGTCTGGGCACCTTTTGGTACCGTCTGATTCACACCATGGCCGCAAGCAGCCCGATTCGCGGCCAAACGTGGCGGCAGGTGCGCGGTGCCATTAAAAATATTCCGCTACGTGTGCGGATGAACGTCAATGCCGACAAAACGATTGATGTGGTCCGCTCGGCGGATTTCAGCATTGTCGCCTTGGAACAACTCTATGTGGAGGACGGCGGCGGACTTGCCAAGTGGTTTTTCCGCTTGAATCCGCTGGATGTTTACGACCGCGTCTCACAGGAAGCGCTGCTGGCCAAAGGCAAAATCGGCACGGTGGCCACCAGCACCATTGTCCAGCACGTATTTGCCAGGTACCATATCAAGGGCATCATCATGGGGAATGACAGCTACGGCAGTTATGCCTCCTGGAGTCCACAGACGTGGCAACAGCAGATTAAGCTGGCGGCAACTGCGGCCAGGGAATTTCCGCAGTACCTCAAGTTCCTCCAGCCCGGCAACGAACCACCCTGCGACGCCGGCTATTTTAAATTTCATAACCGCTATGCCAAGGCCGTTCTGGCCCGGGCGCCGGGTCTGAAGGTCATCGGGCCGAATACCGCCTTTAACGTGATGGGGCCGGATGTGAAAGCGACGAAAGCGTATATTGCCGACTGCGGCCGATACACCAATATCCTCAACTGGCATATTTATGGGGTGTCGCCAGGCAGCGAAAAGCAGGAAGTGCTTTACTGGACCAAATACGCGCGGGGCAAGCTGCGCAGCAAAGGGCCGGTACGCGTGATGTTTACTGAAGCGGACGTCTGGAACACCGGCAACAGCCAATTTAACTATCTAATGGATCGCGCCTACACCTTTTTGCCGATGCCGCAGATTATTGCCTGCTTCCAATACTGTATGGATCCGCGCTTTGAGGGCGGCACTTATTGGTTCGGGGTGCTCCAACCCAAGGGGAAATTCGAGGCCAATTATAACGGCTACTGGGTGTGGCGAAACCTACGCGGCAAGATGATCGCCGCGTCCGCACGTGGGGCCACGGCATTGGCCCGCCAGCATTGTCATGTGCTGGCTTCCCGGCGCGACGGCGGCAAAATTGTCACGGTGGTGGTGTACTATGACACCGGTTATTTCGATGGAGCCAGGCACGAGCGGTCCAATTCGGCCAACGTGGTGCTGCGCGTCAAGTTGCCGCCCGGCCAATACAAGGGCACGGAGTCGTACGTTGATTGGGATACCCGCAAGGTAACGCCGTTACCCGGTGTGGCGCACGGAACCGCCACCGCCCGGATAACACTGCAGCGCTGCACTGCGGCCGCTTTTACATGGGTACGCCAGTAGACGGCCCAGGCCGCACTTGCCCCACCCCGCGGCTGGCCTGATGAAAATACCCGCGTGGAATTCATCCTATTTGTGTTGCGTGCGCCAAGGCGGGTTGGCGTCGGGTAAAACGGAAAAAACACAGAACCACAGGGCTTTCGATTAGCATTGTGGACGCCACGCGGCACCAATGCGGGAGACGACATTCACCACGAAGGCTCCAAGGCACGAGGGCGACGCGAAGGACAACCCTTGCAGCCGGCTGGGGCCGCCCGGCGGTGGCGCGTACAGACGGCGTGGGCTGGAGGACCGAACCGCGGATGACGCGGATCAGCGCTGATGTCGTGCAACCGCCCAATTCACTACACCAGCCCCGCATGGTTAATGCGGGGGTTGGCGCTGGTGGGCAAGTCAACCGCCGTCCCGGCGCGCCGGGAACGGTGCTTGCTGTGGCATTTTCGCCGGTTCCACGTGCATAATCGCGCTGCGTATGTTAGTCCGGAGCATGTCCATGCCAAAATTGACAATCGACCGAGCGCCAGCGCCGACGGGCCTTGGCACGGGCAACGCAGGTGAAATCAAAAGAGGACAACAGAAGGTTTCTTCGGGCCGGAACAGGCGACCAGCGTTCTCTTTTGGGCCACGGTTGCGCTGCGGTATAAAGGATTTACGCAATGATATAACGCGGACGCGGGCGGCGGTTGTACAATAGCGGGACGTGGCCGGCGGGCACGGACCTATGCGGCGGCCGGTTATTTTATGGAGCGGTAAATGGTTAAGTATCCAGCGGGGTGCTACGCCAGAGTATGGCGCGGTGGTAGTTCTTGCTTCGGTTTGCTACTCATCATGGCGCTGGCGATGCCGTTTTTGGCGGCGGCTAAGGCTGCGGCGGCACCCCCGCCGAAGCAACAGTTTGCCGAAGGGGTTGATCGGGAATTCGGCGGCTATGGTAAAGGGCCGGGAAAATTTCAGTTTTTGCGGGATTTTGCCTTCGGTCCCAAAGATCACATTTATGTTCTGGATGGGTCCGGCTACCAGTACCCAACCAAAGCCATGGCGGGAAATCTGGTGGTGCAGATTTTCAGCCACCAAGGAAAATTCCTGCGGCAGTTTCCGATTGTGGTGCCGCAACGTGTGTCGGCGACGGCCGACCCGGTGCCGGGCAGGGAAAATATCGCCGGCATCTATAATGATCCGCGAAGTCTGGCGGTGGATGCCCAAGGCGAGGTATTTATCACTCAGCCACGGGCCAACATTGTGCAAATTTACGATGGGCAGGGGAAACTGGTACACAATGTCGCGGTGGAAGCGGCCAAGGCGGTGGCGCTATGGCATGGCGACGTGGCGGTTATCGGCAGCGCCAACGAAGATATTCCGGGCAAAGGCTGGCGCTGGATCGGCGGTCGGCGCATTGAGGTGATCAATGCGGCCGGAGAGGTCGTGGATTTCATCACCCTGAGCAAGCGCCTTGTGCAGGTGGGGTCAATGGCCACCGACAGCGAGGGCAACTTTTATTGTCAGGCTGCGGTCAATCAGATTTATAAGTTTTCGCCGGATGGCCAGTTGATGGAGGTACTTGGCTGTGGCAGTGCGAAAATGTTTCGCGCGGAGGATGGCAGCGAATTATTCCACTCGGTGGCCGTGGATCAGCACGGCAACATCTATTCCATGACGTTTGGCAATCCCGGGCGGGTGACCAGATTTAACGCGTCGCTGAGCATGGTGACGCAGCATCACGGCCAGTTCTGTTGGGCGGATGCCTGGAATGCCGGCGATTTGCCAATCCATGTGGACGCGCACAATCGCATCTGGGTGGCGTCGACCGGCCAATTTAAACCGAGCAACCGTTGGTATCATCGTTTCGGGGCATATCCCAGCCCCTGCATCATGCGGCTGCGGAAGGATTTTTTTAAGCCGGGTCTGCTGAATGTCCATCAGCACAGCGCGCTGGCGCTGGGGCTGTTTGCGTCGATAACCACGGCCTTGCCGTGCGATATTGCGTACCGTCTCAATCCTATCGCCGTCAAGCTGGCCTTGGCGCCGGCCAATCGGTTGGTCCAGGCGGTGCGGGTGGTGTGGAAGGTGTACAACTTATCTAAAACGCTGATCGCGCAGGGAACATTTAACCTGCCCCTGGTCAACGGCCGTCCGGCGCAGCGCCGGGTGGTGTTTACGCCGCCGGCTTACGGCTGGTACATGGTACAGATCGGGCTCTACAGCGGCTCCCAGCGGCTGCTGACGCAGGGGAAGTTCGTGGGGGTTACGCCGCCGTATGCGGATCTGCCCAAGCTTAAAAGCTCGCAGATCGGCACGCCCTGGCAATACGCTTTTGCCGGCCAGCCGATCATGCGTTTAAGCCCCGGCAAGGGCGTGGGCCAAACTCTACGGCAAGCGCAAAAGGCCGGTGTGACAGTGTTTTTTAATCTCACCAGCGTGGCCGACTGCACCGCCGCCAAGGTTCGCGCGGATGTGCTGCGTTACAAGGGCCGGGTGAAATATTGGGAGATCATGAATGAGCCTAATTTTTCCATGTCGCCGGCGGCTTACGTGGCCATGCTCAAAAAGCTGTATCCGCTGATTAAGAGGCTGGATCCGGCGGCTCAGGTGTTGGGACCGGACGTCTGCGGTATTGAGTTGCCCTGGTACCGGCAGTTTTATGAGGATGGCGGAAAAAAGTACACCGATATTCTTTCGATTCATGATTACGAAGGCAATGAATCGATTGATCCCGTGCATTGGCGGTGGAAAATCGGGGCGCTGCGCCAACTCATGGCCCGCTATGGCGACGCGGCTAAGCCGATCTGGAATACCGAGCGGGCGATTACCGGCGTCCGCGGCGGCGATTTTCTACCCGTTACCCAGGCCATTCGCGACACGCTGCATCAGAATTTAATGACCAGCCTGGGAATTCCCAATCGACACGACTGCCTGTACTACATGAATAACATGGGCTACAGCGCGGTGCCCAGCTTTGAATGGTCACGAGCCGGACCGCATCCGGCGGCGCTGGCGCTACGTACTCGGGCCGCCCTGATCGGCGGGCGCAAACTGGCCGGCGTTTTGAATTTCGGCCGCGCCGGCAACTTCCTGCTGCTGGGGCTGCGTTATGCCGGCCGGCGCGGCAGCACCGTGGTGCTGCAAAATCTGGGCACCCCCGTTCTGCGGCTGACGTTGGGCGTAACGGGGCCGGGCACCATCACGGCGACCGACAGCTTCGGCAACATTATCAAATCCGTGGCCGTGCGGCGGGAGCATGGCGATCAGGGTATTGTGGTGGTGGATGTGGGGCAGTTGCCGGTTTACCTTTCGCTGGCCCCCGGGCAGCGCATCGGGGTGCCCAAAATCAATCTCGGCAGGAATCTGGCACGCTCGGCCCACTTCACCTATTCGGCGGCGTGCTCCAATCTGGCGGCGCTCAACAACGGCCATTGGAATACGTATATGTTCGGCGGGCCTTATGGAAGTGTCAATGGGAAAGCGATTTTTCGGGGGGCTATGGCCACCACGCCGCAATATCTGACCATCCGGTTTCCAACCCGGCACCGCGTGGGCGAAATGGTCGTGGCCAGTCTGCGCGCGGACAACGGCTACTGCGCCTTGCTGGATTACGATGTGCAATACCAAAAGGGCGGTCATTGGATTACCCTCCAGCGGGTGCGCACGCCCCTGCCGCCGAGCGAGTGGGTGAAAACGCCCGATTGCATCGCGGCGACCTGGTACCAGGACTCCAACTGCTATCTGAACGCTTTTACACCGGTGGCCACCAGGGCTTTACGCCTGGTGGTGCTAAGATCTACGTTTGGCTTTGCTCCCGATAAACTGGCCAATGCGGCCATTCGCCGTACGTGGGGCGGGCCGGGCAATCAGCCCAGCCTTTGTCTGCGGGCAATTGAAATTTATGGCCCCGTTAAACACCTGCCGGTGCGCGAAATCAGCGCACCGCCGCGAAAATAAGGAAAAATTCCATGATCGACCGTCGCTTTGGTGTTACCCGCCGCAAATTTGTGGCCAAGTCCCTGCTGGCGGCTTCCGCCCTAAGCGCGGGGTCCGGGATTTTCCTACGCTCCCGCCGGGCGCGAGCGGCCGCCCAAGGCGGTCTGGCCAAGGCCGGCCGGCGCGTGTATCCCTTGGCGATGTGTTCCGACGGCAGCGTGCTTTCCAACATGGATTACGCCAGGAGCCTGCTCCAGGCCGGCACCCCACTTTGCCGCATTGACATGTCCTTCGGCACGGTGCGTCCCACGGCGGAACCCAATCCGGATAAGTGGAACTGGCAGGGGATGGAACAGGTGCGCGCCATTCGAAAAAAGTACCCGCATCTGAAATTTTCGCCGATTCTCGGTTACTGTCCGCCGTGGGCGGCTGATCCGGCCCTTGCGAAATGGCCGGGCGGCCCCAATTCGGGCTTGCCGCGCGGCGTCAATATGCGGCCGGTCAATGCCGCCGCCAATCTGTACGGCGAGTTTGTTTATGAAATCGTCCGCCGGTATCACGACGTGGTGGACTGCTGGGAAAGCTGGAATGAACCCGATCTGGGTGGCCACTATTTCTTCAAGGGCAATGGGGCGGAGTTTATGCCGTGTCAGCGGACGTTTTATCTGGCGGCCAAAATGGCGGATCCCCACTGCACCGCCTTATTTGCGGGCTTAAGCTATCGCACGGTGGAGGGTTATCTGGCGGTGCATCATCTTAACCCCCCCACGCCATATCCCGCCAAAAGCTGCTTTTTCGAACAATATCTGCAGGCCGTGGTGAAAGACCCCCAGGCCGCCCGGCACAACTATTACTTTGATGTTATGAATCAGCACTCCTACAGCCGGGCTACGGATCTCTACGATTACACCATGGTGGACCGCAAGTTGATGCGGCAGTACCTGCGGCAGTCCAAGCCGCTATGGCTTACCGAGACTGGGTTTCCGGATACCGGGGGAATTTTCGGTGGTACGCCGGATGAATATTGTGATTACGTATTGCAATCCTGGGCGTGGGCGGCTTTGGCGGGCGTGCAAAAGGTGTTTCACTTTCAATTGGACAATTCCAATGGTCTGGGGCTGTACAACGGCATGTTGGGCCAACCCAAGCCGGTGCTGACCACGTGGGAGCGGGTGCTGGTGGCGGAATTCGCCCAAGCCTCGCTGGTGCGGCAGTTGCACGGTCATGCCGGTGTCGGGCTGTTACAGGGCAACTCGCCGTATCGGGCCAACTGGCGTACCGGTTACAACCTGTTTGAATTTGAAAATGCCGCGGCACAGAAACGGGTTTTCATGGCTTTTGCCGACACGCGCCGAGCGCTGCGCATAGCGATTCCCGCCAAGGCGCAATCCGCCACGCTGGTGGACCGGCATAATCGGCGGCGCCAAATTGCCGCCGGCGGCGGCTTTTACCATATCCACCTGGCGGGCGCTACCAGTGAAGCCGGTTGGCCGGCGGATAAAGGCAATCCCGCCGCCGTGGCTCTGGGGCAGCCGGAGCACCTGGTGGGCGGGGCCACAATGGTGGTGGTCGAAAAAATGGCTTGACCACCCGATCTTTTTGGAATGGATTTCTAAAAGGGGCTTAATCATGTCTACCACACGTCGGGATTTCGTTGGCGCTATGGCCGTGGCCACAGTGGTGGTGGTGGACGGCGGTGTTTTGCGCTCCGCCCTGGAATCACAGGGGACGCCGCCGGACTTTGAGTTGCAATATCGCACGGGCAATCGCCGGCGCACCATTGAGCGCGTGCGGGAGAATCCCAAAACCATCGATGTATTCACGCCCACGGTGCGTTGCATGGTGGATGTGTTTTTCAGTGATCGATGGATTTTTCAATTTGATTTTCCCCCCGCGTCAACGGCCGCCATCCGTCGGCTGGTGCATAACAGCACGTGGGGCGGCAGCACCAATGAGCTTGACCATAAAGCCGGCGGCCAGGGCTGGAAGAACGCGCACTTTTGCCGGCGCGAAATCCGCGTCTTGGGCGCGTGAGCGCGGAGTCGCGTGCGGCGGCTTAATTACCGGCTTATTTAAAGGAACGGGAAATTATGGCGACACCTTCACGCCTGGCGATGCACGGCGGCCCCAAGGCTGTTCCAGAAGGCTTGATCGCCAAGTGGCCCCCGATCAGCGATGTCGACCGTCGCTATATATTGGATTCCCTGGCCGGCGACAACCATGCGTTTGGCCCGAATTGTCAGGCTTTTGAAAAGGAATTTGCCGCCTGGAACGGCAATCGCCACGCCATCACGACCAATTCCGGGACCGCGGCGCTGCACATGTCCGTGGCGGCGTGTGGCTGCGGAGCCGGGGACGAAGTGATTGTAACCGCCTATTCCTGGTCGAGTTCAGCCACGGCCATTTTGCACCACAACGCGATCCCGGTGTTTGTGGACATCGATTTCGATACCATGAACATGGACGTGGCGAAAATAGAAGCGGCCATTACGCCGCGCACCAAAGCGATACTGGTGGTGCATTTGCATGGTCTGGCGGTGAATATGGATGCGGTGCTGGCCATCGCCCGGCGGCATCGTCTGCGCGTCATTGAAGACGCCTGCCAGGCCCATGGGGCCACATTCCGCGGCCAAAAGGTTGGAACCTGGGGCGATTGCGCCGCTTTCAGCTTCAATCAGAACAAATCATTGTGCTCCGGGGAAGGCGGCATGTTTGTCACCAATGATGAGCGGTTGCTGCAACAAGCACGGATGATCTGGTCCTTCGGCGAAACACGCACGCCGTCGCAAACCCGCGATTACCATGCCTACGCCCTGGGCTGGATGTACCGCAACAATGACTTGACGGCGGCGTTCGGGCGGGCGCAGCTCCTGCGATTGAGCGAGTATATTCAGGCGCAACGCGAAAACGCCGCGGTGCTGCAAGCCGAGCTGCGCGGCGTCAAGGGTTTGCATTTGCCGGCGGAACCGGTAAATCATGGCCATACGTATTACAATTTTACCTGCCGCATTGACGCCGCTGCGCTGGGGTACAGCGGCGACGTCTCCAAGCTGCGCGATGCGACGATGGTGGCGCTGAACGCGGAAGGAGCACCGGTGGGCGTGTGGCAGCAATTTATTTTACCGGCCATGACGGTCTTTCAGGCGAAAAACGCCTTTGGCAAGGGGAGCCCCTGGTGCCTGGCGGAGGCGGTGAATTATGACCCGGCATACTTCCCAGTGGCGCAGCGCCATACCGAGAGTCATTTTGGTATGACCACACCGCTGCGGTCTCCCAACGCCGCGCAAACAGCGCGGGCCGTGGCCGGTGCCATTCATAAGGTCTTTGATCATCTTGACGATTTGATGGCGCAGGTGGACCGTCAACCGCGCGATATGGCAAGGGGTAGCGCTGATGTTGCGGGCGGGAATGGCGCAAGTTGACATCACGCCGCCACTGGGCGTGGAAATCGCGGGGTGGCTGTATAAAAAATACGCCCAAACCATCGCGGATCCCCTCTATGCGCACATCCTGGTCGTCGAAGACAATAAATTACGTATGGCCATGATTTCGCTGGATCTGCTCTCGACGCCATGGAAGTTGGTGGCGGCGATCCGCGACCGGGCCGCCGCGGCGGGTTGCCCGCCGGAAAACGTGATGGTTTGCGCCACGCACAATCATGCCGGCCCGGCGGTGGCCAATCTCGGCCAAACCGCCCGCGATGACGCGTACTGCATGGAGCTTTGCCGGCGCGTGCGGGAAGGTCTGGCTACCGCCATCGCCAATTTACAACCGGCCCAGTTCGCCACGACCAGCGCTCTCGAGCACCGGGTGAGCTTTATCCGGCGGGCTATCATGAAGGATGGGTCCGCTTTATGCCATCCCCCGTTTGGCAACAAGATTCGCTCTCTGGAAAGCGTGATTGATCCGGAAGTGGGCATTGTGGCCATTGCGGATATGCAACGCCGCCCACTGGGCTTTGTGCTGAATTTTGCCTGCCATCCCACGCACCACGGGCATGATGGCGTGGTGACCGCGGGCTGGCCGGGGGCGCTCTACCGCGGCTTGCGGCGGACGTTTGGGCCAAAGTGCGTAACGTTGCTCTTAAACGGAGCATTGGGCGATGTGTTCCACCGCGACGCCCTGAATCCGGATTTTGTGGATGTGCCGGACCGTATCGGCGGCGTCTTGGCGGACCATGTGGCCCAATGCTTTGACGCACTGGAATTTAACACCTCCGGCACGCCGGCTATTGACAGTAAAACATTGCAACTCCCGCTGCGCGATCCGGATGGCCCGTGGGGTGTGAGCCAGCCGTTTCGCCAACGCTTTGCCAACGACCAGGTGTACGAGCAAATGCTGGAGGCTTTGCGCCGGCGTTACCGCCGACAGCCGTTTGCCCACGCGGAAATTCAGTCCGTTCACTTGAATGCGGAGACGGCCCTTGTGGGCCTACCGGCGGAGCCCTTCGCGGCCATTGGCCTGCGCATCAAAATGCAATCGAGAGTCGCTAAAACCTACGTGGTGGGGTTGGCCAACGGTATGGTGGGGTACATCCCCACGGCAGAGGCTTTCTCGCATGGCGGCTACGAAGTCACGCTCGGCCTGCATAGCAAGTGTCAGCGGGAATCCGGTGAGATGCTGGTGCAAGCCGCGGTGGCGCTCGTTAATCAAGGCGGATGACCTGCGGAAGCCGGGCCGCCGTGCAATGGTCAGAGAGAGAAACGCCGACGCAGCCAGATTGGCCCGCTCGCAATCCCGATGTCCATCGGGACAGCAACACCACATCATTTTCCACCAAAATTAGCAACGGTGGTGGTGGACGGCGGAGCCGGATATTCACATTATCGGCGATTGTTGCGCAAATATATAACAGACTTGCGCAACGGTACAAGATAATAACTTGACTCGCTTTGGGCCGAGCGCATAATGAATGTTATGGTTGTTTGTAATCGTCCTCGGCTTGGGCCGAGGGCAGCAGTATATGACGCGGTGTATCGCTCGCTCAGGGGGCGGATTTGGCTGCGTTTAATAATGCTGGAAAACGGGGTGAGTTCATGAGTGTTATGCACGATTCGATGCCGGTTACGGATGTGATGATGGGGCGTTGTCTGGGGCGGGCCCGTCACTGGCGAGTTCCCGGCAACTGGGCCAAGGCCCAATGGGCGGAGGAAATATCAGCGGAGGCGGAGCTGGCGGCGGTTGCATTCACTCCGAAAAATGCGGTGGAATTGCCAGTGCAGACACGGCAGCAAAGCGTCATTCAAAACCACCTGCTCCAACGCTACCGCCAGGAATGGTGTTTCAACAGGCACTGCGGCGGGCAGGTGATCGCAGAACCGGTGGCAGCGCCGGTTCAGAGCCAGCGCGATTCCAACGCGGCACGCATCCAGCAGGCCTTGGCCGCACTTCCCGCATCGGACCGAGAACTGATCACGCAGCTCTACTGGGAAAAACAAACGGAAACACAGATTGCCCTGGAAGCCGGGGTCAGCGTACCGGCGATTTGTAAACGCAGGCAGCGGATATTGCAACGTTTATCGGGCCTGCTGAAAAATATTCGGGATGAGGGTTAATAAAATGAGCCTGTGTGCAATTAAATAAGTAGAACGGTTGAGTTGAAAAAAGAAAGGCAGGTGTTGATCCAGAGAGAAAAGTAACGCTGGACCCGCTCGGCGGTATCCAGTTTTCAATGGTTTATTGTTGTTGCGTTTTTTTAAGGCTAAGTTTTTTATTAAGGGAGTCCTCACATGAAAAGTTTTTCCAATAGCAATCGTAAGAATGTTTTCCTCACCACTTTAGCTACAGCAGCGGCTGTGGCCGCGTTCGGCGTGGCGGGTACACCCCAGGCCACGGCGACCAACCTGGACCAGAATTTCTGGATTGGCCCGACTCCGGGCAACGGTACCTCGGGCGGCAACTGGGGCACCGCCGCCAACTGGCAGGTAAATCTGAGCATCAACAGCGTGAACTACGTCGGCCATTGGGTTCCCGGATCAAATGGCAATGGCAGCTACGACAGCAGCATAACGCCCTCAGGCTCCGGTGCCACCGGCGGCTACCAGGATGACGAGTATATTAACAATGGCAGTACGCTCAACAGCACGCCCAGCGGCGGTTATAATTACACCGCCAATCCATACACAGTTATCGTCAATACCAATCTGTCCGCCAACACCAGCTACCGGGACCTGCAAATCAACTCGGCGTTCAACTTTGCCGGTGCCCCGCAGCCCCAATCGCCGGTAACCGTCGAGGTTGATTCCGGCGGTTATCTGCTCAGCGGCCAAACCGCGATTTCGGGCGGCGGTGTCGATGCCACGCTGGCCATTAACGGCGGCACGGCTTACCTCAACGGAGGGACCAGTGTCGGCCAAAGCCTGAATTACACCTCACCCGGCCAGGCCACTGGCTACCTGGATGTCTCTTCCGGAACGCTGTACACCAGCAATGTCTATGCCGGCAACCAGTCCAACGGCGTGGTTAACCTAAGCGGTACCGGCGTCATCAACACCAACACCACCCCATCGGGCGGCAACTTTTATGGGGGTGTTGATCTGGGGAACGGTTCCACGACCGTCACAGTAAATGGTTCGCCCGTTTTCTATCCCGGCGTGGGCACCATGAACCAGACCGGTGGCACCCTGGATATTGGCCGCACCGTTAACGTCGGCCAAAGCTCCGCCGGCTATTACAACATGTCCGGTGGAACCATCAACAGTTTTGACCCTAGCCGCCATTTCTGGATCGGCACCAACGCCGCTGGAACCTTAAATGTCAGCGGCGGCACAGCCAACTTGGCCAATGTGGAAGTTGGCAGCGATAATGGCAATACCAGCAACACGCCCAACGGCTTGCTGGAAGTCAGCGGTGGAACCGTAAGTATGGACAGCCTGGCCGTCGGCAATCCGGACAACAAGGGCACCGGCACCTTGCGCATCACCGGTTCCGGCGGAACCATCGGGACAACCAGCCCGCGTGGCGAGCTTAACACCTACGCCAACGCCGTTCTTGATTTCCAGGTTGGCTCAACCGGCGTTAGCGCGCTCCAAGCCACCACCGGCAATCCCACTGATGGCCGGGCCATCGTGAACCTTTCCGGCACGTTGGAGCTCGATTTGCTGGGCGGCTTCACGCCCACCCATGGACAAACCTTTGTACTGGTCAGCACGGATGTAACCGCGGCCGCCAGTGACGGTGAAGCCGGCATTGTTACTAACGCCGTAACCTATTCGGCCAGCAATGTGACCAGCTACACCAACGCCGGCCTTAACTTAGATCCAACAGACGCCGCGAATTGGAGTTGGGCCGTGGATCCGGTCGGGCCCTCTGGCAGCCCCACTGGATACCAATTGGTGGCCACGTATATCGGCCAGCCGACCATTCCCGAACCCGCGACGCTGGGCTTAATGGCCGTGGCCGGTGCAGGCTTGCTGCTGATCGGCCGGCGGAAACGGGCCTGACACTCTCTTCAAGTGATGGCCGGCGGCGCACCGCCGCCGGCCTCTTGTTGATCGGCGGCCGATGGGCCGGCCAACCAGCCTGCGGGCGGCGACTCCGCAACGTTTTGGATGGCCTTTTTCCGCAAGAGCTGCTTTTTTAGGAGAAAGGCGGATGAGAAAATTATCTACATCTTCCATTTATCGTGCGTATGTGGCACTGGTGGCGCTGGGGGCCGGTACGGCGGTGGCCGCGAGCGGCGGAGTCAGTCAGGGCGATATCACCGTGAGCATTACCGCTAACGGCAATCTGGACCCAACCACTTATACTTATGCCGGCAGCGGCGGGTATTTCAGTTTTGGCTCCGGTTCGTACAACGGGGTGGCTTGGAACAACCTCGCAGTCGGCCAGGAGGTGGGCAACCCCGACGAACTTAGCGTGGGGGCGGTTGGAGTTAACAACACCGCGGCTTCGGGCGGGATGGTCGAATTTGCGGCGGTGGACAACAACTTTGTACTGGCGGTTAATTCGCTGGCGGCTGAGTTGCAAACCGCGTTCAATGGCGACCTCAACGGTGGCGCCTCCGGTGATAGCGCGGGCCTTCTGGGTGGGGCCGGCGAAGCGGCCGGCACTGTGCCTGCGGTGAGCCAGGGCCAAAGCTACACATTTACCAACCCACCGTATAGCCAGGCCTTTTCGCAAACCGAACCCAACCAGAGCATTCGCAGCGCGGACATAACCGGGGCGATGAGCCTTTATGCCGACGCCGGTGCCAACTTCAATGCGCCCGGATTCCTGGGAAATATTTCCACGGTGGCCAATGTATTTCCCGGCCCGGTGACCATTCCCGAACCCGCCGCGCTGGGGCTGATGGCTGTGATGGGTGCGGGCTTGTTGCTGATTGGCCGGCGGCGGCAGCCGGCCTGAACCGATAGCCGCAGCCGTTTGCGCTGTCGTATAAAGGATTTGCGCAGCGGTATAAATGCGGGCGGTAATAGGCGGTTATAATAACGCGGTGGATTGCGGTGGTCGGCACGGTTCCGTGCTTCTGAATTTACCGCTGGCAGTCCGTGGCCGACGTGGTGTGCGTGATGCCGATTCGCATCACGCAAGCGCCGCCGGGGCCAGCCGATTGTGATTGGGCCACTAGAAGCTAGGAGCTCCGCCATGAGCACGCATCCAACCATCCATCCACTACCAAACAGTGCCACGCCCTGCGGCCGCAGCCGCGTCTACTCCCGTCTGCCGCGAAGCGGCTTCACCCTCGTGGAACTTCTGGTGGTGATCTCCATTATCGCGATACTCATCGCATTGCTGCTGCCGGCGCTGGCGGCGGCCCGGCAATATGCCATTCAGGTGATGTGCCTAAGCAATATGCGGCAGACGTACACGGCCTGCGTCGGCTACGCCACCTCCAACCAGGGGTTCTTTCCGCCGGGCACATACGACGTGGCGGTCGCGGCGAACCATTACGACCTGCCGGATCGCTATGCCGCCTGTTACCAGTTTGATTCAAACAAAGGTGATTTCGGCTACGTGCCACCGGCCGCTTACAGTGACTGTAATTTCGACTGGGACACCAACCAGGTTTACGGTCCCCTGCTGGCACCGTACCTGGGGCCGGTTCCTCCGTTAGCGGCCGGTGCCAATCCATTGGACAACGTTACGCCAAGCGACGCGGTGCTGGCGTGCGCTTCCACCATGGCCAACCCCAACATCGTCAAGCTGCCCGATGGGCAGGCGGACCCGTTCTTCTACGCTTTCTGGTACGGGATGCCAAGCGAAAACCCGACTGCTTACGGGGCGGTCCAGCCCAGATTCGGCGTGGTCACCGAGCAGGACATGCACCAGAACCTTGTCGGCGTCAACGAGGCGACCGGTAAGCCTATGAATTACATGCTAAGCTGCAGTTTCATGGGTCTGGGTTGGGGATTCGGTAATTTCAATCCCTTCGGCTTCGTACACGATGGGGGCAAGACCATGAACGTGATGGAGGTTAATGGTTCGGCCTTTACCGTCACCAGTATTCTTGACGGTACAAACTATGTGGCGAGGACCGGCAACTATTGATAAACTGCGGCGTGGGCTACGGCCGCGCGCTGCGGAACAGATTGACACGGAGGACACCCGGTGACACACAACAAAAAAGCCTTTACCCTCGTGGAACTTCTGGTGGTGATCTCCATTATCGCGATACTCATCGCATTGCTGCTGCCGGCGCTGGCGGCGGCCCGGCAATATGCCGTCCAGGTGATATGCCTGAGCAATATGCGCCAAACGTACTTGGCCAGCAGCGAGTACGCCAACGATAATCTCGGCTACTATCCGCCAAGCATTGCGGACGTGGGCCAGATTGGGCCGACCATCTCTCCCACGCCGTACAGCCTGAACGACGAAACGGCTGCCTACGATCAATTTCAGAGCCGGTGGGACACAGGCCAGATTTACGGTCCATTGCTGTCCGAGTATGTCGGCGGTCCGCCGGACGATGCCGCCAGCAACCCCTTTCCCATGGACAATTTTAACGCCAATGACGCAGTGCTGGCGTGCCCGGCTATCTTAGCAAATCCGGCCCGATTGCAGCTTTACAACGGACGGGTGGATCCCTTTGTTTATGCGTACTGCTACGCCATGCCATCGGAGGGCCGTTGGTACAACAACGGCGGCATAACGCCCCTGCCGCGGCAAGGATTGGTAACCGAACACGACATGATCGAAGGTTCGACCACCTGCCTCACTGGCGGGCCGGACACCACAACTTTTAGCTCCGCTCCGAAGGTCCACTACCTGGATTTCATGTTCGCGTGCAGTTATCCGGCGCATGATTGGGTTTTTGGTGGGGCCTGGGGACAGAGCATCCACCAAAACAACACCGCGATGAATTTTATGGAGGTGGATGGCGGCACGTTGAGCGGCGCGGTGGTGGGGCCATTGGCGAGCAGGCCGAACGGTCAGAATGAGTATTACATATCCACCACCTATAACCGGTAGGTGGAGAAGGGGGCGCTGCGCTCCTGGGACTTTTTTAAGGAGATCATGCCATGTTCCGGAAAAACGGTTTTACACTGATCGAGCTTTTGGTGGTCATTTCCATCATCGCCATTCTCATTGCTCTGCTGTTGCCGGCGCTGGCTAAGGCGCACCAGTATGCGGTGCAGGTGATGTGCCTTAGCAACATGCATCAGACGTACACCGCCTGCATCGCCTACGCCAACGAAAATGAAGATTTCTTTCCCCCCGGCACCTATGACATCCAAAATTCTCAGAACAACTATCCGGCGATGGACCAGACTGATGCCGGCTATCAGTTCGGTGGGAACTGGAAATGGGACACCAACCAGATTTACGGCCCGATTCTCTCGCCCTACGTCGGCGGCCCTTCGGATGATGCGGTTAGCGGCAAGGATCCGCTGGCCAACTACAACGCCAACGATGCGGTGCTGGATTGCGCCGCAATTGTCAGCCATCCCAGCCTGGCCCAGCTTTATCCGTACCAGGCACCGGCGGCCCTGGAAACGGGAAAGTTTAATCCATTTTTATACACATTCTGTTACGCCATGCCGGCGGAGGGCAGCCAGCCAGCGCCAAAATATGGCACCGTGACCAACCAGGGTACCAGTGCGGGCGTGTACTATGCCAATCGACAAGTATTCCATTTTATGTTGGTGTGCGGTTTTCCCGGCGGAAATGGCAATCCGCCCTGGGGCTTTCAGAACACCTTTCATAATTTCGGCGGGGTGCATAACGGCGGCACGCTGATGAACTACATGAATGTGGATGGCTCGGCCGGCACCATTTCCTACGTTGTCGGGGCCACTCCTAATTACGACTTGGCCAAGATTAATGATTACAGCCGGTGACCGTGATTGCGCCGGCAAAGCAGGTGCCGCGGATCCGCGGCGCATTGCGGAATTGTCGCACCTTTTGCCATCAACGCGGCTTGGGCTTGGCGGTGGGGCCACCGGTGGAAAGGCCCGGATGCGCGGATGAGGGGCTGCGGAATCGCTGACGGTAAGCGGAGGGAGTGCAAGCCAGATGCTCGCGGAACATTTTGGTCAGATGGGCTCCGCTGGTCAGCCCCACACGATAGGCGACGGCGCTCATTTTCAGGTTGGTCTGGCACAGCAAATTTTGCGCATGGTGCAGGCGGGTTTTTTGCACCTGTATCCAGATGCCCTGGCCGAAAGTTCGCTTGAATTTCAATTCCAGAGATCGCCGCGAGATGGCCATGGCACCGGTCAAAGTCTGGATGGTCACGCCGCGGCCAAAATTACGCTGGATCATTTCCATGGCCCGGGCCACATCGGGGTCATCCACAGCGAGGGGTCGGGTGGAATCGCGCTGTTCAATGCCCGGTGAATCGAGGTTGAGAATGGTACGCGGGTCGGCTCGGCCCAGAATAATCTCGTCGAGCAATTTGGCCGCCCGAAAGCCGATTTGCAGGCCAGGTTGGCGGATGCTGGAAAGCGAGGGCGAGGCCAGGTGACACATCAGTGCGTTGTCATCGACGCCCAGTACGGAAATATCAAACGGAACCGACAGGCCGAACTTGCGGCACGTATTGATCGCGATCAATCCGAACTGGTCGTGGCTGCAAAACAAAGCGGTGGGCCGCGGCAATTTACCAAGCCATTGCCCGAGCCGACGATCGGTCCCAAACCATTCCGCGGAGCTGCCGAAGTTTTTCTCCGGATCGGCCAGAAAAAAGGTGGGGCAGTCGGCACCGACGGCCTTGAGGGTGGCGGCGAAACCGGCCAATCGTTTGCGGACGAACGCGCCGGTGGCTTCGCCCAGATAGGCAAATTGTTTGAAACCCTGTCCGAGAAAGAACGTCGCGGCCATCCGTCCGACCTTTTCATTGTCCACTTCGACCTGCGCGCCGGGCGGGGCCGCGATGCCCGCCACATCCACACAGGCAATGCGCAGCCGGTTGATGGCGCGAACTTGCTCCGGATTTTCGAACAAGCCCAGAATGCCGACGGGCCGCTGGCGTTTAATCAGGCGCAGCAGATCCGGATGATTCTGGTAGGCACCGTTGAGCGACCACCCGGGGAGTTGGGCGGTGTACTGGCGAACTCCTTCGAGCACCTCATGCTGATAGCCCACCTTGGGGGTGAAAATCAAGAGGATTTTGCGTTCCTGGCTCATTGACGATTGCTCATGCACAAAGACAGTTCCATCGGTATTTTGGAGCGTGGTGCCATTGGGCAACGCTGCAACTGCAAGGAATCCACTATATATCACGCCGATGGCTTTGGCCAGCCCCAATCCGGCCTGAGTCAGCCTGTCTCATCGGTTGCGCATGGATATAACACTTTTGCGCAATGATATAACTACCCAGCCGGTGCGCCGGTATAATTTCAGCCGGTGCGTGGCTGGCGGCAGCAAGAAAGATGTGTGGCCGCAATAACCAATACGGAATAAAACCAATGCGGCGGCGTTGTCTTAGTTAATCATTGGTGTTTTGCAAAGGATCCAAACATGACCCGTAAGAACGTGCTAGCGATTTGCCTGGTGGCGCTATTGGTCGCATGGTGGTGCGACCTGCCGAGGGCAGGCGCCAAAATTCGCGTGTTGATTGTCGGCGGCGATTGGAAAAGTCAGTTGCCGGACTACATTCGCACCCAGGCTGGTTGGAAAT
The DNA here is from genome assembly GCA_021851715.1 of Planctomycetota bacterium. Lineage (GTDB taxonomy): Bacteria > Planctomycetota > Phycisphaerae > WQYP01 > WQYP01 > JABEVA01. Next base: position 38,620 of record JAJZCR010000021.1, read on the forward strand.
ATTATTATGCCCATCAGAAAGACATCAGCCAGCCGGGCGCCGCCTCAACCATGGGGCAAGATTTTGTATCCGGCCGGAATCTGATTTCACCGGCCGTGCCCAAGTCCATGCTGGGGACGGATTTTGTGCCTCTGCGTGGCTATTTCATTAAACAGCAGGTCAATAAGGTCGCACCCGGCAAATTTTCCTTTACCCTGTGGACCACGTACCGCTTTTTGCAATACGGCGATGCCCAGTCGCTGAAAAGATTTAATGTGATTGTGGAAGGAGACATGCAGCATGAAAGTATTCTGCCCCGGCTGGTGCGGGGGGTAACCGCATTCGTAAAGGGTGGCGGCGGGATTATGTTCACCGACGCCTACAAGCCTTTTTTTAATTATTCCAAGGCGCTTAGCTTTCATGCGGTGATGCCGGTGAAGGTGGGTATTTGCCCGCATTATGGCGGTCCCGATACGGATATGCAACTGCTGGCTGCCCCCGTGAAAATTGTACCGGTAAGCCGGGAGAATCCGATCATGCGTGGTCTACATTTTGCCGACGCACCTACTCTGACCGGCGCTCATTGGAACCCGGTTCAAAAGGGTTCGGTGGTTTTGGCCAAGTCGGGCACCGGCCAACCGATATGGGTGGTACGCCAGGTGGGCAAAGGGCGGGCATTCTGGTGCGGCGGGGTCTTTGCCAACGACCAATACTCCACGGCGTTTGCCGAAAAGTGGCCACAGTTTGGCCAGTTTTACGCCCAGGCGTTTTCATGGCTGGCGGCTCACAGCACGTATCCACACATCAGACGTACCAACGCCACGGCCACGGGCACCTTGACGGTCAATTGGCGCAAACCCGGCCCGCTGGTGACCAGCCGCTTATTTGGCATCCATGGTGATCAGGGGACCGCCGGCTATAACGCGGCGGCGCTGAAGCTGCTCACGGCGTTGCGTATCAACGGTTCCTTTGCCCGCAACGATGCATGGGGCGGCCAGGGCACCGGCATTAATTATGTTTCCGCCAATCCTAATTATGCCAAAATGCAGAAAAAACTGGGGAATAAATTTTGGAAATCCGGCTATATCCGCACCCATACCCCGTATGAAAATTGCGGCGTGAGCCTGACGCACTTTAATTGGAGCCAGTTCAACTTCAAGGGCGTGAATCAGGAAATGGCCCAAGCCCACCAAGTGCGGGAAATTCCCCTGATGATGTGGTGGATGGATTGGTCCAGCGACTGGGGCCATCCGGCTACCTGGCCCCTGTGGACCAAATATTTTGCCGCGGAAATTCAGCATTTTAACGGCACGCCAGGAACCCCCGGCTACAAGCCTCGCCTTCAATACATTGAACTTTGCAATGAGCCAGGCTATACACCGTTGTTATGCCGATTTTATAACTATGCCGCAAGTCACTTGCACGCACGCTATCCGGGATTATCCATCGGCGGATTCGGTGGGGGTGGAGCACCCTCCGATTTCGAAGCGGCCATCAAGGCTTGTGGCAAGCAGTTAAACTGGATCAATGCTCACCCCTACGGCATGACCGGACAGGCGATTTTCCGCTGGGAGCGCAAGTATATTCAGTATGCCCGGTCCATCGGCGACACCAAGCTCAAGTTTAATAACACCGAATGGGATTTCTGGGTGTACGGGGCGGATAGCTTTGACAGCATCATGCAATATTGGAAGCCGGAAATCCGCAGCGCCGGGTTCTGCCTCGGCACCTTGCACTATTGCTGGCCGGAATATCAGGAAGGCGGCTATGACTTTGGCATGATCGGCGGGTGGGGCATCGGCGGTTCGCAGTTGCCGCCGCAATGGCCGGACCCGGCCCTGAGCAAACCGCTCACGTTCAAATACAACGCTTTTTGGATCATGCGAAATTGCCGCGGCACGCAATATGCCACCAAGCTCGGTGTGCCCGTGCTCAAAACTACCCCCAGCCATTACGCCTACGCGGTAACCACCCGCAATGGCAAGCAAATGAATATCGTCGTTTATTATGGCTTCCCCTATACCGATTTGGCCACAGCTAAACGCTATACGGCGCTAAGTGTGCATCTGGATGTGCCGATTCCGCCGCAGGTTAAGGGGCGATCCATGGTGATAGCCACGGCCAACGACCGCGTGATTTCGCGCGCCGCCCCCATGGCCATTCATGGCAACCGGCTGAACCTTACCGTCAACGTGCCGGCCCTTAGCGCGGTCTCCATTACCGTCCGCTAAGGATTAAATAGTGCGGCATTGAGGAAACAAGCACGTGCGGATGAAAACATCTAAGAGAAATTCGGGCCACCTTCGGCGGATGCCGGGTCTGCTGTTGGCTTGCCTGGTGCTGATTATGGGCGGGCTGACGTATGCCCGTCCGGCGCTGGGCGATGGCGCGGATATTGAATTCGGGGGGTGGGGCCACGGGCATGGCAAGTTTATGATGCTCCGGGGCTTTTGTTTTGGACCACACCAGCGCATCTACGTGCTCGATGGCAGCGCTTTTGATAATACCACACGAAAGTTGGTGGGCAATAGGTTGGTGCAGATTTTTACCTCCAAAGGGCATTTTCTGCGGCAGTTTCCAATTGTCGCTTCCCCGCGCCTGCCCACGCCCCTTCATGCCGATCCCACCGCCGGGATGAAAAATTTTACCAATTTTCCGCAGCGGATTGCGGTTTCGGCTCATGGGAATATATTTATTACTCAACCATGGGCTGAGGCGGTGCAGGAATATGCGCCGACCGGCCGGTTGTTGCGGGCAATTCCTGTTCCTTATGCCATGGCCATTACCTGCTGCCGGTATAAAGGCAAGCCGTGTGTTGCGGTCATTGGCAGTGAATCGGCGACCACGCCGTCGATCGGCAAGGTGCCGGGACGCGGATGGCACTGGGTGGGAGGCCACCGGATTACGTTCATCAATGCCGGCACCGGTGCCCCGGTCGGGTCGGTTGCACTAAGCCGGCGGCTGACTGATGTTCAGGATATGACGGTAGATAAACAGGGCAATTTTTATGTGGAAGCCGCCACCCACCAGATTTACAAATTTAACCCGCACGGCCGGCTGCTTCTGGTGATTGGGGCCGGCACCTCCACGCGGCGGACGGATGGCAGTGAACTCTATCGCACGGTCGCGGTAGATGGCCAGGGCAATATCTATTCGATGACGATGGGCGGCAATCCGGAGTTTGTGACGCGTTTTAATCCGCAGTTGACGCTGGTAACGCAGCGTGGTGGGCAGTTTCACTGGGCGGATTCCTGGAGTTACGCCGGCCATCGCACACCGATGGTCATCGGCCCCCAAGACCGGCTGTGGGTGGCGTCCACCGGTCATCGTGCCACGCCCAGCCCGGTCATCATGCGAATGGACAAAAATTATCTATCCAGCAAGCTTTCCCAGGTGCGCGTGCATAGCGCGCTGACGCTGGGTCTGTATTTATCCACGGCCACGGCTTTGCCATACAACGTCGGCTATCAACTCCAACCGACCATCGTAGATTTACATATCAGACCCGCGACCCGGCGGGTGCATCAGGTTGCGGTGCAATGGGCGGTTTACAATCTCTACAAGCGCCGCATTGGCCATGGCGTTTTTACCTTTGATCTGCACAATCAAAAAGCCGCCGTTCATTCCATATCTTTCACTCCGCCGCAGTGGGGCTGGTATACGGCGGTTTTCAGCTTGAGTCATCAAGGCCGGCCGCTGAGTTCCACCGGATGTGATATTGGCTTTACCCCCGCGTATAAAGGCATGCCGATCCTGAAAAAGGGGCAATCACCAGGCGGCTGGTTCGATCCCTTGCGGCAGGTGTTTTGCGGATTGCCGCTGATGCGTTTTGGTATCGGGCCGGATATGAAGGGGCTAAGCAAAAAGTTGGCCCTGGCCGCAAAAGACAAGGCGAAGGTTTTCGGACAGTTTACCAATGTGCGGGACTGTACGCCAGCCTGCGTGCGGGCCGCGGTTGCCAAACTCAAGAATCAGGTCAATGTATGGGAAATCATGAATGAGCCTAACTTCAGCATGAACCCCGTGCAGTATGTGGCGCTGATTAAAAAGCTTTATCCATTGATTAAAAGTATCGATCCGCAGGCTCGGGTCATGGGGCCGGCGGTGTGCGGTATTCAATTGCCGTGGTACCGGCAATTTCTGGCACTGGGGGGCGGCCGTTATATAAATATCCTTTCCCTGCATGATTACGAAGGCAATACCTCCATCGGACCGGCCCATTGGCGCTATAAATTCGCGGCATTGCATAAGATGATGCGGCAATATGGTGTCGGCAATTTGCCGATCTGGCAGACCGAACGTGACATCGGCGGCGTGCGGGGAGGCCTGTTCTGGGGCGGTACGCAGGCTGTTCGCATCACCCTGCATGAAGATCTGCTGACCACGCTGGGTGTGCCAAGCGATCATGATATGCTTTATTATCTGAATAACTCCGGCTACGGGGCGGTGCCATCGTACGTATGGTCCAATCACGGCCCGTTCCCCGCGGCTATGGCCACGCGGACCCGCCAGGCGATGATTCAGGGACGCAAATACACCGGCAGCATTGACTTCGGACCTTCCGGACGGCGCCTGTTGCTGGGGCTGCGCTACCACGGCAAGCACGGACAAACGATTATCTTGCGCAATCTGGGGGCGACCACGGCGATTCCTGTCAAGGTTCGTATTGCCGGGGCAGGACCGGTGACCGTGGTTGATGCCTTCGGCAACCGACAAACCATTGCCGTGCATCATGGGCTGGTCATATTGCGAACTTCCACCATGCCCATCTACCTTCGCCTGCACAAACATCAAAAAGCCAATTTTCCCCGGTTTGATTTTGGTGCCAATGATGCCGCCGGTGCCAAACTGGCCTATTCGGCGAAGAATAATGGGCTATTTTCCACCCTGACCAATGGAGTCTTCGGCAGTATCTATCCCGGTGATCCCACCACTGGCAAATTCTTTACCGGATCGCTGCCTTCAATTCCGCAGACATTTTCCATTACGTTAACCCAACCCCGCACCATCAATCGGGTGCTGGTTTATTCTGTCCATGCGGATAATCCCTACTGTGCATTGCTGGATTACAACCTGCAATACCGCCACGACCACCATTGGATCACCATAAAGAAAATGCGTACGCCGTGCCCCCGCAGCACGCCTGTGCATACCGGGGCCACCAAAGTGGATGGCTGGTATTTGGATCAGAATTTTTCAATGAGCCATTTTTCTCCCATTACCGCCCAGCGGCTGCGGTTGGTCATTTTGCGCACCACCTGGGGCTTTATGCCGGATAAGACGGCGGCGCAAATAACACATTTTGTACCGAATCATCCGCATCTGATGCTGCGGCAGATTGACATTTACGGGCCGCATCACCCCAACGTCAGGCGATAAATTAGCCGGGCCACGCCGGGCGTCGGTCTGGCTGGTACCCCATCTCATGTTTTAGTTTAGAAAGGAATAGATCATGTCCGATGTAATCGAGTGTCATAAATCAGCGGCCGCGGTCAAAACGTCGCGCCGCGAAGTGCTTAGCGCGATGGGCATAGTGGCGGGAGCATCCATAGTCCGAGCGGTAGTGGGGCCAACCGGACGGGTTTGGGCCGACCCAACGCCGGTCGCGGCGGAGGGACACGCCCCGGTCGGGTTGACACTGCTGCCGCATCCCGCGCCAAAGCGTATGCACGGTTGGAGCTGGAAGTTGCCGCCGAATTTGGTGCGGCCCGATTCCGGTCTCCGCAACAATATTTTTTATCTCGGGCAGAAGGTGAATTTTAAGCTTGGTCTCGCGGCAAAAACCTACGAAGTCCGTGATTATTTTGGTGAATTAGTGGACCATGGCCCCGCCGGTGCCAACATCACAGTTAAGGTCGCACAGCCGGGCTGGTACAAGCTCTATATTTTCGGATCCAAAGCAACCCAGCAGTGGGGAGATATCGTGGGCGGAACCACGTTTGTCATCTTCCGTAAAACGCCGGGCTTCGCCCCGCAGCCGCCCAAGGGTTTTGATTCCGGCAGCATTACCGACGAGCCTATGCATGGCGTGACGGGTATCGGGCCGGAACGCGAAAGTGTACCCGATTGCACCAAGCCGGAAATGTCGATTAAATCACTGGAACCCCCCATTCAATTGCTGGAAAAGTTTTATATGCCGTATGATCCATTACGGCATCGGGTGTTGGAGATTTCATTTTCCAACGGCACCAAGGACAGTGCCGGGGTTAAACAAATCGTCGAGCATTTCAAAAAACGCGTGCAGTGCTGGGAACCACGCAACGAGCCGAACGGCGGCAGTACCGGAGCGGCCTTTGCCGTCAACGAAATGAAACCGTTTTATGAAGCCATCAAGAGTGTGGATCCCAATTTGACCGTGCTCGGGCCGGGAACGGTAACCATTACCCCCGCCGGTAATATGCTCGGCTGGATTGAAGATTTTCTCAAAGCGGGTGGTGGAAAATATATCGATGCATTTTCCATGCACATCTACAACGCGATCAATGGCGACTTATCCATGGGCCGCGAAGCGCTGGTGAACCTCAATAAGCTGCTGGCCAAATACGGCGTGGCCCAAAAACCCAAATGGCAGACGGAGCAGGGCTATTTTTGCCCGGTGTACGGTTCTTATCAGCCGCGGCTGCAAGGCCGCTGGACCATGATTCAGATGTCTCTCTACGAGCAGTTTGGCATACCCAAGGAGCGTAACTGTTACTTTTACGATAAAAGCCATGGCTTTTGGGATTTTCCAAGCTGGTTTGAAAATGGCGACGGCAGTTTGAACCCGGCAGCCTCGCTGATGCGCGTATGGTCGGAGGAGGTATACGGCACCAATTTTGCCCAACCCTATGATTTCGGCCAACCCGGAAATAACCTGTACGTGGGAAGTCTTTTCACCGGGCCGAATAAGCGTGTCGCCATTTTTCAAAGCGCCGGCGTACATAACGGCCAGGTGTTACTGCACGTCCGCGGCGGGCGGACGTTGAGCCTGGTGTCGTCCCAGGGAGTGGAGAGTAAGCTGGCGGTGCGTGGTGGCGTGGCCACATTGCCGGTGCCCGAACTGCCGGTGTATGTGCGGTTGGCCCGTGGGCAGCAGATCGCAGTGGTTCCGACCAATTGGGGGCCAAATTTGGCATTGCAGCCGGGCGTAACTGCGGCCACCTCTCCGGCGGCACCGCAAAAAACGAAGGAATCCGACAATGACATTTCCAAACTCCACAATGGCGTTCTGGAAAACTGGTATTACGCCCAGGGCAAGGTTACACCGTGGAATTTTACCCCGGTATCTTGGCCTTGCTGGATTGAAATGCGGTTGCCCAAGCCAACCCCCATCAGTCGGGTGGTGGTCTTTGCTTGTGTGCCCTGGCAGGGTCAGGGCACGTTGTTGAACTACGAATTGCAGTATCACCATCAGGGCCGGTGGATCACCCTCGACCATATCAACAAGCCCACCAAGACCTTTGGCGTATATACGCCCAACGTGCGCACTACGGTGGACAGCTTTTTTGATGATCATTGCATCTTCCCCAGTCATTTTTCCCCGGTGACCGCCGACCGCATCCGATTGCTGGTTCATGATGCGAGTTGGGGCGGCGGCGCCAGTGAAATAATAGGCCAAGCGGGCGGACAGTCTGGCCCGCACTGGATTACCCTGAGGGAAATTGAGATTTATGGTTCATAAAGATGTCAAAATTTGCCAATACAAAAATTAAGTTATGCGGGGGCGTTCCTGCAATTGTGGTGGATGGCCAGCCGATTCACGGCATGACCGCTACCAGTTGCGCCTTTGACGATCCGCAGGTGGTACGTGATTTCGTGGCCGGTGGCGTGGAAATCATGATGATCTGGATTGAAATCGGCATCCATTGCTGGAAAGGTCCGGGCTCCTATGACTGGTCGTATGCGGAAAAGAAACTGGAATTTTTTGAAACGCACTCCGGGAGCACTCGCTGGCTCATTCGCGTGCGGCTGGGCCTTTTGGCCGACTGGTTTCGCCGGGCCTACCCCGAAGAGGTACATAATCCACCGGTAACGCCGAATGAGCCCCAGCGCATTGCAGTGTCCAATATCGCCTCGTCCGTATGGTGCCAGGAAGTGTGCCGGCTGGTCCGGGATTTTGTTAAATGGTTGGAAAGCACGCACTGGGCTCCGCGCGTTATTGGATTCATGCTCAATGCCGGCGCCACCGAAGAGTGGTTGATTTTTGATACGCATGAAACCAGCCGCGGTCACTACCATCCCGTTTATCAGCGGGAAATGCGGGATTGGTTGCGCCGCATGTATCACGACGATTCGAGTCTTTTGAAAAGAGCCTGGAATGACCCGGACGTGGATTTTGCTACCGCCACGCCGCCGACAGGCATGATGCGCTTAGGCAGCCACATCTGGGGGCCATATACGCTGCGTGATCCCCGGTTGGAGCGGCCGGCGATTGATTATTACCGTTTCCTCAATGAAACGCTGGCCAACGCCCTGATCGCTATCTGCCGGAGCGCGAAAGAGGCGGCTGGCTCGCCCATTATCTGCGGTGGGTTTCACAGCTATTTGTGGTGGGAAACGGGCGTCTATTCCTACATTCAGGAATATGGGCATAGTTTGATTCAAATGCTCAACGAGAGCCCATGGGTGGATTTTGTTTCCGATATTACCAGCTACGACAACCGCTACCCAGGCGGGCCTTCGGGCTATCTGGGGCTGCCCCAGAGTTTGAACCTGCACCAAAAGCTGCACTACACGGAAGTAGACCTGAAAACGGTCGCATGTTTGACCCCGGCGCAGCGGGAGGCGTGGAAAGCGGTTGATCCAGCCACGATTCCGGCCATGACTGGGGAGCCGGCCATTCCGGACCGTATTTGGCGTTGGGATCTGGGCTATTGCGGCCGCGATGACGAGGAGGAAGTAGCCCGTATTCAACGCGAGCATATTCATAATCTCATTACGGGCAGCGCCTACTGGTGGTTTGACATTGCCAGCCATAATTATCAATTGCCGGCGATTGTGTCGGCGCTGCGAAAGCTATCGGATATTGGCAAGGCGTCGATGACCTGGGATAGAAGCTCGATTGCGGAAGTTGCGTTTGTGTGTTCGGAAGAGACGCCGTTTTATCAATCGGCGATGAACGGTTCGCTGCTACGGTTTGAAATGGAATCCGCCCATGGGCTGCTGCTGGATCTAGCCACGAGGCAATGGGGTCTGGCCGGGGTACCATTGGACTTTTATGAACTCCACGATCTGAATCATCCGGAATTTCCGGGCGATCAGTATAAACTGCTGATATTTGTGAATTGCGCCCGCGTTTCCTCCAAGGCCGCCGCCGGCATCCGGCGGTGGCAACGCGATAATCGCGTATTTTGCTGGACCTTTGCGGCGGGTGTAATGGATGAGACCAATATTAACCCGGCGCTTAACGCGGACTTGATCGGGATGAGGCTGGGGTGGAAACGCACGCGTCGGAACATTCACGTGCAAATGCGGGATCAAGGTCATCCGTTGACCCAGGGTGGCGCGGGTCTGAATTTCGGTACGGAAGGGTCCGTCGGCCCGGTTTTTTTCGTGGATGATCCCAAGGCCAACATTGTCGGCCATCTGCGCGACGGCGGAGAACCGGGGGTTGCCTGGCGCTGCCACGAGGACTGGCGGAGCGTGTATCTTTCCATGCTTAATTTCGGCCCGGATTTGTTACGTAACCTGGTCACCTATGCCGGCGGGCACATCTGGTGCTCCAGCAATGACGTGATTTATGCCAATCGTTCTCTGCTGTGTCTGCATACCGCGACGGGAGGCGAGAAAAGCATTGTACTTCCGGGAAAAGCGCACATTACCGATCTATGGACCGGCCGACGAGAGGCCGCGCCCATCGATCGGTTGACCATAAACAGCCCGCCCTATCGCACCAGCGTATGGCGGACGCAATACCTTTCAGATTAAAGGACGAGACGAATGGATCAATGGACGTACGATACGGCTGTATGGTCGCCGCCGGAGGCAGCGCCATTTCTCGGTAATGGCTTTATCGGTGGAAATATACCCATTGACGGGCACGGGGCCACCGGGAATCCCTGGGGGGCGACCGTGGCCGCGTTTTATGTGGGACCGGACGAGACCTTCGTGCAAGTGCCGCACTGGCTCAACGTAGGCCTGCGGATCGACGGTCGGCCGGTGCGGCCCTCTTGGGTCAATTTTCGCCGGGTATTGGATTTGCGCCATGGGGTGCTGCGCACGACGTATACCGATGCCGAGGGTGCGCTACGTGTTACCGCCGTCACGTTTTGCCATCGGGCGCGAAAACATATCGCCTCCTATCATGTGAGTATCACCGCGCTCAAAGATGTGTCCGTGGAAATATCCCCACGCTTGGACACCATGGGCTGTCCGATTCAACCGGCGGACATTCGGCGGGCCGATGATGCTGGGAGCGAAAATGTCGGATGGACTCTTGATTTCGGCGACGTGGGGGCCAAAGCCGCCCAAGTAATGTGGTTGGACCTGGCTGGCACCGGCTGCGGAACCAGCCCGGCGTGCCGGAATCTGGATCATGCGACGGCCGTTGGCCGCAGCTTCTCATTGAACTTCCAGCAGGGCTCGCGCTGTGAACTGCGGGGCATTGTCGCCACCTGCATCGGCAGCGATCCGCTGCCGGCGGCGCGAGAAATCGTCGGGCAAGCTGCACGCACTGGATATACCGCTTTGGAACAGGAGCATAGTCTGGCGATGGACCAGTTGTGGAGCGGATTTGATGTGGAAATAGGCGATCCATTTCTGGAACGCCGGTTTGTGAGTTCGCTGTTTTATCTGTTGTGTGGCTACCGGCAGGATGTGATCTGGGGCGGATGCGCCACCGGGCTTTCCAGTGCCGGCTCCTGGGGTGGATCGGTTTTTTGGGATACGGAATTCTACATGTTTCCGCCCCTGTTGGTGTTTCATCCAGAACTGGCACGCAATATGCTGCTGTATCGCTCGGACACATTGGGGGCGGCAGCGAAAAATGCCCGTGAGCATGGCGAAGCCGGTGCCCGCTTCGCTTGGCAGAGCAAAAAGACCGGGCGCCCGTTCGCCGGCGTCTTCGAGGCAGAACGCCACGTTTCCAGCAACATTGCCTACTGCGCATGGTGGTATGCGCACTGCGCGGGGGACGGGGAATTTATGGCCGCGCATGGCCGGAATCTGCTACGCGAGGTGGCACGGAATTGGGCGTCGCGCGCCGCGGCCGATACGCAACAGCCGGGGCAGTTTCACCTGAACCATGTGATCCCCTCGGATGAGCACGTCCTGGACCATCATGTGGGCACACCGATCAATGATTCCGTGATGACCAATGCCTATGCCGCGTGGGTGCTGCGTACCGCCGCTGGCCTTGCCGATGAGACGATAACCGATCAGGAGCGGCGCAACTGGCAAGCCATTGCCGCAGGTCTATATCTTCCGCTGGACCGGGAGCGGAGAATTTACCGCGAATACGCCGGCTATAACGGCCACCCGATCAAGCAGGCGGATGTTGGACATTTATTTTTTCCATTGTGCGTCAGCGCTGATCCCGCGGAAATTCGCCGCAATGTCTATTACTACGCGGATCGTGAGCGCGAAACCGGCCTGTATCTTACCCATAGCCCATACGTATACGCTGCGGCGCTTTCGCGTGCTGGTGACGTGGCCGGAGTGGAGCGGTTTCTGCGCCTCTCGGAACGCAATGTGGTGGGTCCATTTGAAATTCCGCGGGAATCCAATTACGGCGGCGGCGTGGTGGTAACCGGAGCGGGCAGCTTTTTATCCCTGATTCTTTACGGTGTGGCCGGCCTGGAAAATATGGGGTCGGCGATGACGGCCCATTCTTGTGTGCCGGCCAGCGTTGGCCACGTGAAGATTGCGGGCATTCACTTTCAGGGGCGGCGCTACGTCCTGACAGCCGAGGCGGCACCGACGGGCGGCGTGGCGGTGCCGCCGTTGATTCGTGAAATATAAGCAGGCTGTAATACTCCCCAAAAACTGGGTGCGATGCTAACCCCAATACGGTTTACTTAAGGATGACGATATAGTCCTGGAACTTAATAGATATACAGAAGCGTATAATTAAAGGGACATTATTAGAGGATGGTGGTATACTTTGTCGCGTAGGTTTGCGCAAAGGAGTGTGCCATGGTTCCTCGCTTGATTCGGTTGGACGAGAAAAAGCGTCAGCGCTTGATTCGGTTGCGTAAGGCGGCGGAACAGGATGGAGCCTATCGCGTGGCTCGGCGGCTGCATGCGGTTATTCTGAATTCGCGGGGGCGTACCAGCGGAGAGATAGCCCGCATTCTCGAATCGCCGCGTTCTAAGGTATCTTTGTGGTTGGCCCATTTTCAGGAGCATGGCGTGCCGGGCCTGTTGGAGGGCCATCGCAGCGGGCGACCGGTCGAACTATCGCACACGCAGCAACAGGCGTTGGCGGACATCATCGAGAGCGGTCCGGTGGCCTACGGATTTGATTGTGGGGTCTGGACATCGCCGCGGATAGCGCGCGTCATTGAGGAGGAATTTAGTGTTCACTATCACCCCGGACATGTCCGCCATCTTTTACAGCGGATGAATTTTTCAGTGCAGCGTCCTCGACGGGTGTTGGTGCGAGGGGATCCCGCGCAGCAGAATCGTTGGCAGCGCTATGATTATCCCTGCCTAAAAAAAAGCCCGGCGCGAAGGTCGGGCGTTGATTTTGACCGATGAGGCCAGCTTTCGACAGGATTCCACCATTCATGCAACTTGGAGCCGTGTTGGACACCCGCCCGAGGTGCCGGTTACCGGGGAGCGAAAAAGCGTGAAGATTCTGGGCGCTGTTGAATTGCAACGCCGCCGCTTTCTTTATCAGCGAGACCAAGTGTTTAATGCCCAGGCCTATCTGGATTTCCTGCAACGGCAAATCGCCCCGCGTTATCGACGGCAGGGTGCCATTCTGGTTCAGGATAACGCCTCCTACCATAAAGATAAGGATGTCTGGGCATGGTTCCGCCAGAACCGCACCTGGTTAGAGGTCAAACCCCTGCCGCCCTATTCCCCGCAATTCAATCCCACTGAACGGCTATGGCAACATACACGTAAAAATGGAACTCATAACCGGTCCTTTCTAACCGTGGACGAATTGGCTCGGACCCTGACGCGCGTGTTCCGCAATATGCAATCCAAGCCGGAAACCATCAGCGCCTATCTCCAGCCTTTTCTGTGAGCATATGTCCCTTTAATTATACGCTTCTGTATAGCTGTGGTGGCGACAAGTCTTCGGGGCGTTGTTCCTTGTAGTTGGACATTTTTATTTTTCACAACGCGCGGGTTGATGCGGCCCAGTGGATCACCGCCGGCGAAACAGCGTTCGGCTGGACTGCCGGGACATTTCTTGCGGCGTACCGTCGGAATATCAGCGGCGCGAACAGTACCGCGATCGAGGCATCGCCGGTCGGTGACTCGATCATGGCGCTGATGACACAGCACGTCACATGGGAAGGCAGCTACACCGAACTGCTGGAGATCCTGGGCCGGCTAGCCGGGGAAAAAATGACGAGCGCGAAAACATGGCCAAAAGCAGCGCGTGGGCTGTCCGGCGCTATCGAGCGCGTCCGCCCCAATCTGCGGAGAGCAGGAATAGAAATAACAGAGATTGGCCGCGACTCGGCCTCGCGGCGACACATGTACCGGATCACCCAGGTGAGCGCAGTATCCTCCAGCGGCTGACGGTCTGAGGTGTCGCGGTCTTTATCCCATTCGTGCTCCGATGGGATAGATGTTTCGGGATGTTACGCAATGTTACGGAAAAAATCCGTGATAGCCCAATAAAAGCGTGTATTCCGAAACATCGAAACGTCCGAAACATCTTTCCGGACCCTCCCGAGGTGAACCGGCGCACGCCATCAGAAATCCATAGAGTTGTTTAGACAACATTGTTTACC
>JAJZCR010000084.1 GCA_021851715.1 Planctomycetota bacterium
CGCGGCCTGCCCGCCTCGGCGGACGGACCCGGACGGAAAATAAGATTCTGACAAGGACTGTAGATATGAGACCTCCATAATGCCATTTTCGGACGCTTGACATAAGGCCCCTACAGAGATAAAACCATGCCTTTTCATGGTGGTCTCCTTTGGGTTGATCAGGCACACCGGCTGTAGACACGATGCCCACAGCCGGTGGCACATCAAGTCGCCTCAGGCTTTTGTCGCAGTCCGCCGCTTGCAGAGCAGAATGCCGGTGCCCGCCGCGGCCATCAATCCCAACGTCGCTGGCTCGGGAATGTTGGCCGTTCCGGTGTCCACCAGTTGGATTCCCGGCAGCAAAAGACCTCCGCCGGAATCAGCCTCCGCCGCGGTGAACGTAATGCCACCCGAGGTCGGTGTGAGACCCGTGAACTCCACGTAGTTACCGGTCGCAGGTGATCCCGAACTGGTGGAAGTGCTCTGCACGTAAGAGGAAAGCGAGGTCGACGTTTCGATGTAATAACTGGTAGTGCCAACGGTTATTTGCGCCTCGTGGTTCGCAAAAAGCGTGGCCACATACACGTACAGTTTATAGCTGTCGGAGTTGTTCAAGCCGCTAAGCGTATACGAGTTAATGTCGGAAGTGCTGTTATAGCCGACCAGCGATCCCGTTTGAAACAGGTAATAATCACCCGTTCCGCTGGCGAACGCACTACCGCCGCCAGAAAAGTTCCCGTCTGTTATTCCAGTGTAGCTCACACTGGTGTTCGCACCGGTCGAATCGAGCATATAGCTGTTAGAGCCGTTACTGCCTTGGGCCATGGGCGGTCCAGAAATGCTCGTCGGAAAGCCAACGGTGTTCCCGCCCGTACTGTCGGCATTCCAGTAGGTCGCGGAAACGGCACCGGCGCTGAGGTTTTGCCCCGTGTAGTTATTGCTGTACCAATTGTAAAGCGGGACGCCGCCGTTGGGAAACTGGAGGCTGATGACCTCGTTAGCACTGGCCGCATGGCCCAGCCCGGCCACGGCGAGTGCGGCGACTGCCGCCGCAAGGACGATTTTGTTACGTGCAATGGGGTTTGATTCTTGCCAACTCATGGCGTTCTCCTTTATTGGCCCTCGTTACTCTCACCAACATCACCGCGAGGACTTCCCCGGCGCGCCAGTGCAGACGCTGCAGATTCGCATCTGCATGCGATTCCAGCCGATCCGGCCACAAGCCGATCCGACCGTCCGACCGCCTGCGGTCACAAACTTCAGGCGACCGATTGTGTATCTGGAGTTTCATTTTATAACATGCAATTCAAGAATTCTTCTTGCTAACTATTAATTTTTATCCTATAATCTACGCTGCATGATGCAGAGAAATTCCGATTTTCAAACCCACGGACTGCTGGCATCCCCTTGGCAGCGGCCGGACAGTCCGCTGGTTTATTTCCACCGTCATAACGAAATTGAACTCAATTTTCTGGAACGCGGCCGCATGAGTCTGACTTTTGCCGGCCGCTCCGTCGAAGTGCCCAAGGGCAAGCTGTTGGTATTTTGGGCGGGTTTTTCCCATCGGATTCCACGTTGGGAGCATGGCCGGATCTTGGCCATCAGTATTCCGTTGCCCGCATTTCTTTCCTGGCCTTTGCCGCAGGAGTTCATCCATCGCCTGCTGCATGGCGAATTGTTCTTCGAACCCGACAATGCGCGAACACTCTACGATCTTGATCTGATGCAGCGCTGGACCAATGACCTTAAAGCCGGCACCACAACGCATGTCAAGGAAGTTGTGCTTCTGGAAGTCCACGCACGGCTGCGGCGGCTGTCACTCAAGGTGGCGCACGCCGCCGAAGTCCTGGAAGCGGCGGATCAGCCCGAGCGGCTCACGCGGATGCTGCGCTTTATCGCCGAGCATTATCAGGAAGAAATAACCGTCAAGGACGTTGCCCAGGCTGCCGGATGCGCCGCCTCTTATGCGATGGAGCTTTTCAGACGTTCCTGCGGCATGAGCATTATGAACTACGTCAACGATCAGCGGGTAACCCATGCGCGACGGATGCTGGCCACCAGTAAAGTCAAGGTGTTGACCGTGGCGATGGATTCTGGCTTCGGTTCGTTAAGCCAGTTTCACAATGTTTTTCATCGCGTCTGCGGCCAGACACCGCGCCAATACGCCCGGGCCAACAGGACGTAATGTGTTCCAGACGCACCCGCCATGCGCAGGCATTCAACCGATCGTCGCTTTCGGCCAAGGAGAAGCAGGCTCAAGCCTGCCACGCTAAGCAGGCCCAGTGCCGCAGGTTCAGGAACAGGCACCGCATTGTTCCAGTACTGCCCGTGAAGCTGTACAGTCGTTTCCGCACAGCAGCGTAGCCATGGCTGGCCAAACCGGCTGGATGATATTAGGATATTATAAAATGGACTGTCCGGGGCCTTGCGGGAGGCCGGCATCGGCCCATGGTCAGTCATGCGATTGGCAGCTTTTAACAGGAGTTTCGATTGAAAACCAAACTTTTCTCTCCGCGTGCGGATGGCGTCGGTGTGACTTGGCGACCCCCTGTTTTTCTCGCCGCCGGCGTGGCCCTGGTGGGCCTTGGCATGGCGTGCATGGGCGTTGGCCCAGCCGCCGGTGCCGCCGCGGGCAAGACCATGCACATTTCGCTTTTGCCAAAACTGGCAGGCCCACAGGAGCCGGTGCTGGCGCAAATCAATGGCCAAAAACTAAGTTCGCTGGCCTTTAAGAACACGCTGACCCAGCTTTACGGTATGAGCCTGTTTAATGAATGGGTGCAGGTGACTTTGCTGCAGCAGGCTTGCGCCAAGGAAGGCATTCACGTCGGAAAAAGCGCGGTGGATGCCCAGGAGGAAAAAATCCTGCAAAGCTTTTCCGCAGAGCATGTTCCCCAGGGCCAACGCCATGCGGCCCTGGCCAGGGTGTTGGCGGCGAGAGGAACGACGGTGCCGCAATTCCGCCTGGAGCTTTGGCGCAATGCTTATATCAAAGCCTTGGCCAAGGGGCACATCCATGTGACCAAGAAGCAAATTCGTGAAGCCTATAACATCAACTTTGGCCCGAAGGTTAAAGTGGTGGATATTGTGGTTGGCAGCCTGAGCGATGCGGTTACCGCGCGCCACCTGATTATGAAAAACCACAAAAACCCGGAACAAGTGGCCCGGGCCATGAGCTTGAATCAGCAAACAGCGCAAAACGGCGGGGTGGTATTGATTCCGCTGGATGACCCCACCCTGCCCAAAGTTCTGCTGCATACTGCGGAGCGCCTGACCCCCGGCGTTCTTTCGCCGTCCATCCCGATCAACGGCGAATTTCACCTGCTGTGGCTGCTGGAAAAAATCCCCGCCCAGAAGGTGCCCATGAAAAAGGTGCAGCCCATCATCGTCAAAAAACTCAGTCAGTTGCTGGAAAACCAATGGGGCCAGCGCGAAATTGCCCGTCTATGGCAGGCCGCCAAGATTAAAATTGATAATCCCATTCTGCAGCAGCAATATGCGGCCATGCGCGCGGCTGCGTTGGCCCAGGCGGCCCGCAATAAAGCAGCCCGGAAGAAGCCCGCCAAAGCTTCCACAACCAAGCCGCCAACTCCCGCTGCGCAATAAGCTTTGACTTGTTGCCATCACCAGCCGACGTTACCTGCCGGAGTCAGACCGCCCGTGCCCACGATGTTTTATAACACGCTCAGCCACAGTCTGGCGGAATTTATCCCGCGGACTCCGGGGCCGGATTCCGCGGATCCACTGCGTGGGGCTGTTATCCGCATGTATTCCTGCGGTCCCACCGTGTACGATTATGCCCACATCGGCAACTTCCGCGCGTTTCTGTTTGCCGATGTCCTGCGACGATACCTGGAATTTCGCCACGCTCGCGTCCAGCAGGTGATGAACATGACGGATGTCGGCCACATGACCGACGATGCCGTCGCCGACGGTGCCGGCCAGGATAAACTGCAACTGGCCGTGGAAAAAATGAAAGTGACTAAAAAATCCGGCCGGGCTCTGGTGGCCGATCCCAATGATCCCTTGCAGGTGGCGGATTTTTTTGCCGAGGTATTTCTGGCCGACGCCCGGGCATTGGGGTTGGCCGTGGCCGCTGATTACGACCGGGCCGCCGACGCCACCGCTCGCGAAGCCGTCATGCCGCGGCCCACCCGGCATATTGCCGATTTTATCAGCCTGATCCAGCGGCTGCTGGCCAACGGCCACGCTTACGTCGCCACCGATGGTGTGGTGTATTATGACGTGGGCAGTTTTGGAGCTTACGGAAAATTATCCGGCAATGATTTAGAGCGCCTTGCCCATGGTGCCGGCGGACGAACCAACAGCCAGGCCGCTAAACGCCACCCGGCCGATTTCTTCCTCTGGAAGCCGGACCGCGCCCACCTGATGCGCTGGAATTCTCCGTGGGGTGAAGGATACCCCGGCTGGCACATTGAATGCAGTGCCATGGCCATGCACTTTCTTGGCGAATCTCTGGATATTCATACCGGCGGCGAAGACAATATATTCCCGCATCATGAATGTGAAATTGCCCAGTCGGAAGGAGCCACCGGCAAGGAGTTTGCCCGATTTTGGATGCATACGCGGCATCTCATGGTCAATGGAGAAAAAATGTCCAAATCCAAGGGCAACTTTTTCACCATTGGCGATCTGACCGGCAAAGGCTACGACCCGCTGGTGATCCGCTACGCCCTGATTTGCACGCGATATCGGGAATCCACGAATTTTACCCTGCAAAGCCTGCATGAAGCCGCCGTGGCCATTGCCTCTCTGCGTGATCTGGCCGATAAGCTCACGCGAACCGTTGCCGCTGTGGATGAAGCCGCCGGCGATGGCGACACCCCTGCCATGGGTGATCCGGCTCAGCGCGCCACTCATGAAGTGCCGTTGGCCCCGGACGAAGCGGCCATGATCGACGAATTTTCCAGGGCCATGGATGACGACCTGAACATCTCCGCCGCCCTGGCTGCTCTATTTACATGGGCCAATCCGCGGCCCAAAAAAGGCCGATTGGACTACCCCGCGGCGCGGTCCGGTCTAGCGGCGCTGCGCCGGGTGGACCACGTATTGGGCGTTATTTTCGCACCACTGCGTGCACTGCCCGCGGCCGTTCAGAAACAGGTGGACGCCCTGATGCACCAACGCCTTCAAGCCCGCCAAAGCAAGGATTTCGCAGCCAGCGATACCCTGCGCAGGGACTTGTCCGCGTTGGGGGTGGAAGTGCAGGATACCCCTGCGGGCTCCACGTGCAGGCCGCGTCTGGCCCCACCCACTTGATGCCACCGGAGTCTACGCAAGGCCTTCGGCGGCAGTCAGTTTCGTTGCGCGTTTTTGCGCTCCAGCAATATCAGCAACTCAGACGATACCGGGGAGATCTGTTAGTCTGCCGGTCCAATATTTCCATCAGGTTCAGGGGGGCAATGCACCGTTAGAGAAGTTCTCATCAATAATGTCGCATGTTTTAAGGTGATGTGTTGTTCCTTATGTACAAATATATACCACACCTGCGACAAGACTTTTGAGAACCGCTCTAGACGGTATTTGATCAATGGATGTCCCTTTGTTCGCAACCTGTACGTCCAAGTGAAGTCTTAAATGGAGCCTGGACATGCAGGGCCTGTTGCACACTCAATCCAAGTGATTACAATGATTTACAGGCGTGACTGTTGTCTGAAAAGACCAGTGGCACAAGGAAATTCCAATGCTGAAAAGAATGCTGTCGTCGTCGGCGATAGTATTGATCGTGCTGATGACGCACACTCTCCGGGGCGCATTTTCACAGACCGCAATAATTCCTCCAAAAACATTTACCGCCGCCGCCGTGATCGTCAACGACCGCGATGGCGACATTGCAGTTTTGCAACGGACGCGGCAACATTCGCACATTCTGGTGTATACCGCTGCGGGGGTTCGTCTTAGTGATTTTCACCCGCTGTCCAACGTTACGGCGATTGCCTGGTTGCCGCACCATCACATTCTGGCAGCAGTGTCATTTCCTCATCGCGGACACCGGCCGGTGATTTATTCCATTCATGGCCGGGTGGTGGGACAGTTCGGCAAGACGTGGCCGGTGCTGGAAATGTTTTGGCTGGGCGGCAAAGGGTACGGGCGCGATGTAACCCCGGGCGGAATGCTCGTGGCACCTGGTGGCGATGTGTACGTTTCGGCCACATGGGCTTTGCGTGATTTTTTAAGCAACAGCCAGGTCCAACGCTGGCAACGGACTATCGATACCTATTTTAAATTGGCCGCCGCAGAGGGTGCCAAGGTGCTGGTGTTTCGACCGAATGGAACGCTGGTGCGCACCATTGGACGCGGGTGGGGCAGGCAGGACGGCGCCATGACGAACCCTGGGCTGATGGCCTTTAATGCTACGGCCACGCGGATCGCAGTACAGGATAAATTCGGTATTGAAATTTTCAGCGCCGCAGACGGACGATACATTCGCCGGCTGGTCGGTTACCGGCTGCAAATGCAAAGCCGGGCGAGTTTTTTGGTGGTCAGCGCCCGCGGCCGGCACAACCTGATGCAAATTGATTTTCATGGCCGGGTCCGCAAAACCTATCCCCCAATTCCTGCGCTCTCGCTGAACTCGCCCTGGAACGGCGGTTATGCCGCCGCTGACGGTACACTGTATGTGCCGGGCGGCCCGGGGTTGACTATTTTTCGCAAGTTTTCAGTGAACGAAAAACTGTTGCTGGCCAATGGCCAGCGCTTTCGCGCGATGGCCGCAAGCTGCCGTGGAACACCGATCACGGCGGGGCAGAGGCTGCGACTGCGGGTGCGGCTGCAGTATTCTTCCCATTACTACCGCCTCAAACCAACGCCGCTGAAGGTATACGCGTTTGCACGGTCCATGCTCTTGGGCGGCCCGTGGCAGGCCTTAAAAATTGCGGCGGACAATCACCATGTCAACATCCACATACCGGCGTCCATGAAGGGAGCCGGACTGGCGCAGATTCGCCTTACCAATCAACCCCAGGCCACCGCCCCCCTGGCCGTAACTCTTACTATGCCGATGACCTCGAACGCAGCGGGCAGTGTCACCGCACTGACCACCATGAACCGTCATAACTGGCTGGCGGGAGAAGCCGTCAACTTCGAAATTATCGTGCGTGTGCATCGGCCACAAACCGGCCTGGTTAACATGTGGATTTATGCTCGGCGGCGGCACGCGGCGGTGGCCTCGGCGGCGTTGCCTTTTTCCGCGCGCTGGCACCAACCGGCGGTATTGCACGTAATACTGGGGCGGGCCGGTACGCGACTCTTGGGACCGGGTCGCTATGAGTTGCTGGTGAAAGCCGGCACTTTACGCCGCTATGACTGCCGGTTCGACCTGATTTCACAGGTGCCGCTCACGCGCACATTACGGACGGACACCTGGGATTCCGGGTTTTTCAGCAATCAATGGGGCTACCATCCCCTGCTGCGCAGTGAAATTCTGGCCTGGTGTGGAATCAATGCTCTGGTGCGCATGCGGCATTATGACTTTGCGCTGCATGCGACCGTTATGCCGGGCTATAGCGGATTGCTCAATGCCGATCCCAACTTGCCTGCGCCCGAGTTTGGCTGGCAGCCCAATCAATGGCAGGAGGTACTCGACCGCGGGGTGAAAGATGGCCTGGGGTTCATGCCGATCGTGCATAATATCTGGGAAGCCTATCCGGTTTTTCGCACGCCGGCGATGCTGGCCCGCGATCAGCAGGCCATCGGCCTGATGGCCCAATCGCTGGGGCGATTTCCAAATTTTCTGGGGCTGGACTACAACGTTACCAACTTTTTGATTCACACCTATCCACACCGGTTTGTGCTTGGCGGAGGAAAAATTCCGACACCGCGGGAAATTCAGGCACTGGCCGCGGGCCGGTGGAATCCGTCCACCATGAAGCACCTGGGAAGATGGTTTGATTTTATCACCGGGCGCGTGCAAAAGGACTATCGCGCGTGGGGGCAGGCCCTGGCGGAATACAAGCCCGGCGTGCAGCGCATGGCCGATATCGGTTTCTGGCTGCACCTGGCCTCGTGGCCGCCGGCGCTGAATCCTTACGTTACCACGACAGATTGTTACCAGCAGTCAGAGCAGATTCCCCCTCCCTTCGGGCCGCTGGTGGAGGATACGTATACATCCATGCCATGGCTGCCCAACGCCTCCACTTATGAAGTGTTCAATGAAACCGGCACCGGCGAGCGTATGGAATCGGAAGAGGCGCTGGGCATGCTTACGGGCAGTGCCATTGGCATGGTCAGTCCGCCGATGGCCGGCTGGAATGATTCGCACCTGGTGCGTATCTCGGCCCACACCGATCGGGGTGATCCATGGGTTTACCGCGAATTTTTCCGCCGGTATGCCACCGTGCAAGGCTTGTTGACAACCCGAAACGTCCGCTCTCCGGTGGGGTTGTTGCTGACCAAACGGCAGGCGGTGCTGGAACAGTTTACCCGCCCGAACATCGGTGGTCCGAATTTCGGAATGGATTCCGTATTTGGTGGCGGCGATTCCATCTGGTCGCGGTTTTACAGCGGGGTGCTGCTGTGCCAGATGGCCCATCGGCCTGCCCGCGCTATTTTTGGCCAATATCTCCGGCACCTGCGGACCTTCAAGGGCCTCAAGGCTATTATGCTGACCGGCCAAACCGCTCCATTGCGGGCCTGGCAGATCGCGGCACTGCAGAAATTTCAGCAGCGGGGTGGCGTGGTGCTGGAAGACCGGGAATGCAAGGTGTGGGTACCGGGAGCCAGGCGGCTGGGGGTGGCGGTCTTTTCCCTGCCGGGATTCGGCTTCGGTGGGCTCATCAACCTGTGGCAGACGGATGGCAATTATGATCTGATCCCGCAGATGATCTTGCATAAGCTGCCGGCGTTCGCCAGGGCGTTAAAGCGATACGTGCCGGCCGGATGCAGTGCCACCAACCCCCTGGTGATGATGACGCCATTTGCCGGCGGAAAAATTACCTACCTGGCCGTGGTCAACACTCAGCGCCCGCCCATTCCGGGATTGGAGTACTCCAAAATTCAGGCGCGGTTCGCCACGGTCATGCCGCTGATCGCACAGGTGAAGGTGCCGACCGGCATCAAAACTGTCTATGACGTGCTAAACCGGCGTCGACTGCCCATTCGCCACCAGGCGGTAAGTGTAGACCTTCGCGCATACGCCAACACGGTTTTAGCGCTGTCGCCCGGACCCATTCCGCAATTAACGCTTGCGGTTCCACCCCGGGCGCAAGCCGGCAAAACCCTGACTGTTGCACTGCAGGTTACGCAGCCCGGAGGTTCCGCCTTTGCAGCAGTGGTACCATTTTTGTTGGAAGTGCGCAGCGCCGGGGGCGTAATTCTGCTCAAACATTTCGGCCAGACCAATGCCGCCGGACAAACTTCCCTGGCGGTTCGCGTACCGGACCACGCCCATACTCTGATCGTCAAGGCTCTGTCCCTGCTGGGGAAGCAATCAGTTCAGGCCACGGTTCTGGTGCGTGGCCCGCAACTCAAAATTGTTCTCCGGCAAAAGCATCTTCTGACGTGGCACACCCGCCCTTTGCTGGAACAATTGCGTGCGGCGGCATCCGTGATCATTACCGCGGATGGCAATCAGGCCATCAACCATGGACTGGAAAACCTGCTGCGGCATGCCGGCATTCACTTTGTGCTGGAACCATCCGCCCGACTTGAAGCCCAGCGCCCCACCCCCGCCAGACAGGTCGTAATCATTACCGGTGGTGCGTTGCTTCGGCCGTACCAGGTCGGCGGCCTGGGCCTGCTGCCGGTGACGATAAGCGGCAATCTGCCGGGGCCGACCAATGCGATTTTGGCCGGCACGAACTGGCCTTTTTATCAACCACGGGATGTGGGCATCGCATATTTTGGTCGTCCGTATGGCCCCGCCCGGCATGCGCCGAAAGTCATCGTGGCCGTAGCCGGAAACACCGTCGGCGATGCTGTTCTGCTGCAAGGTTTCGCCGATTTGCTGGAATCTAAACCTCTGCCGGCCGCCACGATGCTGCCCCCTGCCCAAGCTGCGGCTCCATCACCGGCGAAAGTCCCGCAGACCTACAATCCCATTCGGCAATTCCGCCGGGACATCAGCCATGATCCGGGAGATCGTCGCGGCCACTTGCGCACCACGCTCGCATCTTACATTCGACCGGCCACAGCGCGCATTGGCAGCCTGGCTGTTGGAGCCGGCGGCGCCACGGTGTACGCCGGAGCTTTAAACTGGGATACCAATGTCTATGCAATCAATGCCCGCACAGGCCAGATCCGCTGGTGCAGCCATGCCGGCCAGGGGTACGTGCCGCATGTGTGGCGTGGCCCGGCCGGTGGAGTGTTAGCAAGAATTTCCACCACGAACAACGCCAGTGCGCAGTTGGAACTGTTTTCGGCTGGTGGCGTGGCCAAGGAGCGGTTTGCGGCACCGGGAGTACAATGTTTTCCCAATGGCGATTACATGGCGTACTGGGTTCAGCGACAGGATTGGTCGTTTACGGTTTCTCCGCGCGGCAGGGTCCTGGTTGGCGGCGGCAATATCGGCGTGGCCGCGTGGGATGCGTCCACCGGGAAAATGCTTTGGCATAAAAATACCTCCCGCCGCCTGAGCACCCTGGACCGGATGCCGGCGCAGCGCGTGGCCATTGCCCCGGATGGCCGGAAGGTGGCGATTTTTTATAGCCGTGAAATGGGTTCGGCCCTCCGCTATACCCCGTTGCTGCAGGTGTGTGCGCTACGTACTGGCAAGCTCTTGTGGCAACATCAATTTGCCCCGTTCGATCACCAGGAAAGTCGTACGCCGATCTGGTCGCCGGATAGCCGCCGGCTGCTGGTGGGCAATCGGAATGAGGGCTTTGTTTTTGATGGCTCCCGGCAGGTGGGGCATTTGCACGGTTGGCCGGGCAGGTTCCGTCCGGGTTCGCCGGAGTTATTTAATGGAGTAGCATTGGTTTCTCCAAAAGGCTCGGTGCTCTGGAGCATTCACCTGGCCGGCCATGTGGTTTCCTGGAGTTGGACCTCCGATGGTCGGGACGTGGCTGTGACCACCGATTTGGGAGAATTGGCAGTGTACAGCGCAGCGGGCATACTGCTGTGGCACGCCAATATTCACGGAGCCGGCGCATTGGTTTTTCATGGCAAGTCCAGCCTGTACGTCGGAGATTGGGCCGGTCAGTTAAGCAAATTTGTCGCTGCGACCGGTCAGCGGCTGTGGACGGTCAACCTGGGTTCGGCCCGACTTGCGGCACCCGCACTCAAGCCCAGTGCCTACAGCAGGCCGCCGACGGTGCCGCTGCGCCGCTATTGGCCGAATCTGCCGCAAACACCGCGACCTGCCGGAACCAACATCGCATTGGCACGCCTGGGAGCACATATCAAGCTCTGCGGCCAGCGGGGTTGGGGGTTTAATGGCCGGGTGCTCATTAATCCGCAGCTTCTCATTGATGGCAAGACCCACAATCTGAAAACGGCCTGGCAAGCCCCGGATGAGGCTTGGACTGCCTTGAGCTTTGCGGTGGCACCACGAGCTGAAATACTCTTTCCCCAGCCGCACTGGATTACCGGGGTGATCGTTCACGAAAGCACCTCTCATCCCGGAGCATTTCCACTGATGGTCCGCATCACCGCCCATATTCGTGGACACTGGTTGCGGGTGTGGGAAGGGCTGGTAAATCCGGCGCTGCTTCATTGGCACCGCTTCGCCAAACCCGTATTGGCCGATGGCGTACGCTACACCATTCTGGGCTCGGCACTCAACAACGTATACACCGGCACCATTGAGGTAATGGCCGTCAAGACACCGCATTAATCGCCGGGATCATGGCCTCGGCCGGGCAGGGTGCACCGTAGGCAGCGCAGGTATAGATGCGAGACAAAACTTACCAGGCTGCGTTATCATAGAATTCTTGCGCCGGCGGGCGGGCCGCAATGGCGGCATGGAACCGGCAGGACGGAAAATTCGGCCGGGCAGGAAGACTATGGCCGGGGAACCATTAAGGAGTGCCAGGAGAATGTGTGCCACCCAGAGAAAAACAAAAACCGCCGGCCATTCGGCAACGGCGGAGCACCAGCACATCCATCGGCTGGCCAATGGGCTGACACTGTTGGCGGACAAGGTGCCCAACGTTCGCTCGGCGGCGATGAGTTTCATGATCCCGGCGGGTGCGGCCCTGGATCCGGCAACGGCTCTGGGCAGCGCCAATGTGCTTTCGGACTGGATTTTGCGCGGAGCGGGCACACGTAACTCCCGGGAACTTTCCGATTATCTCGATGGACTCGGCGTGCAGCGCGGAGCCGGAGCGGAAACCATTTTCATCCGTTTCGGGGCCAGTATGCTGGGCCGCAACCTGGCCGCGGTGCTGCCGGTTTATGCGGATATTGTGCAGCGCCCGCAGTTGCCGGAGTCGGGCTTTGGCCCGGCCCGGGATTTGGCCATGCAGCAGTTGGATGCCATCGAAGACGAACCGGCCCAGAAGTTAAGCATCCTGTTAAAATCCCGGCACTTTCCGGATCCGCTGGGACGGCCCACAGTAGGTCTGCGCGAGCACCTGCAGGCGCTGACGGCGGATCAACTGCGGGCGGATTTCCAGACGCGATTCACGCCGCAGGGGGCTATTTTAACGGTAGCCGGCGACTGCGATTTTGCGCAGGTAACGGATCTGGTGGAAAAACATTTCGGCGGTTGGCACAACGCGCCGCGGCATCCGACGGCCGAAAAGCCGGCACCGCGCGGAGCCTTGCACATCACCCAGCAGACCAATCAGGTGCAAATAGGACTGGCGATCGATTCGGTGCCGGAATCCGATGCGCAGAGCATCCTGATTAAAATGGCGGTGGGTGTATTGAGCGGTGGCATGGGTGCCAGGCTGTTTTCGGAAATACGCGAAAAGCAGGGCTTGTGCTACAGCGTTCACGCTGGTTATCAAAGCAGCAAGGAACAAGCGGCTATTCTGGGTTACGCCGGTACCGGACCGGACCGGGCCCAGCGCACACTGGATTCCTTCATGGTGGAAATCCAGCGGTTGAGCAAGGGCGTAACGTCGGAAGAGATGGAAAGAGCTCGCATCGGTATGAAAAGCCGCACCATTATGCGGGGGGAAAGCCCGGCCGCCCGGGCCGGGGCATTGGCTCATGATTTTTATCACTACGGCCGGCCGCGAACTTTGGACGAATTGCGATCCCTCATCGAAGGCGTTGAACTTGCGGATCTGAACCGGTATCTGGCGGCCAATCCCTTCGGTCCGATCACGCTGGTAACGATTGGCCCAAATGCCCTTAAGGTACCAGCCTGAGCTTCAGGCTTGGCGCAGGAAATTAGTTTGGCATGTTCCGGAGTTATTCATGATCAGTTTCAAACATGTTACTCTGCCCAATGGCCTGGATGTGATTGCCGAGGTGAATCCCCAGGCGCAGAGCACTGCGTTGGGGTTTATGGTGAAAACCGGGGCCAGAGATGAGGTGCCGGAGGTGGCCGGCGTTTCGCATTTTCTCGAGCACATGATGTTTAAGGGTACGCCGCGGCGGTCGGCGGCGGATGTCAACCGGGAATTTGACGCTATGGGTGCGAGCAACAACGCCTTTACCTCCAACGAAGTCACCTGTTACTGGGCGCATGTGCTGCCGGAATTTCTGCCCCGGGCATTGGATCTCCTGGCGGATATGATGCGTCCAGCCCTGCGGACGGAAGACTTCAATATGGAAAAAAAAGTGATCCTGGAGGAAATCGCGCTTTATTTAGACCGCCCCACCCACGTGCTTTTTGAAGCGATCATGGCGGATTATTTCGCCGGCCACTCCCTGGGCCAGAGTGTGCTGGGCAGTCGTGAATCGATAACCGCCCTGGCCCAACCGCAGATGCGCAAGTATTTTGATTCTCATTATGGCCCGGGCAATATGGTGCTGGCGGTGGCCGGCAATGTGGACTTTGACCAGTTGGTTGGGTTGATGCAGGCGGCCGCCGCGTCATGGCAGCATCTGGACATCCGGCGGGATTACACCGTGCCGCGGCCGCAGCCGCGCCGGCGCCACATTGTCGATGCCAAACTCAAACGGCATTACATGGCGCTGATGTGCCCCGGCCCCAGCTCGCAGGATAAAGACCGCCATGCTTCGCACGTGCTCGCGGATGTGATCGGCGACCATGAAGGATCGCGGCTGTATTGGGCCTTGGTGGAACCGGGATTGGCGGATGAGGCGGATTTTTCCTTTTATCCGCTGGACCGTACCGGAAGCTTTTTCGCCTATGCTTCGTGCGACCCGGCCCGGCGCGACCAGGTGGAAGAGGTACTGCTGGCGGAAATAAAAAAAGTGATCAAGGATGGCGTGACCGAGGCGGAAATAACCCGCAGCAAAAACAAAATCGAAACTGCCGGCGTTCTGCACGGCGAATTGCCGCTGGGGCGAATGCGGTCCATCTGCGCCCGTTGGACGTATCATCATGAATATCGGCCGCTGGAGGCGGAATTGGCGGAATTGGAAGCGGTTTCCGGTGCAGACATCAAGGAAGTATTAAGACAGTATCCATGTTCGCCGGTGACCATGACCACCCTGGGGCCGGAATAGGTGCCGGCCAGGATCCCCGGCGGGTTGATGTCAGGTATGGATTTATTCAAAAGGCTTTGATTTTCAGGAGAATTATATGGCCATCAAATCGGATGAAGTGTGCAAACGGCTGGACAGTTTTGAAATAGAACTGCCCTCATGGGGATTCGCCGATACCGGCACGCGGTTCGGCAAATTTTTTCAGGATGCGGCGGCAGCCACCATTGATGAGAAGTTTGCCGATGCCGGCCATGTACACGCACTGACCGGCTGCTGCCCGTCGGTGGCAGTGCACGTACTGTGGGATTTCAAGAAGGACCAGTCTCCACGTGAAGTGGCCGCCTTGGCCCGAAGGTGCGGCGTGCGGGTGGGGTCGATTAACCCCAACGTTTTTCAGGATCAGCAATATAAATGGGGCAGCATTGCCAACCGCTCCGCCGCCATACGCAAAATGGCCACGGATCATATCATTGAATCGGTACGTATTGGGCAGGCGGTAGGCAGCAATTTGCTTTCCATCTGGCTGGGGGACGGCATTAACTATCCGGGCCAGGGCGATATTGTTGCCCGGAAACGCTGGGTGGCGGAGGCCCTGAAAACGGTACATGCCACCATGCCGGCCAAAATGACCATGCTGCTGGAATACAAACCGTTTGAACCGGCATTTTACGCCACCGATATTGCCGACTGGGGCATGTCGCTGCTGCTGTGCAAGGCCGCGGGCAAACAGGCCAGGGTACTGGTGGACACAGGCCATCACTATCCATCGGTGAATATCGAACAAATAGTAGCCTGGCTGTTGGATGAAGGCATGTTGGGCGGCTTTCATTTCAATGACCGCAAATATGCCGATGATGATCTGACCATGGGATCCATTGATCCGTACCAGACATTCCGCATCTTTCACGAAATTGAGAACTATCGCTTTCGCACGGGCAAGGCTCCGGTACTGGCCTACATGGTGGATCAGAGCCACAATTTAAAGCCGAAAATCGAAGCGATGCTGCAAACGGTGGATATGGCCCAGCAGCTTTATGCCAAGGCCTGCCTGGTGGACCGCAAGCAACTGGCTCAAGCCCAGGCCCGGGAAGATCTGGTAAAAAGCGAGTCGATTGTGCGCGATGCGTTTTTAACGGATGTACGACCACTGCTGGCCCAGTGGCGCAAGGCCCATAAGCTGCCGATCGATGCGATTGCGGCCCATCGCGAAAGCCGCTATGAAGCCCGTGCAGCCGCGGAAAGGCGGGCCCGACATGGGCCTAAAGCTGGCGGCGGTTATGCTTAAGGAAAAATCAGCGGTGCGGCCATGATAACAGACAATGCGGATTTGAAACGTCGGCAATTTCGTGCCGCCCTCCTGGCGGCATTTGCGCTGGTGCTGGTGGCCACCGGCTGGATGGGGCTGCTTATTTTGCAGGGATTGCCGCACCGCCAGGTAAATGAATTGGTGGAGGTGCTGGCGGCGGGAATTGGTGCAGTGCTGGCGGCCGGCGGCGTTATTGCGGGACTGAATCACCACCCGGCAACATCAGATTGTCATGTGGATTGGCCGCTTAGCTTCTACACAGCCAGCGCTCGTTGGTTGATGGCGATGCTGCAACTGGCAGCGATGGCGGCCATGATTTTAGCCATTTATTACCGACTGCTGGGCCATCCACTGCCGCGGTTTTAGGATTTGCAGGGGCGTTTTATGGCGGCCATACCCCCAAGAGTCTCAGAACTTCCCGTTGATCCGCAATTTTTGGACCGTTGGTCGCCGCGGGAATTTTCGCCTGAGCCACTGACGCAGGTGGAGCTTCAGACGCTGCTGGTGAATCAAAATTGAGTGTGGGCGTCCCGGCGGATCGCTATGAGGACGCTTGCTTCTGGCGGTTGGGTGGGTTAGCGTAGGTTTGGTGCAACTGGCGAACTCTTGTCGGCGAAATTCCCCCGGTCCGGGCGGATACAATTTTTCCGCCGACTGCGGCATATAATATGGGGGAATGGTATTTTTTCGCCTGAGAGGTCAATGCCATGGCCGGTGCCGATGAGCAGGG
>JAJZCR010000085.1 GCA_021851715.1 Planctomycetota bacterium
ATCCCTCCCCATTCCGCCAATACTGCCACTATTGATAATACTGCCAATACTGCCAATACTGCCAATACTGCCAATACTGCCAATACTGCCAATACTGCCAATACTGATAATACTGATAATACTGATAATACTGATACCGCTTGCAGACACATTGCTGTGATTCCAGGGTGTAACCCAGTTGAGACGGTGGAAAGCAGATCTTTTTTCCTGGCCTCTCCCCGAGCACGGTGGGAAAAAATTAGGAGTCGGCCCGGCGGCCCAAGTACCCACCCCGAAATTAAATATTGCCATCGGTGGGAATGCCGCCACTCCGAACGTTTGTGCGACAGCAGCGGCGGAACCCGGTAGCGGGCCGGAGCAGGCGGATTTCAACGTTTTTCGGCAAAATACGCTTTGCGCGGTACGCATAGATCTCTGCGCTGTACAAAGTGGCGAAGGAAGATGGTGGAGTATACAATGCCCTCGTTGATCGCTGTCCCCCGAATGTCGCAACGCCACAATTTGCGGAATGGGGAGGGATCAATAAAGCAGCGGGTGGGAGCAAAAGAACGCGCATTGCGGTTACGACACCGCGGGTAATGTCTGCGGCGGGAGTTAACCTCGGTTACGTCGCATATATGCGTTTGCCCGCCGCGTTAAGGCTTCGCGTGGCGGGCTTTTGTCGTCATAAACTGACGCTTGCACAAGTGTTAAATCCCAAGGCCCGGGTATTAAAAGGCCGTCGTCAACACAGTGCGGGTCGGACAAGGCTTGGCATGGGTGCCGTCGCGTCCAGACCTTTCTGGTCGTGATTTCGTTGCAACGCGCCCAGAAAAGGAGTATTTCCATGAAATTGGTAGCTGCTGCCGTTCTGAGTCTGCTTCCAACGGCCCTGGGCAAGGTTGCGGCCACCCCGGCTGCAAAAATTCTGCACGGGCAGGCGGCTGTATCCGCCGTGGAAAAGTGCTTGCTGCCGTTCGTAGAACAGTACCGATTAATCGACAGCATCCACTTTACCGCCGTAATCAACGGGGATTCCACGGAGCTCACTGCGACCGGTAGCCGCAACCTGACCCTTTCGGGGCGATACCGATTCTGGGCGGCAGGCGATGACTACCGGCTGAACTGGCGAGTGCTTCGCAGCAGCTATCAGCCCCTGATCCATGAGCTCTTTGCGTACGACGGCACGCGTTACCAGGCGATGGTTCGCGGCGGCCCGCAAGCTATGTTGGTGATTCGCAGGCATCGGCCGACGGGATTCTTTGGACCGGGCGAACCCAACCCGATACTGGCCCCGATTTTTAATCTCCTTCAGCGCGCAACAAAGCGCCAGCCGGGAAATTGGTTGGATTATTGGCGCGTGCGCCACCATCCCGGACAGGTTGCTCACCTGCCGGAGCAAATCGCCGTGCGTTCGTTCAGGTACACGCGCACCGGCGCGTATTTCGATTGCTACCCAAAGCACCTGCGCTACCCGAAAAAGTGGAACCTTAAGTCCAAAATCCCGGTCTGGTTTCGGCCCGGCGGCCATTGCGTTATGCGATATGTGTTGCAGCGCCGTGGCCGCGTTTATCTCCCAATCGCCGTGTATGCCCCGCCACAGGTTGGCGGCAATCCCGTGGCTGCCGAAGGATCCCGGTATTCGTACGGTGCGTTCGCCATCGGCCACAGGATGATCTACTTAGCTACCAAGGCGGAGCATTTCCGAAACGGGCGGTGGCGCACCAAAATGCTGATCTCGCGAATATCACTGGATGGACGAATAAACCCCAGTGTTTTCACCATTAATTATCACCGGGCGCAGCTTTTCCGAGAGAATGGCCGGGCCGTGCCGCTGTCGAGGGGAAAAATTCTCCCCGCCCAAGTGCGGAACCTCGGGCCGCGTTAATTCGCCGGCCTGGTATTGAGGAAGCAGGATTTTTTAGCGAGGTATAACGTGCGGGTATATTTCTTACATAAATTGGCGGCAGTAATTCTATCGATCCCTCCTTTCGTGGCTGTGGGCCAAGCCAGGGCGCTGCCGCCGTCAGCCGACGCGTCTACGCAAACGATCAGCCTAGGGGCGCGGTTACCGGGCCGGGTAATCCCGCGGACGCTCAGGATCAGGAATACCGCAAATCAGCCATTGCATTTCTCGTTGTTGAGAACCTCCTGTGGCTGCCTTTCCGCCAAGGTGGCCCCGACAACGGTAGCCCCCGGAGCATTGGCAACATTGTCGCTACGGATTGTCACGCACGAACTGCCCGGTCCGTCACAGGTTTCGGCCGTCCTGGTGGGCAACGAGGGCACAGCCCGGCACGTATGGCAGTATTCTGTAACATACACGGTCAGGCGGATGATACAGGTGTTTCCGCCCGGCCCTCGTTTCGGCTCGCCAGTGGCTATCGATCTTGGAATCATCAAGCAGCGTGCGCTTGGTAGGCCAATAACTCTCAGCGTGGTGCGGGGTGGTTTTCCCGCACGCTGGGACACGCTGTTGTGCCGGGTCGTTAATCGGGCTGGGGCGGTCAGTGTCCGGAAACTGCGGCCGGGCCGATGGAGCCTCCGCTTGAGTATTATCGATCATCGTCTCTTGGGCACACAGTCGTTCCCGTTGCGATTCACTTTCCTGGACCACGGCAAACCTCTGGCCTACCACCTCACCGAACCCGTCGTGTTTACGGCCACCGGCGCTTTATCGCTTGTTCCATCGAGTCTGCTTGTGGGAACCCTTAAGCCGGACGAAAAGTTCCACGCTATGATCAAGCTCTGGTCACGGGATGCCTCCATAATTCCCAGGTTCTTAAGCGCTGAGTCAACGGCGAAACAAATGACGACCTCAATTACAAACGGTGGCCGGGGCGTTGCCGTACCCTTTATCCCAGGTCAGAACCGGGGCCCGATATCGGGTGAAATACAATTTAAGGTTCAGTACGGCTCAAAAGTGGTTAACTTGCATGGTGACTATTTTGCGTATGTACTCAAGCGGCATGGAGAGCCGATTCCCAGGCAGATGCCCCGTTGAGAGGCGTTGCCCCGTGGCCAAAATTTGGAGAAAAAGCTTGTCCCTATTAAAAATATTGCTATCCGGGGCGTCGGCACCGTCCGGGCCAACAACCCGGCGTGATATTCCGCGCCGCGTCGCTAGAATGGCTCCGAAGGTAAGTGGGTACGTGCTCTTTTCGGCAGCGGTGTTGAAAACCCGGCAGTTTGCGGAGCCGCCGTACCCGGCTATGGCCCCGCACGGCGGTACATGGTTCGAAACCATGTTGACCGCCTGGGAAATATTCCTCGGCCTCTGGCTTATCAGCGGGGCGTTGCCCGTGGCGGCGCGGCGTGTTGCGATTGGCTGTTTCAGCTTATTTGGCATTTACGCGTTTTATGAAGCGCTCGCCGGAAAGGCTGATTGCGGGTGCTTCGGGCAGGTGCGGGTGAACCCGTGGTTTACATTTATTCTTGACGTTTCAGTTGTGCTGGCGCTGACGTTCCTTGGAAAACCCCGAACTCAAAAGGCTGGTCCTTCCCAATGGGCACAACGCAAATGGCCAGTGGCCGCTGCGGCGGAAAGACTGTGCTTTAAGGAGTGAAACATGCGATCTCCCATACTGTTTTTAACCCTTGCCGTATTTCTCCTTCCGGCATGCGTTTCGCCGCCGGCAGTGTCGGCGAGTCTCCGGCAGGGAACGGTTCCGAGAGGGCGCTCTTGGTCCGCGAGGTTGCAGGGAATGCTCGGGCTTCCAGCAGGGAGGGTAAACTACTTAACTGCGTACGGAAGTTTGATGAAATTTCTCTATGGCCGAAACGGTATATGGCTCAACCGCGAAAAGGTTCCGGATTCTAGCGCCGCGCTAAGGCTGGTGATGGAGAACGCTCGCGCGCGGGGATACTTCCTGGCCGTCGCGCGCGACGTTACTGTCAGGGGCGTGCCGCCCGTCCTGCTTCGCGATCGAATACTCCACAGCCTGACACTTTCTGGTACCGCAGTGAAGGCAAGCGTGCCGGGATGGGAGTACTTTACGGTTACGCACCGCATGGTGTTGGCATACATGTATGAGCATCGCGCGGCCCAGCTCGCCCGCGCAGGCCACCGCTCTAGGGCGGCGCGTTACCTGAAAACGTTCTTGTTTCTGTGGTCACAAGAGGATGCCGCATTTTCCCCGTTGAGTTGGCTCGGCGTGAACCCGAAACGCATAGAGAGCCTTGGGATCGCGCGAACCATTGGGGCCCGTTTCCCTCCACTTTACCACGCTGAGTTGGCCGGGTTTAAAAGGCGGCAGGAGCCGGGGCTGAACCTCGCGTCGCTCGTTATTAAGGAGATTAAGCCGGATGTGCCACTGCCCCGCTCGTTTCCGGAATCGTTCGTTAGGCTTTTCAAGGCGGCCTTCAGAGCGGTGTCTGGCCACATGGCCGAGCAATATTCGCTACTACAAGGCCTGCGGGACTACCGTCGGCAACTTGCGCTGGCCGGACACCATGGAGGGGTGCAAAGAATAGGTGCGATTCTTCGGGCGTGGCTCAAAACCTCGATCAAAGGTCTCGTGCTCGGCACCGCCAAGCGAGGGGCTCTTTTGCGTTGGACGCGGGAGGCGTTGTTTTAGCGGGGGCAAAAAAGAACGTTACATGGGGTATGTTCCGAGTTTCCGATGGATTGGAGTAGGTAATGTTGAGTGGACGCCTCGGATTGGTATGGCAGCGAGCCCCCGCGATCGCGACCGGAGCGGTGCTTATCTTGGCCGCGGTTACGAAGGGGCTTTTTCCGCCCGGAGGTGTGACGATGTTTGGCAGGCTCCTCGCGGCACACCCGTTGTTCGCGCACGGAATGATCGGATTGGAAGCCATCTTAGGCATATTTTTGATTTTCGGCTGGCGTAGTGAGGTTGCATCGATCGCGGCGGTGCTCCTGCTGGCAGTTTTCTCCGGGGCCATCGTCCACGATATGCTGCAGCATTACCCTATTCCGTGCGGCTGCTTCGGCAGGGCGTGGCAGCATGCTCACGAACCATCGGCAATATACCGCGGGCTGGCGATCGCGCTTGTCCGCAACGCTTTGCTGGTGCTGGCCGTGGGGTATGTTTTTCTAACGTCGGGGCCTCACCCAATTGGCACCGCCGAGGCAACGCCGGCAATGGCCTCCGTCACGGGAGGCCCCACGGCGCGCGACGACGGACCGGCGTGCAAAGGATGAATCGGGTAAGCAGGGGATTTATTATGCGGGACCGGCTGAAATGCACATGTGTCTTTGGGGTGGTTTCATTGTTGGCCGCGTCCTCCGCTGCCCCGGCATTGTATGCCGCGAATATGAAGCCGGTGCATGCGAAAATCAATGCCGCCTTGGCTTCGGGGAATGCGGCACAGCGGGCGAGTGCAGTGCGGCAGATTGCCGCCGTGCTGCGGCAGGGCACGCACTATGCTTGCCCAACCCGCCTGCGCTATAACTGGCTGCCGGCGTTGATGAATGACAAGGACTACCCAGCGGCGGCGAAATTGGCGCGACTGGGGATTCTGCTGAATCCGAGCCAAACCTCCAATGTGGTGGCATACCAGGAATACCGCGTGCAGGCCCTGCTCGCGATGGGAAAGGCCAACGCCGCGCTGCGCAATGCCAAAAGTCTGTTCGATGTCTGCACGATGCCGCGAACCGCCAACGCTGTGTTATTGCTGGCCAAATGTCTGCGGGCACAAGGGCCGGACGGTGTAAAGCGGGAGGCTCAGTTCCGGCGGCAGCAGCTTTCAGGGGAAAATATGCCGCCAGCGGGCGGACCGGTACGCACCTGCCCTGTGCTGGCCGCTATTAAAATAAATGCGCGGCCGTATGTGAAGGCCGCAGCCATCGAACAATCCGGCCGGCAGGTCTGGACGCTTATTGGCAAAGGAAATCTGCTGCTGCTGGCCGGAAAGCCAGCCGCGGCAAGGCACTGCTTTAACGAGGCGTATGATATAGCCGGCAACAAGGACCTGCCGGGCATCAGCGAACGGATCGCCAGCAGCATCCGGGCTGCGGACGGCACAATTGGCGGCGCAAACCGGTGGGTGATGTCGATCAGGCGGCGGAAAAATCCAACGCTGGGTAAGCAGTAGCTGTCCCGGTCCGGCGGCCCGCAAAGCTCGCCACGTGCCGGGCTTTCACGGTGCTCTTGGGCGGCCAGTTCAGCCGCACTGAATCGGAACTCTGACGCCTGAAATTTGCGGAGAATTATTTTATGCAGTGGACCAGGAAAACAATCTGCGGAATGGCGCCGATATGCGTTTTGATTTTGTCGGCCGCCGGCTTGCCACCCGCCGCGGCTGCAAATCCGGCGCACCGGCGAATAGATTCGGCTTTGGCCGGCGGCACCACCGCCCGAACGGCATGGGCGGTAAAGCGCATCGCCGCACTTCTTCAGGCACCGGGCCATTACGCCGCCCCGTACCACTTGCAGTACAACTGGCTGCCGAAGTTGCTGCGCCGCCGAGATTACTCTGCGGTGGCCGCCCTGGCGGAGGTGGACATACTTCATAACCCCGGCCTGACGGAAAATATCGACGCGGTCCTGGCTGATCGCATCCGGGCATTGCTGGCGATGGGAAAGCCCAATGCCGCGCTGCGCAACGCCAAAAGCCTTTTCGACATCTGCTCACTGGCCGATACAAAATCGGTGTTGCTGCTCGTTGGCAGGTGCGTGGCGACGGTATACCGGGGCCATCCGAATATTATCCATGCGTTCATTTCCGAAGAGATTGCCGGCGGCAAAATACCGGCTGATGAACACGAACCGATTGATCGCTGTGGCGTACTGGCGGCGGTAACGGTAAACTCCGGCGCATACGAGCGAAAATTGCGGGCGTTGCATGGCAACGGCAATTGGACACTTTTGGAAAAAGGAAATCTGCTGCTTCTCGCTGATCATCCGCGGCAGGCGGTAAAGGATTTCCGGGACATGGTGGCCATGGCGGAGAGCGCCAAGGACTTTCTAAATGATGAAAAGCATATCTGCCGGGCGATCAAAGCGGAAGACGGCACCGTTGGCCGGGCCAACGCCCATTTGTTATCCAGCGTAAAAGCCGCCGGGAAATTTCCGTAGCGCCTGTTCCGGTGCCGGTCATGCTGAAAGCACCGAGCCTGCGTTATCAGCATTTTCGCTTCAGCATTGCGAACATGGAGCCCAGCAGCAGCACGGCGATGGTATCCGGTTCGGGGACTGATACTGGATCGACAAAATTCCAGGCCAGAGCGTAGGTTTCGGAACTGGATATCAGATTGCTGCCGCCAAGCATCTCCACCGCCAGATCGTACTGACCGGGAGCAAGCGTGGTCATACCAAGTGCGGAATTAACATTAATCTGCTGCAGATTATCCAGCATGCTGGTGCTGCTGGCGACTTCCTGCCCGGAGGAATTCAATAAAAACAGCATCAGATGATTAATGCCGTTGGCCTGATAATCCTTATTCCACGTCAGCGTGGCGGTTAAATCCCAACTGTTCACCGATGTCCCGGGTAAATTAAAGTCGTAATTTTCAACAGCATTGGATTTGGAAGTGGCGGTAATGGACGCCAGATTCCATCCGCTGGTTGCGGTTATGGCCGTTCCCGTGAAACTCGCGGCTGGGGCGGCAGTATTGCTTGTGAAACTGCTGATGGCGCTACTGGTGGTGGCGGAATAGCTGTGTTCGCCACCGGCCAAATTTTCATAGGAGTTATAAACATTGACCATGCCTGAGCCATAACGCGGATCCAGCGGCGTGGTGGCGTTGGCGGTTGTGGCGTTGTAGGTATATGTGCCGCTGTTGGCGGTGTAGGAATTGGTCCACCCCTGTATTTTCGTGGCACCGTTTAGCAGCAGCGCCTTGACCGTGCGGATGTCCGTGGCGGCGGCGGCGGTTGCGGTGCCGCCGACATCGGCGTTGCCCGCCTGGATTAACAGCGCCGCCGATCCGCTGACCAGCGGCGCGGTATAGCTGGTGTAGCTGCCCGGTGCGATCAGATCCGGGGCCGATCGGCCGTCCCACGTCGGTCCCACCCATGTGGAGGGTGTCCCGCCAATACCGGTGAAGGCGCCTACGGCAATGCCGTTGTACATATCCGCCGGGGCATTGACATAACTGGGGGTGGTGGTGCTGGTGGTTTGGCCGTCACCGATTGCGGTAACAAACAGGGTATTATATTCAGCGGCATAGTTATCCCATATCTGATCCAGATACGCACTGGTGGAAGATGTCACGCCGGGATATATAAAACTTTGATTGACAACCGAAGGGGCTGCGCCGCTGGAACTGTTGATCGGCGCGGTTCCGGCATACAGCGTGTTGTAGTAATAACTTTCGGCATAGACATAAACATGGGAAACATCCGGCGCTACACCCGCTCCGGCACCGCCGTAAAAAAGTGATGCGACATATTCCGCGTGCCATGACGCATCGGCACTGTTGTACGATCCGGAGGCAATTC
Organism: Planctomycetota bacterium; assembly: GCA_021851715.1. Taxonomy (GTDB): domain Bacteria; phylum Planctomycetota; class Phycisphaerae; order WQYP01; family WQYP01; genus JABEVA01. The sequence goes on from JAJZCR010000085.1 coordinate 8,385, forward strand.
CGGAGGAATCAATGAATGTAAACTGGGCATTGGTGCTGAGATTGGCGGGGTTCGGTTCAAAGGCATTCTGGGTGGTGCTGCTGACGGAGGCTTCCACCTGCGCGACATTAACGCCTGTGCCGTTGATATTCGGGGCGATGCTCTGCAATTGAGTCAGACCAATTTGATCAAATGTGGTGTTGGCCTGGACCGCATGGGTGGTGGCAAAAGCGGCCGCCAAAGCCAACGCTGCGCTGGCGCACCGCGCAGCGTTGGAATGTGAAGCGGCAATCTGAATATCCGCATCACTGATCATTTTCGGACGTAACGGCAGGGGGGTATCTTGCGTATTCATTGGCAGGCTCCGTAACGGGCGCAGCGGCCCAAACAACTCTGGCGATCGAAGGCACGACCGCCGGCGAGTAACAACACCTCTTGCATCGGATCAGCGATATGCCGGGGGTAAGGAAAAAACGCCGGGTTTGCCCGCGAAAAAGTTATCAGTCGCAAGATGCTCAAATGCAGGCTTTTTGTGCTTATATTCGGACGTTACCGCGGGTTTCGTGCGATTGATTCGCAGGGTTTCCGGACTGTTGTTTTCCAGGTTCGGAAAACCGCCCGGCACGCGCTTTTTAAGCCTGCGGCTATAACGGCGTGTTGCGATAATCTTTCGGCGTCCCGGCACTGGCAACTCCCGATAATAACCTTTCACTCCCGCACGGCCGTTGACGCCGCGTGTAGTAGAAAGAAAAGTTCCTTCACGCAGTTATTGCCTTCCGCGCTGCAGATAATCGGAAGAGCCGAAAACAAATGGTGGTGGGGACATCGTTTATCGTCGCAAAAAATGATGTTATGTGATTCCGGAGCGTTCAATGGATCAGGCAGCGCAAAAAGCCGGACGCATTGAGTCTGTAACGCCCGTTATGATACGGAGATTTATGTGTTGGTTTTGAGATGATCCTTGCCTTGATTTCCGGCGCTTCTCACGCAATGGCGTGCGATCCAGAATTCTTTGCCAATGGTATAGAGAATTTTATACCCGGCCATGACCACACCGCGCAGCGTGCCGGAAATTTTGGATTGGCCAATGCGCCGGCGGTAATCGACGGGAACTTCCATGGTGCGCAGCCCGGCGACCGCGGCGCGAATCTGCATTTGCACTGTCCAGCCAAAATTCAGGTCATCCATCCGCAGTTGCAGCAGGGCCGCGCGGGATATCGCGCGGAAGGGGCCCAGGTCGGTGTATCGCACCGACCACAACCACCACATGAGCTTGCAGGCCAGTGCTCCGCCAAAGCGCTGTTGAATGGTCAATGAGCCGCGTTGGCGGTTTCCCAGCGTGCGCGATCCAATAACCATATCGGCGCGATTTTCGGCAATGGGTTGAACCAGCGCGTGCATTTGCTGCGGATAATCACTGAAATCGCCATCAATAAATACGAGAATATCCGCATTTTCCGCAGCCGCAATGCCGGCCAGGCAAGCGCTGCCATAACCGCGAATCGCCGCCGGCACCACTTTGGCACCCGCCCTTTCCGCAATGGCTGCGGTGTTATCTGTTGAGCCATTATCGGCGACGATAATATCCGTTACCCATGTGGGAATGTCCGCAATGACCCGTCCAATGGATTGTTCTTCATTCATGGCGGGAATAATGACCGCCACGCGGAGGGAATTTATTCCAGCGAATGTGGCACGCGGTTCAATCATCATAAGAGTTTACGGCTCCACTGGCCGTTTGGCCAATGCGGCTGAGAAGCGGATGTGCATAAGCAACCGCCCGAGAAGGTTGATTATGGTGTTTGGATTTGTGCACGGTTGTCACGATCTGAAACAAACCAATCGGCCAGACCGGGCCGGAGGCTTTCTAAAATCAGCAGTGCCCACACCGGCGCATGTTCCAGCCAGACCATCCATGGATAAAAATAATGGGCATGATACAGTCCCAGTGTTACCGACCAGACCAGCAGGGAAATCCGCGGGTAAATGGCCAGCAGAGGCAGCAGCCAGGTGTAGTACCAGGCAAATTCTGTCGGGCTTAGCAGAAAAATAAACATAATGGAAAACAGGCCAACCTGTATGGCGTTGCTTCCGGCGGCCGCCTTGCGATTCAGAATAATCAAGGCGATCAAGTAAAGAACCGCAATCGTAGCCCGCGATGCCAGGGCGGGCCGCGTATAGGCTGTGGCCGGAAACACCGCATGCCAGAACATGGAAACCAGGCGAAACACGCCGTCGTTTTCATGCCAATACCGCCCATAGCTCATCAGCGAGTGCAGGGCGGGCGCGGCGGTTACAAACATCGGCATAAGCGCCGCAGCGCTTACAATCGTCAGTACCGCTGTGACGATCGTCAATTGCTTCGGATATTTCAATAGTGGCCGCAGCAGCAGCGGTACCAATACGACTGGCCAGAATTTTGCCCCGATGGCCAAGCCCAATGCGGCCGCCGCTGATTTCGGTCGCTGCATAACCACCATTAACGCAAACAGCGCCACAAACGTCAGTGTCATTGCGTCCATATGCGCTTCGTTATAAAAGGCATTGATAAGCACGGGATTCCACCAGTAGATCAGCAGCCACGATACGGGGCGATGCAGACGCCGCAGAATCAGGCCGATGAAAATGGATGTGGCGATGTCGAAAACCAGATATACGCAACGCAACGCCGTTGCGCTGAACGCAGCAATCTTCGCCGCCGCCGCCATGGCAAATTCGCTGACCGGCGGATAAATCGTCGGTAACTTCGGGTGATTGATCCGCAGCATCAAGGCGCGATGGGCCTGTGCCAAGGCGGTCAAAGATGGATTGATCGCGGGATTGGTTTGATCCAGCACAGCCTTCGGACTGTACAGCCATGGATTGTGGCCCTGAGCCAGTACCGCCCCATCCCAGAGGAACCGGTAGTAATCGGTGGATAATACCGGCGTCCCGCCGAGAATGATCAGCCGGCAGGCCAGGCCGGTTATCAGCATCCAGAAAAACAGATATTTTCCCATGTTTTTCCGCAGGAACAGGCAACTGGCTAAAAATACTGTTCCAGCCAGTACATTGCCGGCGACAAACATGTTACGGATGGTAAGGTGGTGCAAGGCACTGTGGGCCAGATCTGGCGAGGTCACACGCAGCAGAATCGCCAAGCCAATCATTACCGTGCCGGTCAGCAGCCATACGGAATTGGCCATGCCCGATGATGCCAACTTTCGGTCGGCAGGGTCGGGAATCACCGCAGCGGAGCCATCACCGACCATTTGCCACCTTTTGCTGTCCGTCACCGTTTACTGCGCGCCCGGCGTGGTCGCGGTTTGCGAGTGTGTGTCATCCGCTTCCTTCAAAAGCCGATTAATCAGTGCGGATTCGCCGGCCTGTTGCGTGAATTCCATGCCGCCGTCATTTTGCAGATAAATAACATACAGGCGTCCGGGCTTAACCGGCCGGTATACCGCCTGTCCCTGGACAATATCCAGCCCCAGTTTCTTCGCCGAGGCCGGATGTTCCATAAGCTGCTGGATATGCTGCCAGAGATCGAGTGTAAAGGTATCGGGCCGGCCCGCTTTTCCGTCCAGGCAAGGCGGTACCCCGTGCGAATCCAGCAGAGAAGTGCCCACATGGGGAGATTGTTTGCTTGAGAAAATCCGGCGGAAAAAAGCCAGCGACTTGCCGCGCAGCAGATTGCCTTCTTCCACAAATTTATCCTGGAATTTCAGCACATACCCGTCCACATAAGGAGTATCACCGGGGATGGTGATCTTTTTTATTGGCAGCGCCACGCGGTGGCCTTCGGGGCCGTTGACAAATTCTTCCCACAGAAGCGTTGTTTGCAGCACCTGCCGTTTGCCGTTGGTCACTTGCCCATCCACCACCAGTTCAGCCATGCGGCGCTTTCCGGTGAGGCGGTTAATGACGGCTTGCAGATGCTTGCGTTCCCGCTCCAGTTGAAGAATTCGCGCGTTACGGGAGGCGAAATAGATGGCAATATTAATGCCTGCGGCCATGATGGTTGTCAGCACCACCAGTACAATCACGCGCTTTAAAAAATTCCGCATGGCATATCCTTTATTGCTTCAGGGCGGCCAGCCGGGCTTTCCATTTTTTATTCATGGCCGCGGCTGTCGTTGGCGTCCATACACTGCCGTCTGACCCCTGGTATTTTAGCAATACGCCCCTGGAATTCACCCAGAGGCTGGCGATTCCCGGATCAAGCTGTTCGGTCAGGTGGTATGCCAGTATCCGCTTTCCGTTAACCGTAACAGGTTCTCTGCCGCGTACACGCAACAGGCGCAGGCCCAGCCGGCGGGTACCCGAATTAAACGTGACAAAGCCCATGGCGGAAGGCTTGGCAAGATTGACCAGCCGGGGCCAGAAATATTGTAAAGTTAACGGCAGGTAGGCCGGCATGTAGGAAGGCAAATCAAAATGCGTGGGCGTATTGGGTTGCCCCGGCAGGACATGGCGTCGCTGCATATAAACGGTCATCCAGCGGTGGCGAACAAAAAAGTCGGTTGCATTGCCATGCTTATCAAGCTGCGGAACATAGGCCGATTGTTCATCCCCGGTTTCCCGAACCCAGTGAATCTGCATGTTGGGATAGGGAATTTTGATATGTTCGAGTTTGGGTTTATTGGTTTTGGGGTCGATGACAATGCGCTCCTGTCGCATTTTAACTTCCTGGGGATTATTAATCGGAACAAGCGTTTCAACGGCTTTATACCATGTGGTGTAATCGGTCGCGGGGCCGGGGGTTTTGCCTTGCTGGGCATACGCCCAGAAACATGTCACCTTGGAAAGTATTACTTCGCCATTGGGTAGAAACGTGCGGGCGTTGGTGGAACTGAACATTCCGGTATAGCCATCTTCCGCTCCGGGATAGCATGACAACAGCACATATCCGATGTGCTTTCCATTAACCGCTATCTGATACAAATGGGGATGAATCGCCTTCTTTTTAAGTTTTTCGGCGGTCATGCCCTTCAGCCATTTGCGGCCGGCGATGACCGCCGCGGCACGCTGTTGTTGAAGTTTTGCCATATTCAGCAGCCGGAAGGTTTTAATCATGGCGGAAAAACATGCCCGCGCGCCGTCGGCCTGTCCCGCGGGGCTGAAAAATGTCAGCAGGTAATACAGCTTGGGCCCTGCCCGGATAATAAGCTGCTGGCGCATAACCGGTTGATTGTTCTTTGCGGTGGTGAGTTTCAGAATCAGAACCCCCGCCGGTTTGCCGGAGTTTGTTATCGTCCGCCGCGCCAGAACTTGCACGTCGGGATAATTATGCTTGGCCTCGGCCAAGGTTTCATCCAGGAGTTTTTTAAGGGGCACATCGTTTTCCAGTTCACTTAAATGCACGATAATGCCCCAGCGCAGGGAATTGTTTACAAACGTTACCAGATTGCCCGGCACAACCGGCATGGCCCCGCTTTTTGGAATCCGGGGCGCATTTAATTTGGGCAGCAGAACTTCGCAATTCAGCGGCGGGCGCAGTTCAAAGCCGTCTAATGCATCAATCCACAGCGGAGCCAGCATGTTCATGTCCGCCGGCTGTGCCGCAAGAGCGGCGGTGGATTTCCCTGATCCCCCGATACCGATTGCCACTATTGCGCCCAACGCGATGATGGCTCGGCGCAGGCGAGGTAAATGGAACAAGTGTGTTATCACAGGTGCGCGCATTGAGAACTCCGTGCGAGATAAGGTTAATCGGCCTGGCTCTGCTGAACCCACTGAACCAGTGTATTAAATTCCTGCTGATCTAACGGTAAATCCAGATTATCGCCGGTATAACTGATCAAATTGACCACCCGGCCATGACGCATGGCGGCTACCCAGATAAATTTTCCGTTCGGTCCGCCCATGGCTTTATAAATATACATGTTGCTGTGGCTAAAGATTCTTTTCACAAACACATTGCTTTCGTGCGGCCATCCGCCGGCGAGAATTTGCCGGAAGACATGGCCGCCCAGTGTTCTCGCCGGTGTTTTAAGTTCTTTCGCCAGAACCAGATAAACCTGCTGGTAATGCCGGTTGCGTCCTTCCAGATCAATATTGCCGGAGGTAATGTATTGCAACCCCTGTTCACTTTTGATTGCCGCGTGCATATTTCCGCCGGAGCCATACAGAGAATTGCCGTCCATGCGGGTTATCAGGGTCACAGCGTAAGCGCTGGCGACAGCCAGCAACAGCAGGATGGTCAATGCTCCCAGCAGCCGCCGCTTACGCAAAGTCGAATTGTCCGCCATTAACTGCTCCGCCATGCCGCTATCATAAACCAAAAGTGTTGCGAAAAAAATGGTGCTGCCGGCAGTCGGCATTATCGCCCGTGATATTCCGCTCTGGTTCCCCCTTCGATTTCCCCTGCGCACTTTCATACTGCCGCCATGCCGCATATTATTGACGGTATGATGCAGACGGATACGAGTATACACCGCGGCGGAATTGTCATTAAGGGCGTGGAGAAAACGTATCGGCTTGGACGGCGCACCGTGCGGGCATTGGCGGGAGTGGACATCACGGTCGGTCCGGGCGAGTTTGTCGCTATTATGGGGGCCAGCGGCTCAGGCAAATCCACTCTGCTGCATCTCTGTGCGCTTTTGGATACGCCTGATGCAGGAAGCATCATGGTCGATGGACAGAATCTCGCTGCACTTTCTGAACGGCAGGCCACACTGTTTCGGCGGCAAACCGTGGGCGTTGTATTTCAGAGCTTTAACCTCGTGCCGACATTAACCCTGCTGGACAATGTGCTGCTGACCGCCCGGTTGGCCGGCAAATACGATCAATCCGTGCGAAATCGTGCCATTGAACTCGCCGGGGCGCTGGGGCTGGCTGAGCGTCTGACGCATCGGCCCGATGCGCTTTCCGGCGGTGAACAGCAGCGCGCCGCCATTGCCCGGGCATTATTGCTCAAACCCCGCGTGCTCCTGGCCGATGAGCCTACGGGAAACCTCGACTCGATCAGTGCGGGTAATTTCTGGCGATTGCTCAAGGGCGTGCTGGCGGAATCTGTGGATATTCCCACCACCGTGGTGGTGGTAACGCATGAACCTGCCGCCGCCGCTTATGCGGATCGGGTGCTGGTACTGCGTGATGGTAAGCTGGCGGGAAGTTTTGGCGTGGAGGGGCAGGATGATGCCGGCAGCATTGCAGCTCGCTATCAGCACGCTTTGGCGTAAACCCGTTAAACCTCTGTTGACCGCTGTGGTCATTACCGCAGCGGTGGCGCTGGTGATGACGGCCTGCAGCGTGCTTTCCAGCATGCGGGCATCGCTGCAACACAATCTCACCGCGGTACTGGGACAGGTTGATGCGCGCATAACCCCCATTACGCAGGGAGCGGATTCTGCGGTGCCGTCGGGCATCTTACAGAAAGCGGAACATTGCTCCGCGGTTCAGTATGCCGCGGGCCGGACCATGGCCTTTGCCCGCATACGCATCGGAAAACATACCCGACCGGCGCATTTGATTGTGGGCAGTTGGCCGAACGCACAGAAAATGATTCCCCCCGTGTTTTCCAGCGGCGGTCCCCTGACCCATCCAACGGGGCAGATATTGCTGAATGTTGCCTTGGCCAGCCGCCTTCATGCCCGTGTTGGCATGCACGCGACGTTATATGGCCCGGCGGGATCACAGCAGGTAAAAATCGTCGGCCTGGTGCGGCGATCGGCGGTAAAGCGGTATTTTTCTTTTCCATCCGCCTATATTACAGGCGAGACACTGCAAAAGCTTACCGCATCGCCGCCACGCTGGGGCCGCATTGACATTAAATTTCGACCTGACGTAACCCACGCCGCCGGTATTGCGGCATTGAAGATTGCGGTGGGGCCGGGAGTAAAAGTCAGGTCGATGGGGAAAAGTCGCAAACCTTTTGCGCCCATGCAACAGATGTTGGAGCATCTGCGATGGCTGATTGCCATTCCCACGGCACTGGGGGCGGGGCTGCTGATCCTGGCGGTTTTTGCCATTGGCCTTCACGAGCGGGTGCGCTTTTTCGGACAGTTGCGGTGCATCGGTGCGGCGCGAGAGCAGG
>JAJZCR010000144.1 GCA_021851715.1 Planctomycetota bacterium
GCCCATTGTAGATGTAGATGCGGGGCAAATGGTCGTGAGTAAAGGATGTTTGTGTGGACCTTTTGATCGAAAGTGCGCGTTGTGGCCCCGCCTTTGGGGTGTTTCGTGCGATTATAGGGGCGGTTGCACCTATTGGGGGCGTATCTGCTGGCGGAGATTTGAATAGGATCCTCTGGCCGCTTTTTTACATTCTCGCTGCTGCGGTTGTCGTTGCATTTGCATTCAGTGTCGTGGCTCCGCTGCGCCGGGTAGCCTCACGATGTCAACAGAAATACCCCTGGATATTCGTCGCAGCGATGTTCGCGCTTTACTCAATTATGTTGCCGCCGCTTCTGCTGGGGTTGCTTTTTGCCCAATCAGGCGCACACCTGTCGCTTCTAATCGACGGGCAATGGCGCCAGCTTTTTCGACTGCTTTTTTTTGCGAACGGCCATTTCAGCCATTTCGCGATCGTCTTGGTTGTCGTTTGGGTTGGCCTGCAAGTGGGGTGTGCCTGGGTTATATGGATGGTTTTGCCGTTGGGGCGGAACAGGCTCCCGTTGGCGGCTCAGAGGCTCATCTATAAGATAGCATTTCGAAAAAAACCGAGGTGATCCGTGCGAGTGGATTAATGAACCGGTCCAGCCGATTTTAGGGCGACTAATTTTGATGACAAGTGAAGATCGGAGGGACTGCAATGATATTGATGAAGTAAAATATGTGGATGATTGATGATAATTTTGTTTGCATGTTCACGTTTACGGCGTATTTGACGCGGCATGCGCGCCGTCGGCGATTACTCTCGTTGCGGAGTGTTGCGATGAGCGTGTGCGCGGCGAGAGATTTACGTCGCTTGCGAACAATGATTTCCGGAACCACAAGGCATAGATCATTGTGAAAGCCACGCCGACGGACCCTGGTTTCGATCTGCGCACCGTCGCCCAGACCACCGATGCGCTGGGTAACATCACCGCCACCCAATATGACGGCAATTCCAACGCGACATTGACCACCCGTACGGAATTGGCCACCTTTACCCAGCCGCCGAACTCGCCGAATCCGGTAGTCCAGGAAATATTTATCTCCGCCGCGTTCTATGACTGCCTCAACAGGCCCACAGCCGCGGCGATGCAGGGGGCGGATGGAAGCTTCACCACGGATTTAACGCAGATTGCCTATGCCGGTCAGGGTTCGCAGCCGGCCACCATTTTTACCCTTACCGGCTATGACAGCCGGGGGAATCAGACGGTAGGCATTGATGGCAAGGGCAACTCGGTTATCGCAATATTTGACGGCGCATCGCGCGCCATTGAGTCACAGCAGTTGCAAAGATACAATGGCTTAGGTAATCAAGGCCCGGCAGGCAACAGTACCTTCCAGTCCGCAGGTCTACACGATGATGGGGCCGAATTATGTCAGTACCACCAAATATCGCAGCGGCTATTTTCCACGCGTTCGGCTTAATGGCAGGAATCGTGGGAATTCTAGCGTCCCGGAATATTTACATTAAGCGGCGGATGCCGCTGGCCGGGCATCCGGACAGGGCAGGAAAGTTTCTGTTCTGGGTTGGGATTTTTATGGTCGTCGTGTCCCTGGTAATGGTCGTCGTAGATATTATGAATCCGGGAGCTGGTTAATCCGGCCGCCGGCGTTAAATTCCACGCAATTTCCTCACGGGGCGGTGCTTGTTCATGACGGACAAAATATCAAGATTTAGCCGGTTTTGGCACCACGAAAAATGGAGTTTATTGGAAAATCAGGTTCGGCGGGTGCGGGGCCCTGATTTTGCACTTCTTCAAAGCGTTTCGGAGATTCGTTCAAAGGCACCTTAAGGAGAAACGGATGAAGCAATCGGACTTTATTAAAAATACGGCAATCGGCGGCGCGGTCGCGATGATCCCGGGATTTTTCGGGTTTTTCTCATTGGGCATGGGCTGGAAGGCCGCGTTATCCCTGACGGTGGTACTCGACGTTTGTTTTAGCGTCTTATACTGGCTTATCGTGTTCCGGTGGCTGCGTCGCGGACGATGACGATTACATCGGGAAGTTATCGCCAGAAGCCGCATGCGTTAACATTGCCCGCCCACCGGGCAGTGCTCATGGCTCATTCGCAAGCCCGTGTCGTTTCATACGCAGACACCTTGCCGCTGCCGGGCGCGGTGCTGTGAATATACGCAATGCGCTCCGCTTGGACGGTTTTAGGGCAGAGCCGGGTATTTCCAACCCGGCCAATGCCCGGTGGACTGCAAACCGGGGCTTTGTGGTAGGATGATACCACCATTATCGTTCTGATTGTGATTGGGAAAGCTGCATGGTCGCACTGGATGAAAAACTTTGCCGCAACGACACGAAGCCACGAGACGGTCCGGTCTGCCGCCGTCAGCTCGCACCATCCGAAAAATCCCCGGTTCGCCGTACCGCAGACATGCTGCCTGCCCGGTGCCGGCGCGACAAATGCGGCGCGATTGTTGAGGCTTACGACACGGATGCCTACGGCAACACATTGATCTTTACCGGTCCCGGTGCCGATGGCAACTGGTTCACCGATGACGATGTGCAGTCCAATTACGGGGCGAACAGCGTTATCTATTGTGGCTATCGCTACGATACCGAAACGGAAAATTACTATGTGCGTAACCGCTATTATTCGCCGGTACTTGGCCGGTGGACTACTCGCGATCCGATTGGGCATGAGGGCGGGGTGAATGTGTATGGTTACGTGGGCGGGCCGGTGGGAAGCTTGGATCCGAGTGGATTATTTTGTTGGCCTTGTCTCTGGGCGGTCGTAGATTACGGCGAGATGACGGCAGATATGATAACGGCCATCGCCACAGCCACTGCGGCACATAATGTGCGTGAACTTAGAGCCTGTTTGAGAAGTTCATAAAATGCCGATAGGTAAGGAATGAAAAGGAATTCATACCCCAGTGACCTCACGGATGAGCAATGGTTGTTGATCGAGCCGCACATTCCGCCGGAAAAGCACGGCGGACGCCATCGCAAAGTGGATATGCGGCAAATCATCAACGGGCTTTTGTACCAATCTCGCACCGGTTGCCAATGGCGGGCTTTGCCCAAAGATATGCCTCCCTGGGGCACCGTGGCCTACTACTTCTACCGCTTCCGCAACGATGGCACCTGGCAGGCGTTTCATGATGCCCTCAGGGGAAAGGTTCGCGTGGCCGCCGGCAAAGAAGCGACGCCCTCCGCCGCCGTGATTGACAGCCAGTCGGTTAAGACGACGGAAAAGAGGGGGTCTGCTGTGGCTACGACGCGGGCAAGAAAATCAACGGGCGCAAGCGGCATGTCGTCGTCGACACGCTGGGGATGATTCTGGCGGTGGTGGTGCATGCCGGCAGCGTGCAGGACCGGGATGGAGCCAAACGCGTATTGCGCAAGCTGATGGGCCGCTTCCCGCGTCTGACGTTGCTGTGGGCCGATGGCGGCTACGCCGGGCAGTTGGCAGCCTGGGCGGCGTGGATCGCGAACTGGACCCTGGAGATCGTGAAGCGATCGGATGATATAAAAGGATTCAAAGTCCTGCCCAAACGCTGGCTGGTGGAACGCACCTTCGGCTGGCTGGGGCGTTATCGCCGACTGAGCAAGGATTACGAGGCCCAAACCGCCAGCAGCGAGACTTGGATCCATTTGGCCATGATCAACTTGATGGTACATCGACTCAAACCAGGTTAACGAAACTTCTCAAACACGCTCTTAAAGTATTCTACGAAAAAGATGCTCCCCTTTCCGGCCTCGCCGGTAAAACGGTGGCGATTCTGGGCTA
>JAJZCR010000022.1 GCA_021851715.1 Planctomycetota bacterium
GGCCGACAGGCACGGCAACCATGGGGTGAAAACCCGTAACCGCGGATTTCGCGCCCAGGTGTCTGGTGGTCTTGCCGCATCTGCTCTCGCTGGAGGGAGCGAGAGGTGATGGAAAAGGCCGCGGAACTATCTGGCGAAATTCCGAGATTCCCAGCCCGAACGCGGGATGGACTGGTGAGCTATGAGGCAGGAAGATGTCGGCGACTGGAATAGTCGACGTGGTCTATCTTGTCGATCACGGTGCCGGCGGCTCATGGCCCCGTGGTTGACTTAAGTTTTCCCAGCAGGCGCAGCAAGCCGTCTAAAATGGTAAGCGGGTGCGGCGGGCAGCCGGGAATAAACAAATCCACCGGCACCACGGCGGAGGCACCATTGAGCACTTCCGGATGATCGATATACGGTCCTCCGGAAATAGCACACGCCCCCACCGCAAGGACGATTTTAGGATCAGGCACTGCATCGTAAGTTTTTTTCAGAGCCAGTTTCATGTTTTCACTGACAGCGCCGGTGATGATCAATCCATCGGCGTGGCGCGGGGAGGCCACAAAATCGACGCCGAATCGGCCCAAGTCCCAGCCTATGGTGGTTAACACATTCACATCCGCTTCGCAGGCATTGCAGCCGCCGGCGCTAACCACGCGCAGTTTCAGTGACCGCCCGAAAAGCTTTCTTATTTTTCCGTCCAGTTCACGCGCCAATGCAAGTTTTCCCCCCGGTGGCATCAGCATATCTTCCCGCCGGCGAACTGCCATTTTGTAATCGGCCTGGTACGTGATGGCTTCCTGGGGACAGGCGTCCTGACATTCCGCACAAAATAAGCACCGCCCCAGGTCCAGCAAGGGGTTTTGCCGCAAATCAATGGCTTGGGTGGGACAACTCTCGGCGCAGGCTTGGCAGCCTTGTGGGCATTTGGCCACGTCCAGGATAGGCAAGCCGCGAAAGTGCGGCGGCAAAGGTGGTGGTTTACCCTCAGGATAGGCCATGGTCTTGTGGCCCTGCTGTAAACGCGCGATGAAAATATCCAGCATGATGTCCGCCTTGTGAAAAACTACAAATCGTGGCCGCAATAGGAAAGAGAAAAACTTTTGTTACAAAGCGGGAAATCGGAAATCTCCGCTCCGCGCACGGCCATGGCCAGGCCCGACCAGTTATGAAACGACGGATCCGTTACTTTGTAGCGCTCAAATTGGCCGGTGGCATTGGTCAGGGCCACGTGGCACACCTCGCCGCGCCATCCTTCCACCATGGCCACCGCCAAATGATCCGGCGACAGATTGCCAACCGCGCTGCTGATGGCCCCCACCGGTAGTGACCGCAACTGGGTCTGGATGAAATCCATGGACCGCTGAATTTCCAGCCAGCGGATATAGGCACGGGCAAAAACATCGCCGCTGTCCCACAAAGATACGGGAATATGTGTGAAGCGAAACAAGCCGGAGGGATGATCGTGCCGGGCATCGCGTGACAGGCCGCAAGCCCGTGCCGCGGGCCCCACCAGTCCAAGCTCCGCCGCAATGGCCTTGGAGACTACGCCGATTTCCTCAAACCGGGCCATCACGGAAGAAGCATTCCAGAGCAATTCCACCGCCTGGCGAGTCTGGCGGCCGCAAAGATCCAATCTTTCCAGCAGGCTATTGACCGTGGCAACATCCAGATCGAAACGCACCCCGCCTGGACCAATCAGGCCGCGACCAAACCGGCTGCCGCAAAGGGTGGCGGTCATATTCAGAAATTCGCCGCGCAAACGGCCGCAATGAGAAGCGGTGGGCAGAAATCCAACATCCCCACTCATGGCTCCCAGATCGCCGACATGATTGGCCAGCCGTTCCAATTCCAAGGCGATGGCGCGAATGGTCTGTGCCCGGGCGGTTTTCTGGCATTTGGCCAGGGCTTCAATCACCTGGCAATAGGCGGTGGTGTGTCCGATGGTCGTATCACCACAAAGAGTCTGTGCATAATGAATGCTGCGACGATTCGGCCCCCCGATCAGGGCACTTTCCACACCGCGGTGTTGATATCCCAGCGATATTTCCAGGTGAAAAACCCGCTCGCCGAGGCATTGAAAGCGGAAATGGCCCGGTTCGATAACGCCGGCATGAACCGGCCCCACCGCCACTTCATGCACCTCCCGGCCCTCCACCTGATAAAAATCCATGACGCCCGGCGACGGGCTGCCCCGGCCTGCTGCGACTGTTCCTGGATGCAACCGTGGAAATATCGGCGGCTGAAAACGCACGGGTTTAAGCCACGGATGGCCTGTAACCTTCACCGGGCACTGTTCCGCAAGTTCGCGTTCAAACAGATGCACTTGCGTGCAGCGGGAACTCAAGGAAGGATACTCGCCGTTGGAAAGTGCGGTGGAACCCACATGCAATCGTGATCCGCAATCGTCGGCCAAAACCACATAGACACGTATGGTGCCTCCGGCATCCTGCGAGCCGAACAAGGAAACCACGCGCCAACCTTCTGCCACGGATTCCACAATGGCCCGCTGGAAGTCTTCCAGGGGCAGATCGGAGATCAACTGCCGCGCAATGGCTCGACCGGCAATAAGTGCAGGCATGTCGCGGTGGATACTCATGGCTTGACCTCCAGATAATTGGCGGCATGGTGCAACAGGCCCCACAGCGGGACTGGAATATAAAGGCCCAGCAGCAGTACGATCAGAAAACACGCCAGCACGGGCAGGCCGCTAAGAAGGCCGTCACGGAAATGACTCCTTCGGCCGGCGACGGGCACGGAACCTTGCGTAGCCGCGAGCACCGTTCGTCCCATGCCGATAAAAATAATCAACAGCAAACCTAAAAATGCCGCGGCAATCAGGAAATGCCCCGCCATGAATGTTCCATAAAGAATGATCAATTCGCTGATAAACGGGCCGAACGGTGGCGATCCGGTGATGGCCAGAAATCCCAGCAGAAATACCATGCCGGACAGCGGCAGCCGCCGCACCGCGCCGCGCACTTCGGGAATGGTTTTACTGCCGTAGGCGCGGTCAATATTGCCCACCGACAAAAAGAGCGCCCCCTTGGTAAACCCGTTGGTAAGTACGTGCAACATGGCTCCCAATAAGGCCATGCCGCCGATGCCCAGCCCCAGGGCTAAAATTCCCATGTGTTCCACACTGGAATACGCCAACATCCGTTTCAGATCCTTCTGGCCAACCATGAAGATGGCCGCAAAAGCCATCGATAAGAGTCCCAGCAGAATCAGCAGGCGCGAAGCATAAGCACCATCACCAGCGACATGTAGAATGTGCTGGGAACGCACCACCATCAGAAAAGCCGTGCTGATGAGCGCACCGGAAAACATCGCGGAAACCGGAGATGGGCTTTCGCCATGCGCATCGGGCAGCCAGGAGTGCATGGGGGCTAAGCCCATTTTGGTACCGTAGCCGACCAGCAGCAACACAAAACCCGCTTCCAGCCAGCGCTTATCCATCGCCGGGGCTTGTCGCAGCAAGTCCGCGATCCGCAAAGAGGGTGTAAGTCCATGCACGATGGCGGCGTACGCCACAAAAAATGATCCCAGCAGCGCCAGCGCAATGCCCACTGAACACAGCAGCAGGTATTTCCATGTGGCTTCAATCGAGTTCCGAGTGTGCTTGAAATAAATCAGCGGAGCGGAACTTAACGTGGTGGCCTCCATGGCCACCCACATCAAACCCAGGTTATTGGTGCATATCACCAGCGTCATGGCCCCAAGAAACGCCAGAAAGCACACACAAAACACGCGGTTAAGTTGATCCATGTGATCCCGGAGATAACCGACGGTATAAAAGGAGCAGGCCACAAACAACATGCTGGCCAGCAACAGCACCACCCGTCCCGGCGGGTCAATTCCCAGCCAATCGGAAATGACGATGCCGCCGGCATCGGGAAGAGCAACCTTGTTGACGGTCTGTGCGCCGGCGATCGGTGGCGCTGCCGCTGTCGTGGCGGCGATCCCGTTGCGTGTCGCCTGGCCGGCGGTCGCTTTCGCAGGTCCACCCCCACCCAGCAGGATCAGCGCCACCAGGCTTAAATGCACCACGGCCGCAGCCGGCAGTATCCATGGCCTCCAGCGGTTGGAAGGAATCATCGCGGCCAGCACGGCGGCAATCGGGCAAACCAGAATCAGGGCAAGAACGTCCATGGGTCAATCATCCCTTCAATGAAGAAAGCCGGCGGGTATCCTGTGAAGCAAACGCGCGGTTAATATGGTGAATGATGATGCTGATAACGAAGATGCCGACAAATAAATCCAGCAGCACACCCAGCTCCACCAGGTAGGGAATCGCGGAAAGCAACAGCAGGCCGAACACGAAAATTCCATTTTCCAGCAGCAGAAAACCGATCACCTGCGTCACCGCTTTGACCCGCGTGGTCAACAGTAAAAAGCCGGTAAAAAGCATCGAAATGGAAGTGGGAATCACCAGCAGCCCCAGCGGACTGTGGGCCGGAGCCAGTTGTCCGGCCAGAGCCAGTGCCATGGCCGTGGCCGCGGCACCCAGCAGGATGCTGGGCATAAACCCGATCAGCGGTTCGACCTCGCGTTTCACCTGGGCATCGCGCAGTGCCTTCAGCAGCATGTTGGGAATTAAAATACCCTTAAGCACGATGGTTACCGCGGCCATCAGCAGCGGCAGGGTTCCGACATCTTTGACCACCAGGGGCGGCAGAAGTCCCAGCAACACGCCCTGCAATGCCGCGGCATGTATCAGGGCCTTCATGCGGCTGGTTCCCAGCGCAAAAAGATTGATGAGTATCACCAGCACCAGGATGGCATTGAGAATCATAATCATGGGTGGCACACCTTACAGTATCAACAAAAATCCAAAGCCGCTTAAAAGACACGCCGCCACCAGCAACGTCGGCACAAACCGCAGTTGCAATCTGGCCATGAGCGATTCCACCGATCCGATGATTCCCGCCACCGCCACCAGCCCGATCAGCATGATGCCCCTGTCGCGCCAAACCAATGCGGGATCCAGCGGCAGCATGACATGGAGTAAAAATGCCGCCAGGATCATGAGCTTCACGGCAGAGGCATAAATTTGGGCTCCCAGCAGCGGGCCGCTGTTATCCAGCACCATGACTTCATGAATCATGGTCAGTTCCAGATGGGTGTTCGGATCGTCCACGGGAATGCGCGAAGTTTCCGCCAGCAGCACCACAAACAGGCTTACCGCCACCAGCACCAGCGCTGCGGAAGCCGTGGATCCGATACGGACATGGCTTTCGGGCAGCAGCATCGCCGACAGGCTCAACACGCCGGAGAGCTTCACCAGCACCAGCAATGCCAAAAACAGGGCCGGCTCGGAAAAACAAGCAAACGTTAATTCCCGTGCCACCCCCATACCCTCAAAAGAGGATCCGGTGTCCAAGGCTGCCAGCGTGGTGAAAAATCGGCCCAGCGCCAGCAAATAGGCAAACATAATCAGATCACCCGTGAAATGAACGGGTGCCACCGTCGGCCCCAGCGGCACCATCAGTCCCGCCAGCACCACACTGATGACACCAACCAGCGGAGCCGCCAGAAAAACCCAGGTGGTGGTGGAACTGATCACCACATTCTTTTTCATCAGGCGTAGCAGATCGTAGTACACCTGCAGGAGCGGCGGACCGCGTCGGCCGGCAAACCACGCTTTGGTCTTATTGATGATTCCCAGCAGCAACGGCGGCAGCAGAGCCAGCAGCACAACTTGAAAGCCAATTGCAATGACTGTTTTCATAATTCATCTCGCTGTCGGTGGCGGCCGTTTACCTGATCATCAGCAATATCAAAACAATTAAGAGGATATAAAGCATGTACAACTGTGCGGCCCCGCTTTGCAGGATCCGCGCGGATTCCAGCATCTGGCCGACCCTTTTGAGAAAAGGTTCCGCCACCCGGTCCAAAAGCGGATCCGGAGTGTTGCACGCATAGCCGGCGGTCGGCGGAAAAACGCCCTGGATCTCCACCGGCTGCTCACGCCGCCACAAAATTCGCCGGAAGACTCTGGCCATGGTCTGTATCAGCGACGAACCGGTGTACTGCATCCGGCTGCCCGGAGCGGCGTAGCCGCAATCCCACGTACCGATGGACTTTTCGCAGGTGCCCCTTCGCCAACGGCGTATCCACAACGCCATCCCCACGGCAAAAATCAGCAGCGGCAAGGCCATGGCGGTAATCCACCACAAATTGATAATGCCGGCCAACGGAATGCTCCGGTGCGAAGGCACCCACGCCGCAATGGCGTGGTCCAACAATCCCGTCAACAAGGCCGGAAAAGCCCCCACCAGCGCACAGGCCGCCGCCAGCAGCACCATCGGACACAACATCGCCGCACCTGGATCACGGGCATCAGCGGCGGCGGCGGTGCGCGGCTGACCTTCAAAACAAGTGGCCGTGAATTTAACAAAAGTCATCAGTGCCACGGCTCCGACCATGGCCAGTACGGGAATCACCCAGGCGGCCCAACGTGCGGCTGTTGCCTCCTGCAGCGTGTGAAAAAAGCCCATATAAATCAGCAATTCGCTGACAAAACCATTCAAGGGCGGAAGGGCCGCAATGGCCGCCGAGCCCAGCAGCATCAGGCGAAATACCGCCGGCATCCGTGCGGCCAGCCCCCCCAGGGATTCCATATCGCGGGTATTAGTGCCATGAATAATTCCGCCCGCTCCCATGAACAGCAGCGGCTTGAAAAGACTGTGATTCAGCGTATGCAGCAACGCTCCGCCCAGTCCCAGTGCAACCCAAATCGGCTGCTTCATGGACAGTCCCAGTACCGCCAGTCCCAGTCCGGCGGTGATAATGCCGATGTTTTCGATGCTGCTGTACGCCAGTAGCCTCTTGAAGTCCTTCTGGGCCAGCGCCCACGTCATGCCCAAAAATGCCGATAACACGCCCGCACTGATCAGCACAACCCCCCACCATATCGGCGGCGTGCCGGCGATCACCACCACCCGCACGATTCCATAAATACCCATATTCAGCATCACGCCGGAAAACAGTGCCGATACGTGACTGGGGGCGTTGGCATGGCCGTCCGGCAGCCATACGTGCAGCGGTACCAACCCCGCCTTGAAACCAAAACCGATCAGCCCCAGGATAAACAGGGCTGCCAATATCCCTGCCGGCAGCCCGGTCACATCCGTCGGCCAAAGCTGAAACGAACCGGAATAGACTCTCAGCAGAACAAAAAAAACGATCAGGCACAGCGTCGCCAGATGCGTGGCGATAAAGTAGACCCAGCCGGACTGCCGCACCTCGGGCCTGCCATCCTCGGTCGTCAGCAGAAAGTAACCCGACAGCGCCATGATCTCCCACGCAATAAGGAACGCAACGCTGTTGGCCGCCAACACCACCAGCACCATCGCCCCGGACATCAACCCCCAGCACAGCCGAAGCTTCTGGCCGTCGGTGGGATGTTTTCGCTGCGGCCAATAGCCCAAACCATAGATGGATCCGAGCGCGGAGATCAAAAAGATGGGCAGTAAAAACCATGCGCCAACATCGTCAAGGCCCAGGGCCAGCTTTCCGACAGGCAACGAAAAGGCCGGGTGCCACCCTCCGGCCACCACCCGCGGAATCTCATGGAAAAGCACCGCGGCCATACCGATGGCTGCGGCGGCCACGTTGATCATTGTTGCCAGGCGCTGACCGGTCGCACTTCGCCGGCGAAAAAACAGACCGGGAACGCCGCTGCAGATAATGCAAGCCGCCGCGATCATCAGGATCAACATGTTCATTGGCAATAACTCCGCATGGCCCTGGCATCTGCCATGATTAAAACAACAGCTTCCATAACATGGTCAGCGGCAATGTAAACGCCAGTAGAGCCAGCAATATCAGCAGCATGTAAAAAATATAATTCTGAATGCTGCCTTTCTGGAACCCCTGGCCGCCGGCCAGCATGAATCGCAGCCTCCGCCATACCGGCTCCACCGCATCCTTCAGCACCGGGTCGCTCACCTGGGTGTGCAATTGGCTTGGTCCGGCAAACAGGCCCGATATCTGCAGCTTATCGCGGCGTGGGCGCAGCAGCGGACCCAACGCCGTCAGCAGCATTTGTGCCAGAGAAGAAGCGGTGTATTGCATGCGACTGGATGGAGCGATATAGCCACAGGCCCACGTGCTGTCGATCCGGCTCCGGCGCAAAGCGTATCGCTGCAAGGCAACGCCCAGCCCGATGGCGGCTATCAGCCCGGCCCCCAAAATGGATATCATCCCGGCCGGAACCAGGCTGCCCAGCGCCGGCAGCGTCTGCCCGCTCCACGCGGCGGTAACGTGCTGCAGCGGGGTCAAGACCAGGCCGGGGGCAACGCCAATAAGCACACATGCCGCGGCAAGAATGCCCATGGGTATCCAAAGCGTCGGGCCGGACTCATGGGCACGATGCGAAACCCTCCGCGCGGTCCCCAGAAATACCACTCCGTAGGCCTTGGTAAAACATGCCGCTGCCAGCGCTCCCACCATGGCCAGTACCGCCGCCGTCAGAGACAGTATCGGCAGCTTCGCCATCGTATGGAACAGCCCCAGGTAAATGAAAAGCTCGCTGACAAAACCATTCAGCGGCGGCAAACCGCAGATCGCCAGAGATCCCAGCAGAAAAAACGCCGCGGTGATTTTCATGGATTTGGCCAAGCCACCCAAGCAATTGATATCGCGCGTGCCGGCTCCATGAATGACGCTGCCTGCGGATAAAAAGAGCAGCGACTTGAACAGCCCATGATTCCACACATGCAATAAACAGCCCGCCATCCCCAGAATAATCCAAACCGGTTGATGTTCCGCCTCGCCCAACAACGCCAGCCCCAGGCCCATGAGAATAATGCCGATGTTTTCCACACTGTGATACGCCAGCAGTCTTTTCAGGTCATGCTGCGCCATCGCCCACAAAACACCCAGAAAGGCGCTTGCCGCGCCCAGCGACAGCAAGAGGATTCCCCACGCCGGCGGGCGGGCGGGCAACAAGGTAAGCACACGGAGAATGCCGAAAATTCCCATCTTCAGCGCCACGCCCGAAAGTGTTGCCGATACGTGACTTGGGGCATTGGCATGGGCCTCAGGCAGCCAGAAATGCAATGGCACGATCCCGGCCTTGAGGCCAAAGCCCACCGTGGCCAGCAGAAAAATCACCGTCTGTAATCCTATTCCCACCTGGCCAGGCGGCAGTGGACGTAATAAAAATGAACCGCTGATAACCCGCAAAATAGCAAACAGCGCCAACAGCAGCAGCGTACCCAGATGCGTAGCCACCAGATAAACCCATGCCGCCTGCCGTGCCGCCGGCTTTTGATCTTCCGTAACAATGAGAAAGAATGTGCTGATCGCCATCATTTCCCAGGCCACCAGAAAGTCAATGCTGTTCTGGCACAGTGTCAGCATGGCCATGCCCGCAATAAGCACCCCATACCACAATCGCAGCTTACGACCGGTGCGCGGGTGGCGGCTTTGTTGCCAATAACCCAATCCGTAGACGGAACTTAATGACCCGATGGTAAAAATGGGGATCAGGAAAAATGCCGACAGCGGACCAATTCGCAGGTTCACCGTCATCGCCGGTGCCGCCGCCGCAAAGGAAAGTGTCTCCGCCGGATAACCAAACAACACCGCACATGCCGCGACCAGCCCGCACACCCCGCCCCCCACCGCAATCCCCGCCGACACCCATTGCCACCCATTGCCGCTGCGGCTGCCCAACATTCCTGCCGGACCACTCAGGGCAAATGCGATCACGCCAATGAATACCAGCGCCAGCCAATTCATTTGCCCGGCTCCACGATGCCCGAAGAATTATTTTTCGGTGGCGAAGTTGCCGGGGCCAAAGTAGCTTCGGCCTTCTGCAACGCGGCAATGATATCATCGCGTGAGGCCTGCGTTAGAACCGCCTGTTTGAACGCCGGATCGCGCAGGGCAAACCCCAGCCGCGCCAGCAATTGCAGATGAGCTCGCACCGTCGGACTGATGAGCGTAAAAAGGATGCTGACTTTCTGACCATCCAGAGCGCCAAAGTCCACCGGCGTTTCCAGAAAACACAGCGTGACCATCGGTTGGGACAAATGCAGCACGATGGGATTACGCACATGAGGAATGGCGATTCCCTCGCCAATGCCCGTCGAGCCCAGCGCCTCACGGGCCAACAGCACCTGGTAGAGGAATTCCGAATCCACTTCGTCGGGCAAACGCATGATCTGTACCACTGAACGCAGCACCGAACTTTTATCCGTACCTCCAATGCGGTAATAAACCCCGCCATCGCGAAGCGCTTCGCTTAGCACGGGAATCGCCGGTTGAGAACCTTCCGGCTCCGCGAAGATCTCCGGAGATACCTGAATTTTTCGTGACGTAGCCCATTCCAGCAGTTCCGCCCGATTAAACCGGTACTGCTCATTAACCTGATACGCGGGAATTGCACCCTGCTTAATCCAGCGATAAATGCTTTTCTCGGAAACACTTAGAAGTCTTGCAGCGTCGCGAACGGTTAATTTCATCAGTTGGCCACCTTTCACTTATATTGTCATTATAGCCATTTATAAAAACTTTGTCCAGTAATGTCCATTATATGTCATTAACGTATTCTTAATGGCGTAAATGACGCATAACGTCAGCCAGGGATAGTTTCCAGGGCAATCGCTTTTTTTGGCCGCATTTGTCGCTCAGATGGACGACAATATATGTTAATTGATGCTTATTGATATTATTATTTGTCCCGTAGGCGGTTACCAATTCTACTGCGGCACAACCACCACTGTTCTGTGGGCTACCCACCCGGCGGGTTTATGTTAAAATTTTTTTAGATCGCGTGGTACTGCAGCTTTTAAGGATCGCTCATGCAGGAATATCTGGATTTGGTTCAATGGGTCATGGATCACGGAACACGCAAACCCAGCCGCACGGGGGTGGATACGCTTTCCTGCTTCGGGGCCTTTTACCGAGTGGATTTAACCCAGGGGTTTCCGCTGCTGACCACCAAACGGGTTAATTTTAATGCGGTGCTGCGCGAATTGCTGTGGTATCTTTCCGGCGAGGAACATATCCGCAATTTGCGCCGGCATACCAAAATCTGGGACGCATGGGCCGACGATAAGGGCGAGTTGGAAACCGCTTATGGCCGCTACTGGCGCCGATTTCCCCATGCGGACCAGGCCAGCCATGCACCCATCAGCGAAACCGGCCAGACTACCGCCGTCATTCGCGAGGTGGATCAAATTGGCTATGTCATTGCGGAGATAAAACGCAATCCCAACAGCCGCCGGTTGGTCGTCTCAGCCTGGGAGCCGGGCAACGCCCAGGCCAGCCGCCTGCCACCATGTCATTACACGTTTGCATTTCAGGTATTAGACGGCAAACTCAACTGTCATCTCACGCAGCGCTCGGGTGATATTGCGTTGGGCATTCCCTTTAATCTGGCCTGTTATGCCACCCTCACGCAGATGATTGCGCAGGAATGCGGCCTGCAGTTGGGCCAGTTTGCCCATACCATTATCGATGCCCATATTTATATCGCCGACCCAAATTCCGCCACCGCGGAATACGACCATCTGCGCGGGCTGAGTGAACAGTTGAGTCGCCAGCCGCGCCCCCTGCCGCAATTGACCATTGCCCGCAAACCTTTTAATCAACTCACTTTTGAGGACTTTACGCTCTCGGGCTATGATCCGCATCCGCCGATTGCCTTTAAGGTGGCGGTTTAAGCGGCCCCAGAATAGGAAACCAAGATGCGAATAAGCCTGATTGCCGCGATGACGCCGGAGCGTATCATCGGTTGCGCCGGAGCGTTGCCGTGGCATTTTCCGGAGGATCTGAAACACTTTCGCCGGCTCACCATGAACCATTGCGTTCTGATGGGGCGCAAAACCTACAGTTCTCTCGGCCGGCCGCTGCCGCAAAGGCGGAACCTGGTGATATCCCGGCACGCCAGACCGGCCGATGCCGTGACCACCGCAGGCGTGGAATGGTTTAACCAGATTTCCAGCGCTCTGGAATGGGCCCGCAGCCATGGGGAAACAGAACTGTTTGTAGCAGGCGGCGGAGAAATCTACACCGCCACGCTGGACCTTGCCCATCGAATGTATTTAACCATCGTACATCCAGAAAAGCCCGTAACCGGCGATACATGGTTTCCCGCGTGGGATGCAACTCAGTGGACCGTGGTTGAACAGACGAAATCCATCGGTCTTGAATTCATCACCTATGACCGGCGGGCGCAAACCAAACCTTAAGCTGCCACCCGGTTCCCGGTCTTTTATTTTGGACACTTGCCGCTGCGTTTACAAAATCACCTTTCCACAGCCTATTTTGCCACTGGAGTACCCGGCCATATTCCCGGTTGAAACGAGGCCGCGGAAGTCGATAATGAGAGAGGATGATCACGATGGGGCAACTGGTGAAGTGGCGGATGAGTGAAACCAACAGAATTTCCCCGTTACCCTGGTGGCGGCGGCCGACCATGGCAGTCGCGGCTGTCATGCTCGTCGCATTTCTTCTTCGCGCCGGCCTGGCCATGCTGCACCCCATGTTCTTTCCAGATTCCAGAGATTATAACGCCTTGGCCCACACCATTCTGGCCGGTACCACCTATGAAGTGCGGGGACTTTTCGCCAGCCGATTGCCGGGATACCCGGTCTATATTGCGGTCTTCGAGTATCTCTTGGGACCCTCACCCATGACGGTGCTGCTCTCCCAGGCGGTTTGCGGATCTCTCACCGTGCTGCTGGTGTTTTTGGTGGGCCTTCGCATCAGCAAAGGCGTGGCTATCCTCGCGGCGCTATTGGCCGCGGTCGATCCGCTGAGTGTGGCGTTCAGCGCGGCGCTGCTGTCCGAAATTCCTTTTACCCTGGTATTGATGTTTTCGCTCTGGCTGTGCATTGGCATCATGGAAAACCCCCGCCCATCAGGCCCATGGGTGCTGCTGGGATTATCGTGGGGTATCGCCACCTATCTGCGAGGAGAAGCCATTCTGCTGATTTTTCCTCTGATCGGATGGGTCGGCTGGATTTGTATCAAAAACCAGGCTGGGCACCGCCTGGGAATTTATCTCAAAATGACTCTTTCGTTGCTCCTGATGGTTGCGTGCCTCATGCCCTGGTGGATTCGCAACTATCAGATCTTCGGACAGGACTTTTTTCGCATGTCCACCCTGCAGGGAATCAGCCTGTACGAGGCGGTTTATCCGCAAGCCACCGGCGGTCCCCGCCAAAGCGACATTCGCCCGCCTCCGGCCATAAAAAATCTTAACGAAAGTCAGCGCGATCTGGCATGGACACGCCGGGCATGGCGCTGTGTATTCGCCGATCCACTACGTATCGCCTGGCTGGCGGTTATCAAAATTGGGCGTACCTGGTCGCCATGGCTCCACGCGCGGCATTATCGCGCATGGTGGGTCAATATTCCCCTGCTGTTATGGACTATTCCACAATTTGCTCTGGCTCTGAGGGGACTCTTCGGTACCAGGCATACCACAATTCCAGCGGGCATCCTGGGTATCCTGCTGCTGACTATCCTATACTTTACCATGATGCACGCGTTGTTTATCGGCAGTGTGCGATATCGTGTGGAACTTTTACCGCTGGTGGACCTGCTGGCGGCCGTCGGGCTTGTCCGCCTGGTAGCCTCGTGCCGGCCGCAAGGAGTTCCTCAACCTCCTGCGGCGTCTCCCGGAGCGCCGCGTTAACGCATGGCATCAGGGCAGGCCCATGAAAAAGGGAATGATGTTAAGAATTTTCGGCGGTCATCCGGCCGACCTTTTGTGAAGTGCTCCATGGCTAAATATGCGCGAGCCAATCCGGCCAAATGGTGGAAAACCCGATCCGTCGGGCGCGGCCACCGTTCTCCGCACGCGATGTTTGTGAGTCCATGGCGACGGCTGCTTTCCCTGGCCGTGCTGCTGGTGCTGGCTGCCATCATCGCCGTTTTGTTTTACCTGATGAATCCAAAACGCCTCAGCCGCATGGCCTCCATCGTGCTCTCCAATGTTTTCGATGGCGACGTTTCCGTCTCCTCCGCCCATCTTTCCCTGGCTGGCACGCTGCAACTCACCGGGGTCACGCTGCGCACGCATCGCGGCAGCGGTCCGGGGCGGGTGCTTTTTTCCGCCCACCAGGTGCAGTTGGGATTCAACTGGCTGGGCCTTATCACGGGCCGGCTTCATGCCGTGCGCCTCGTGGCCATTGCGCCAACCCTCAACCTGGTGCATAACCTTGATACCGACCGCTGGAATTATCAGAATTTTATCCAGAGAAGATCATCGACATCCGCAGCCACGCCCGGCAGCATACATTCACTACCCGTAATTTTACTGCAGCACGCCTCCATCCGTTGGGGCAGAATCCGCCATGGACGCTATCAAATCATTGGCCAGAGTTATGTCGAAGGCCGCCTTCAACCCCGTCCGGGCATCCCCTCCACCTACCAGTTTGAGATCGACCAGCGAACTCATCCCGGCGGCCCGCCAGGAATCCATATCACCGGGTCCTGGAATCTTTCAACTCAGAATTTTGTCGCTCATATCGGGCATATTGCCCTGAACCATGCGTTGCGGCGCAGCCTTCCCCTGGAGATTCGCAATTATCTCCTGAAATATCATCTGCAGGGCAATCTGGCGGACATTGTATTCGGGTTGAATCCCACCGATGGCATTACGCTGCGCTTTACGCTTAACGATGTGACGTTGCAAATCCCGCTGACCTCCCGCCGAGGGGGCAAACATCTCCTCCCCTTGATTGATCTTTCCGGTATTTTGCGCTTTTCCCGCAGCGCCATTACCATCCATCATCTGGCCGGAAAAGTCATGGGCAATACCTTTCTTGTACCGAAAGCGGTGTTCGATGGGTACACCTCCGGCATGCCCTTCCAGTTAACGCTGCGCATACCCCACCTGAACATTCCGCGGCTGGCACCCGCCATTTTAGAAATGCGCGGCTTTGGGGCGGCCAGGGCCATCTTCAATCGCCTGCGGCCCAGCGGAACCATGGCCCTGAACATGGCCATACAGCGCGCCACCGCGGGCGAAATGCCCGCCATCCATGGCCACATCGCCCTGCAGAACGTGCAGGCCCGTTACGTGCATTTTCCGTACCCCCTGCATCATGTACACGGCGTGGTGGACTTTTCCACCCGAGCGATTCATTTTATTCATGTTCGAGGTCTTGCTGAAACATTTCCCTGCTCCCTCAACGGCCTGGTCGGCATCAATTCCGATACCGCCCCGATTGATCTGCATATTTCCTCCAACCATGCGTTCTTTGATCGGCGTCTGGCGGATTGCCTGCCCCGCCCCATCCACCGCATCTGGAACCGCTTTCATCCGTACGGAACCGGTCGTTTCGTCTGCCACGTTACCCGTATCGCCGGAACCACCGGAGCTCCGCTCATCGCCATCCATATTTTTCCGACCAATGTGCGGGCCAGCTATCGCGATTTTCCCTACCCGCTCAGCCACGTTCATGGCGAGCTTTATTTCACCCCCACGCAAACCAGGATTATCCGTCTTAGCGCCACCGGCCCCGCCCATCAAGGGAAGATTATCTTTACCGGAACGGTCACCTATAACCCCAGCAATCTCGCAACCATGCAGCCCAAGGTTCGCCTGATCGCCTCGGCTGTGCCCCTCAACCGTCGCCTGCTGGAAAGCCTGCCCCGCTACTATCAAGCGTGGATTGCCAAGCTCTACGCCACGGGCCTGGTCTCCATGAACGCCATGATCACCCGCGGTCTCAAGGGCCAGCCCGCCGTCGCCGGAACCATCGGCCTCACCCGTGGAACCATGCGTCCGCCGGAACTGCCCTGGCCCCTGACTCATGTACACATGCAGACCTACATCGATCCGGACCATTTCAACATTAACAGTCTCACCGCTCAGGCCGGCGTGGCCAAGCCCGGCTCACCCATCGGAACCCTGCAAATGCAGGCGGATATTAACACCCAATCCAACAGCCGTTCCACCGTGCTGGCTTCCGGATCCTGGCGGCATATTGTCATCAATCCACTGCCGCCACCGGCCCTGCCGCCGCGATGGAAAGCTCTGTGGGCCAAATGGAAGCCCGGAGGCTCTATGAATGGCACCTTCAGCACCACGCTGACGGTGCATAAGCGCCGCACCGCCACAATGGGGACCGTCGCACTGACCAGATTGAATATTCATGTGCTGCCGCAACAGATGTCCCTGGCTCCGGCGGCCCTTCCGACGCCCATTTCCAATTTGACCGGCATGATTCATATCACGCAAACCGGTGTGGCCTTACACCACATCGCCGGTACAGTTGGGGCCATTCATCTCCAGGCCGGCGGCAGCTATGTCTACAAAACCCAAACGCTGGCGGCACATGGCCAGGCGGATTCCAACACCATTGCCGCAGCCTGGATTGCCAAGTTTCCAGCCAAATCCCGCAACTTCATTACTCCTCTGGCGCCCACTGCCCAGTGGAGCCTGCACCTGAAAAGTCTGACCCGGACACCCGTCAAAGCCGGCGCTCTGTGGAGTTTTCAGGGCGGACTGAAACTTAACGATCTAGCCACGCATGGCACCATTCAAAGTGTTTGTGAACATCTGACCACTCACTTCACTGGAAGCTGGAACACGCAGGACACCGCGCCATCCATTCACGCCAATTTTGCGCTGGCCGGATTTTCCATCGCCGGCCAGACCCTGCAGGCCCTGACCGGAAAGCTTAGCGCCTCGCCGGTGACGCACCTGCTGCAGGTGGAAGACCTCAGCGGAGCCATTGCCGGTGGAGCCATTGCCGGCCACGTATCTTTAAGTATCCGTAAAAAGCCCGCTTTTTACGCCAGCCTTATCCTTGATCACGCGGAGCTTGCCGACTTGCTTTCCAGCCCGGGACCTGTCCACACCCCGGGTCGACCGCCATTACCCCATCCCACCGTTCGCACCCACCCCGCCATCCCAACATTCGGCCCTGCTCGGCAACCCCCTGCCAAGCCGCAACGGCCGATCGTGATTCGTCCGGACAACACCACCCAGCCGTCCACAATGCCCGCCCAGAAGCCTGTGGCAACCCGCCCGGCTACCACCACCCCGGCGGACACGGATGATAATCTACCCTCCAGAATTCCCGACAAAAATACCGGCAAGGTCACCGCCTCTTTTAAGATGCGCGGAATCTGGGGACAAACCAGCACCATGCGCGGCGACGGCATTTTATTGGTGCGACATGCAGATATTTACAATGTACCACTGGCCATGGGACTTTTGCAGGTGGCAACGCTGCGGCTGCCGGTCAGTCACGCGTTTCAATTCTGCAAAATTGTGTATTCCATCGACCATGGAACCATTCACTTCAAAAAAATTATTCTCACCAGCCCCGGAGTCAATCTGGACGGCCATGGCAGCCTGCATCTGGCTTCGCAGCGGTTAAGGCTTACGCTTGTTACCCATTCACCGCACGGCACTCGAATTCCCATACTGGGCCTGCTTTTCGGCCTGGTAAGATCGCAACTCCTGCAGCTTCAGGTGTATGGAACCCTGCAGCATCCCACGGTAATACCAACGGCATTGAACATCCTTGAACTGCCTTTTCGCCTCTTCTCCCACCGCAAGTAAGACTTCGCCAGCCTGCAGCCCGGCCGGCGCAGCGGCCATCTTTAAAGCGTCGCCGATGGCCTGCCAACTGCACCTGCACTCCGCCAAGCCGCCAGGACTCCCGCACCGGCTGCCATCCGGTCGATCCTCCATTTCACTCCACGGCGATCAATATCCGGGTGCCATGGCTGCTTTGTGACAACACTCGCTATTGCCTGCCCTTGTGTCCGGCCATGGTAAATTGCTACAATATCGGCAATTGGCCCGATAGGCGATTGGCTGTGCCCGCGTATCTCCGGCCAGCGCACGGATGTAAAATCGGTGCAGACCAGGGATGGGTCCGTAACGTGACTGATATTTTTCTTACCGCTCCAGCACACTTCGCCGACCAACCTGGCAATTGCGTTCGTTTTTCGCGATACCTCTTTTACCTTAAGGATTGTCGATGACTGAACTTCACGAGCACACCCTGGTTCCCACACAGATGAACCGGCAGGATGGTCACAGCAATGGGCACACGCCCGTCACGGCGCAACACGCAGTATCCGTCGCCCCCTGGAAACGGCTCACCATTCGTCCGCTTGGTCTTTCGCTGGATCAGGTGCTCATGCTCATCGCCCTGACCTTGCTTGGCTTTGGCTTTCTTATGGTGCATAGCGCGGATGCCCGGGTAGAGTCGGTGAATTTTAGAACAGAATTAACCCGGCTGATTTTCAGCGCCGTCACCATACACGTACTACTAGCCGTGGCGGCCATGTGGGCGCTCTCGCGACTCAATTACCGCAAACTCATCGGCCAACGCCTGGCTACCTCGCCGGCCACCATCCTGATGATTGTGTCTTTCTGTCTGCTCGTGCTGGTGCTGACCCATTTTGGAGCCCGAATCAACGGTGCCAAACGCTGGCTCGTGATACCGCTGGGCAGCCATCGCATCAGCTTTGAGCCATCCGAACTGGCCAAATGGGGCATGGTCCTGTTTATCGCCGCCTTTGCCGTGCATCAGGCCGACCATATCCGCAGTTTCTGGAAAGGATTTATTCCCCTTGTTGTCGCCACCGGCCTGATCTGTCTGCCCATCCTGGTGGAAGATTTCGGCACCGCCGTTCTGATTGGCACTGTCGCGGTGATGCTGATGCTGCTGGCCGGTTGCCGCTGGTGGCATATTGCCCTGCTGCTGCCGGTGGCGGCCGTGCTGGCCTACTTTGCCGTCTGGCACAGCGCCTATCGCCGGGAACGCCTGCTCATATTTTTGCACCCGCATCTGGACCCCAAAGGTGCCGGTTACAATCCCATTCAATCGATGCTGTCTTTTCACAGCGGTGGATTCTGGGGGCGGGGACTGGGCAATGGAATTCAAAAAATGGGCTTCCTGCCGGAAGATAGCACGGATTTCATCTTCAGCCTCATTGCCGAAGAACTCGGTTTTTTCGGCTGCATGCTGGTGATCTCACTTTTCATGGGTTTGACGATCTGCGGATGGATGGTCACGCACCGGGCTACAGACCTGTTCGGCAAGCTGCTCTCCTTTGGAGCCACCGCCACCATCGCATTTCAGGCCATGATGAATGTGGCCGTGGTCACCGTAACGGTACCCACCAAAGGAATCGCCCTGCCCCTGATTTCCGCCGGTGGCACAGGCTGGGTCCTGACCGCGGCGGCCATCGGGTTGCTGATGAGCGTGGAACGGGTAAATCGCCTGGAATCCCTGGCTACACCCGGTACAACCACCGGATCGTCTGACCGTCTGGGTCTACACGTGGTATCCGCACGGGAATCACCGGTATTACCCGTCCGGCCCGTCCCGGCATCGGAGCAATCGTGAGCCAACCCACCGGCCATATTGAACCACCAGAGGCCAAGCTGGCTGTGGAAGCGGTCCCCGACTCCATCCCCCCCCTGCCCACACCTGGGTCAGGCCTGCCGGTTCGCGTGATCATGGCGGGTGGCGGAACCGGCGGCCATGTCTATCCTGGCCTGGCCGTGGCCGAAATTCTGCGGCGATGGTACACCGATCAATTGCATCTGGTATGGGCAGCCACGCCGCGCCCCATTGATCAGCGGCTGTTGGCGGGTTTCAGTCAGGATTATGTGGCTCAGCCGGTGCGAACATTGACCAAAAAGCCCTGGCAATGGTGGCCCTTTCTACAAGCCTGGCGGAAAAGCTGTAACTATTGGCGAAGCTATTTCCAGCAGCATTCCGTTCACGCAGTGTTGGCGCTGGGTGGTTACGCAGCCGCACCGGCGGCCGTGGTTGCCTCGGAAATGCGCATTCCCTTGGCGGTACTCAATCCCGATTCGGTTCCCGGCGTGACCAATCGTTTTTTAATGCGCCGCGCCGATCAGGTGTTTACGCAGTGGGATTTACCGGCTGCCGCTCTGTGCAAGTATGCCGCGAAAACAGTGGTTACCGGGTGCCCCATTCGCCCATCCCTGACATGCTTATCCCGCCAACAAGCAGCCCTGCGCCTGCAGATGGATCCCGATCGGCCCACACTGGTAATAACCGGCGCTTCCCTGGGTGCCAAAACCATTAACGATGCCATCATCGCCCTGCTGGATCAGCCCGACATTCTTGGCGTTCTACAGGGATCAGCCGCCACAGAAAATGCAGGCTCGTCCCATGACCATTCGTCCTGGCAGATTCTGCATCTGACCGGATTGGGCCAAGCCACAGCAGCGCGAACAGCGGCATCCAAATTCAAGCCCGGATTTTGGAAGGTGCTCGAATATGCCGACGATATGGCCGCGGTCTGGGCGATGGCCGATCTGGCCATCGCCAGAGCCGGTGCGGGGCTTTGCGCGGAACTGACCGCCTGTGGGGTGCCGGCAATTTTGCTGCCCTATCCGTTTCATCGCGATAATCACCAGCAAGCCAATGCCGCCCATCTAACCGCCGCCGGAGCGGCAAGGATGGTCACGGATGCCAAGGATGCCGCCATCAACGCTGCGGCGCTTCGCCCGGTTCTAGTGGAATTGCTGAGCCATCCCACCACGCTCCAAACCATGGCCCAGGCATCCCGACGTTTGGGCAGACCGCAGGCGGCCGCCGACGTAGCCCGTCGACTAATCCTGCTGATGACAGAGAAAGTCAACAGCCGATAATGATGTTGGGATTCCGGTGCGCAGTCTGAATCGTACCCGCCGTACAACGGGTACCCTGTGCAGGCCAAATAACAGCCAGGCAGGCGGCGTCGGCTACCATGGCCCAATCAGCCGCCGCTGAACTAAAACCCCGAAAGGAGACTAAGGATCTGTGACTCTAGCGGCGATAAAATCAGGCGGTAAAATTACTTTGCAATTAACTGACACTCCAGAACATGGCGATGGTTCTTCCGGCCCCGCGATTGATCCTTTTACCGGGCTTCACGTGCATTTTATAGGCATCGGCGGCAGCGGTATGAACGGTCTGGCGCAGATGCTGATTCAATCCCGGGCCATTGTTTCCGGCACAGACCGGACCCGGTCGATGGCTACCGAAAAACTCAGTGCGCTGGGAGCCAAAATCGCCTATGACCACGGTGCCGCCGCCATCCCACCGGAATGTGATATGGTCATTCATTCCGCCGCCATCAAAGCCGACCATCCGGAAATGATCGAGGCCGCCCGTCGCGGCCTTCAAATTCTCAAGTATGCTCAGCTTCTCGGCCAAATGATGACGTCCAGGCGGGGCATTGCCATTGCCGGAACTCATGGCAAGTCCACCACTACGGCCATGACCGCCTATGCCCTCACCCAGGCCGCAATGGACCCATCGTTTGTAGTGGGGGCGAATTGCCGCCAGTTGCAAGGCTCCGCCCACGGTGGTGGCGGACGTCTCTTTGTGGTCGAAGCCTGCGAGTATGACCGCAGCTTTCTAAACCTTCGTCCGCATATTGCGGCCATATTGAACATCGAAGAAGACCATTTGGATTACTATCACGACATTCACGAAATTGTCGAGGCCTTTGCGCAACTGTTGCGGCAGGTAGACCCGGCCGGTGCGATTATTACCCAGGTCCAGGATGAACATTGCATGGCCGCGGCGCAGGTGGCCGGTGTCAAGGTCGAAACCTATGGCATTGAAACAGAAGCCTGCTGGCAGGCCGTGAATTTGGCCACCGCCCATGGTCGGCAATCTTTTGACGTGTTGTACAACAACCGCCCCATGGGCCGGATCTCAATCCGGCTGGCCGGCCGGCATAATGTGGGCAATGCCCTGGTGACCGCGGCCATCGGCGTGCACTGCGGTGCCAACTGGGAGGCGGTGGCTGAGGGGATTGCCAATTTTGGCGGGGTGGATCGCCGCAGTGAGTTTCTCGGGCAGCGCGGTGGAATCAATTTTGTCGATGATTACGGCCACCACCCCACCGAAATTCGTGCCACGCTCCAGGCCCTGCGCGGCCATTATGCACCGCGGCGGCTGATCTGCGTGTTTCAGCCGCACCAGCACAGCCGCACCCGGTTTTTACTCAACGACTTCGCCCGTAGTTTTGCCCAGGCGGATCTTACGATTGTCCCGGATATTTACTTCGTCCGCGACAGCGAACTCGACCGCCAGGCCGTCAATGCCTCCATGCTCGTGGACCGCATCCGCGACAATGGACGCCAGGCGAGGTATATTCCGGACTTCCCGGGTATTATAAATTATCTGCAGGGACAACTGCAGCCCGGAGATTTAGTGGTATCCATGGGCGCTGGCCCCGTTTGGGAAATTACGCATGAATTGGTACGCCGGTTTTGAGACCGCGGTAACGGAAAATGTGCCCCTGGCACCCAAGACGTGGTTTAACGTCGGCGGTCCGGCGCGTTATTTTGTCGAGCCGGAAGATGCCGCCCAGGCCGCCGCCATCCTGCTGCGTCTGCGCGAAAAGGATATCCCGATCTATGTGCTGGGGGCCGGGGCCAACCTGCTCGTCAGCGATGCCGGGGTCAACGGGGCCGTTATTCATCTCAATCGCAGTGCCTTCAAAACCATGGCATTCGATGGGTGCCAGGTTTCCGCCGGGGCCGGCGCTGACGTTCAACGATTAATCCGCGAATGTGCACACAAGGGGCTTTCGGGGCTGGAATGTCTGGCCGGAATTCCTGGGACTGTGGGCGGCGAAATACGGATGAACGCCGGCGGTGCCTTTGGAGATATCGGATCGCAGGTGCTGGACGTTACCGTCATGGATATAAACGGCCAGAGCTATACTCGGCAGCGCGATGACCTGGTCTTTGAATATCGCCACTCGAACATTACCGCCAAACTGATTCTCGCTGCCACCTTTGAACTTATCCCGGATGACCCCAACCGAATTGCCGAAAAA
Organism: Planctomycetota bacterium; assembly: GCA_021851715.1. Taxonomy (GTDB): domain Bacteria; phylum Planctomycetota; class Phycisphaerae; order WQYP01; family WQYP01; genus JABEVA01. The sequence continues at coordinate 22,792 of JAJZCR010000022.1, forward strand.
GTCAAGGAAATCTGGATGTTCAAACGCAACTCCCAGCCGTTGTCCGAAAATAACGCCGGTTGTATTTTTAAGAATGTCAACGGCACTTCCGCCGGCCAGTTAATTGATAAAACCGGCCTTAAGGGCCTGTGCATCGGCGGAGCCGAAGTTTCCCAGAGGCATGCCAATTTCATTGTGGCCAAACCAGGATGCAAAGCTGCCGATATCCAGGCCCTCATCACGCAGGTACGCAGGCGTGTCCAGGAAAAATTCGGGATCATTCTGGAAACCGAAGTGGCCATCTGGTAGCCTACGCCAGGATAACTCATCGGCTGATCCGCGTATCGGCCGCGGAGGCTGGCTTAACAAAGGTATTGTCATGGACGACAACCCAAAATCTCTGGCTATCACGCTTCTGGCGGGTGGCATATCCTCCGAACGTGAAATTTCTCTTTTGACCGGTGAGCAAATTGCCGCCGCGCTGCGCCGTCGCGGCCACCGGGTCTTTCAGGCGGATATTGCCCCCACCAATCTTGCCGCGCTCGACCATCAGCCGTGCGATGTTGTTTTTCCGGCTCTGCATGGAACCTTCGGCGAAGACGGCGGTATCCAGGAAATTCTGGAACAGCGCCGCCTGCCCTTTGTAGGCTCCGATTCCGCCTGCTCCCGCCTGGCCATGGACAAACTGGCCACCAAGAAAAAGCTGCTCGAAAATTCCGTCCCCACCCCTGACTGGCAGGTGGTATACTCCGGAAAATTCAAGGACAGTTGGGTACCCGCCAGCGGCATCGGCTATCCGTGTGTGATCAAACCCATTGCCGAAGGCAGCAGCGTGGACTGTGCCGTGTGCCGCAATGCCCAGGAGGCCCGCCAGCATCTGGCCTCTACGCTGTCCCGCCACGGCAGCATGTTGGTGGAACGCTTCATCACCGGACCGGAACTGACCGTGGGAATTATCAATGGCACCCCCCTGCCCACCATTGAAATTCGATCCAAGGTGAACTTTTATGATTACCAGGCCAAATACGTCCGTCCCGATACTCAATACCTTTTTGATATTGACCTGTCCGCCACCGTGCTCAATGCAGTACGTACCGCCGCTTTAGACACCTGGCGGCTGGTCGGTGCCCGCCATCTGGCCCGGGTGGATATCATGGTGGATGCCGCCGCTTTACAGCCATTCGTGCTGGAAATTAACACCATGCCCGGCTTTACCAGCCATTCGCTGGTACCCAAAGCCGCGCAACATGCCGGCATCTCTTTTGATGAACTCTGCGATCGCCTGGTGTGGATGGCCCACCAGGATGGAATCGTTTCCTCTGCGCCGCGCGGCGGAAAGTGAATGTGAACACCATGGCCGACGACCATAACAGGATGCGTATCCGCCGACCCTGGCAAATTCCCTGGGTGCGCGGCCTGCTGGTGGCTTGTGTGGTTGGTGCTGTTGCAGCCGCCATCATTGAATCCTGGCACTATATTCACATTTATGCCCAAAAGATTATCGAAAAGCGCGATCACCGTCCCTTGAAACGCATTGTCCTGCTGAATACCCCGCACTGGCTTTCCAAAAGTCTCCTCGATCAGATTGCCCAGGAAGCCGTCAACTATACCATTTTCAATCCGCGCCACCCGGATTACGCCATGCAACTGCGCGATCCCCTCAATGGCAACATCCTTAAAATCCTCGCCCGTCACTATTTACAGGATCAAAGTGTCGGCGAAAATGCCTGGATCAAACGCATTACTTTTATCCGCCGGGCGTGGACGCCCAGCGAGCAAATCATCCAGATCGCCGCCGTTTATCGCCAACCGGTGGCCGTCGTAGTTGGCCCCACCGGCGGTTACCTGCTGTCGCCCGGCGGTGTGCGCCTGCCCGGTCTGTATAAGACCAGCCAGCTTTCCGCGCTCCGCTGGCTTATCCAGATCATCGGTAGCCAGGCCGCCCCACCGGCGGCCGGTTCTCATGTGGATACCCCACGCATAAAAGTGGCACTGCAGTTGATCCATTTGCTCTCGCCACAGCCGTATTATGGCCAGATTGCCGCGATTGACATGCATAACCTGGGCGGAAAAATCAGCTCCCTGGCTCCGCAAATAACGCTTCTCACCCGCTTTGGTACGCACGTATGGTGGGGCCGCGCTCCGGGCCAGGAAGGCTTTTATGAAGTGCCTGCGGCCCGCAAGCTCCAATCCTTGGCCAGTATCTACGCCCGCTTTGGCCGCATTGATGCCGATCGGGCCTATGTTGACATCCGCGGCGACCAGGTGCTGGTGCCAAAGCCCACCACTCAACCATGAAGGCGGCTGCCAGCCCGGCCAGGCAATAGCCCAGTTGGATAATGGCCCCCCCCGGTTCTCCAAAAATTACCCGGGCGGCTCATCAGCGCTGCAATGACCGCCGCAAATTTTAGATTTCTACGGTATCATCTAACCTTGGTAAGTTTGCCTGAAGGCTGTTCTTTCCGCCGCCCCAGCGAGTAGCTATGAGCCAGACATCCAATCTGCAAATCATCGTGCTTGGCTCCGGTACTTCTGCCGGCGTTCCCATGATCGGATGCCATTGCCCCGTATGCTCCAGCACCGACCCTCGCGACCGCCGCACGCGATGCAGTTTGGCAGTTCGTTATGACCAGCATGAAATACTTATTGATACGGCCCCCGAACTGCGCCTTCAAGCCGTAGGCAATGCACTCGATCGCGTGGAAGCCGTCGTGTTTACCCATGCCCACGCCGACCATATCTTCGGCCTCGACGATATCCGCCGCTACAATACCGTGCTGGGGCGCCCCATTGGAGTCTATGCCAATGCCGAAACCCTGGGCGTTTTGCAACGGGCCTTCCCCTACGCATTTAACAAACTCACAGACACCGGCGTCTATCGACCGGAACTGGTACCGCATGTCATCAACGGCCCGTTCGACCTTCTCGGCCGCACCTGGACACCCATTCCATTGCGGCACGGACGCGGCGACGTACTCGGCTTTCGCATCGGGAATTTTGCCTATTGCACGGATTGCTCACAAATTCTCCCGCAGTCCATGGCCCTGCTGCAAAATCTGGACACCTTGATTATTGACGCCCTGCGGCCACACCCCCACCCCACTCATTTTTCCTTTACCCAGGCCGTTGCCATGATTAACAATCTTAAGCCGCGTCAGGCTTTTCTCACCCATCTTTCGCACGATGTTTTTCACGCCCAGGCCGAAGCCGATTTACCCGCACCGATAAAAATCTGCTATGATGGCATGCAGCTCAGCGTGACGTTGTGATCACGCGGGTTTGACCGAAAAGATAAGGCTTTATGGCAATTCTCGATGAAATTCTTGCGCACAACCGCACCTTTGTGCAGCAGCGCGCTTATGAACCCCTGCGCACCGACCGGTTTCCATCCAAACGCATGGTCATTTTAACCTGCATGGACACCAGGCTGGTGGAACTTCTGCCACAAGCCATGGGGGTGCGCAATGGCGATGTCAAACTTATCAAAAACGCCGGAGCCATTGTTTCCCACCCGTTTGGCAGTGTGATGCGAAGTATTCTGGTGGCGGTGTATGAGCTTGGTGCCAGCGAAATCGCCGTGGTTGGGCACCATGGTTGCGGCATGGCGGGGCTGAACTGCCAGGGCGTACTGGAAAAAATGCGGCATCGCGGTGTGAGCGATCAGGTGTTGACCACGCTGGAAAATGCCGGCATCAACCTGCATACGTGGCTGACCGGATTCGACCGCGTGGAAGATGGTGTGCGGCAAAGCGTGGCCATGATTCGCCGCCACCCACTTTTGCCCCGCGACGTATGCGTCCATGGATTGGTGATGAATCCGGAAACCGGCTGGCTGGACCTGCTGATCCGCGGAGATGCACCACCGGCAAATTCCTAAATGGTGTCGTGCCGTTGTAAAGAAATGATCCACTCCGGCGTACTGGCCAGATATTTTTTCAGCAGCTTGCGGCGATGCGTATAATAAAGGCTCAGCCAGCCTTGGCCGCACAGGCCCAGAGCAACAATAGATCCGTACGCTATATACTCAATGCCGGTGATCAGCGATGTTACCGCCTTGGTGCCTCCGCCTACCGTCGCCATGGCCGTAACCATGCTGTGAATTTCTTTTTTCTCGGCAGCGCTCATCCAGCCCAGGCGCACTTCCAGCATCCACCACAAGCCCAATACCACAAACATTGACCCCAGCAGGAGTTGATTGCGAATAAGAATGGTCAGTGCCTCTGGCTTAAGATGGTGAATGCGCTGTGCCTGCCAATACTCAATAAATCCGGCCACCGTCATCCATAAACCCATCACCAATCCCGTGAGGCTCAAGCCTCCGAAAAAGGCCATGATCACCGTGAGGATACCGGCACTGATCAACCCACCCGCCGTGCGCTGGGCCACTTTTTGACATTTTAAAATTGGAGCCAGTTCCCGCTTGGCCGCGATAATCTGGGCAATTTGTTCCCGCGACAGCGGCCCCGCCGTTCCATTTGCGCCCAGCAAAGCCGCCGCCCGCTCGTTACGCGGAGGCTCACTGGGCATTGGCACCGTCGAGCTGGTATCCATGGGTTCCATCAGATATTTTCCATTCGCCCCGGGCCAATCAACATGCGGCATCGGGAAGTCTGAATTTCCGCCCGCCCCACAACTTCCGATAGCTCCTCAACCCCGATTATCATACTCGCGAACTCACAAGGAGTTCAAATTCCGTCTCCGGTAGGACAATTGAAACTGCGCTTGGCGGGACTCGAACCCACAACCGTCCGCTTAGAAGGCGGATGCTCTATCCAGTTGAGCTACAAGCGCCAGTATGCAACCTGGCCACAAAGCCGCACTGCCGGCGACAAACCTCACCTCTTAGTTATGCTACCATGGATTTTCCATGCTGGTAACTCCCCGCCGCCGCACTTGATTCCACGACCCGCATTGCATACACTCAAAAGCGTTGGCAAGGTACGGTTTAAGGAGTCATCCATTATGCCCATCTATGAATACAAATGTAAAAAATGTGGTGCCAATTTTGAACATCTGGCCGCCAGCATGCGCAACGCCGACGAAGCCGTTCAATGCCCCACCTGCCATGCCCGGCAGACCAAACGGAAGATTTCCGTCTTTGCCGTCGCGGCAGCGGATGCCGGCGGCGCTTGCATGGAAGCGCCCGCTGGCGGTACATGCTGCTGTGGCAACATGAAAGGTTCCTGCGGCGGTCGAGCGTAAGATTCCCCCAAGAAACCTGTTGCAGCGCCTGACGCCGTTGGCTGCGTTGGAGAGTATGGTAGATGCCCAGTTCCCCCATCATTGACCGCCGCATCCTGATGTTTGTGGATGACATCTACGAAGATCTGGAGCTTTGGTACCCGAAATATCGCCTGCAGGAAGCGGGCGCAAAAGTCACCCTGGCCGGCCCCCGGGCAGGCACCCGATACACCGGCAAACATGGCTATCCCGCCACCTCGGACCTGGCCATTGGCGAGGTCGAAGCTCAAAATTTTGATGGTGTCGTACTGGCCGGCGGATTTGCGCCCGACAAGCTGCGACGCGATGAAAAAGTCAAGGATTTGGTCCGCCATTTTCATCAGCGACGGCAACTGGTGGCGGCAATATGCCACGGCGGATGGATCGCCATTTCCGCCGGCGTTTATTCCGGCGTAAAAGTAACCGGATCGCCCGGCATTAAGGATGATCTGATCAATGCCGGCGCTCTATGGATGGATGCCGAGGTAGTGGTGGACCGGCATTTTGTAAGCTCACGCAAGCCCGATGATCTGCCGGCTTTCTGCCGTGGCATTTTTCAGGTTTTAGCCGCTCAATAAAATTAGCCCCGCCCGGCCTGTCGAATCAGCCTTATTCCCCCCACGCATGATGGCAAATCCGGCCCTTCTGGATATACTTTCGCCTTGGTTGTATGCTCAAATGAAATTAACAGGAGTTAAATCAGGTGATTAAAGTAGCAATGATTGGTGCGGGCAGTGTGGTCTTTTCCCGCAATTTGACCGGCGATATCCTCAGTTTCCCGGAATTCCGCAATGCGTCGTTTTCCTACATGGATATCGACCGCGACCGGCTGGAAGTGGGAGCGGCCCTGTGCCGTAAAATAAGTAAATCCATCGGGGCCAAACCTAAAATTGACCATACCACCAATCGCCGCAAGGCCCTTGAAGGTGCAGACTTTGTCATCAACATGGTGCAGATCGGTGGTTTTAATTCCACCCTGGTGGATTTTGAAATCCCACGCAAATACGGCCTCAATTTCACCATCGCCGACACCACCGGCCCGGGAGGCCTTTTTCGGGCCTTGCGTACCTACCCCATGCTGACCGGCCTGTGCCGGGACATGATGGAAGTATGCCCGCGGGCCACGCTGCTGAATTATTCCAATCCCATGAGCATGAACATGCAAACCATTTACCGCACCAGCAATATCCATGCGGTAGGCCTGTGCCACAGCGTACAGGGCACGTTTGACCAGCTTATGAGCTACATCGGTGAAAAGTCGGAAGATGTGGCCTTTCTGTGCGCGGGCATTAATCACATGGCGTTTTACCTGAAAATTGAAAAAAATGGCGTGGACCTTTACCCACGCCTCTTTGCCGCCATGAAACGCCCCGAGGTGTACACCTCGAACCGGGTCCGTTTTGAGCTGATGAAGGTCCTGGGCCATTTCGTCACCGAATCCAGTGAACACAACGCCGAATACAATCCCTACTTTATTCCGCGCGGGCCGGAAATCGTCAAAAAATATGATGTGCCCATTGATGAGTATCTGCGGCGCTGCGACGGCATCGTCGATGAATTCGCCCGCCTCAAGGCGATGGTCAAGACCAATACTCCCATGGAGCATCACCGCAGCCATGAATTTGGCAGCGCGATCATTCATTCCATGGTCACCGGCCAGCCACGCGTCGTCTACGGCAACATGCCCAACCGCGGAGCCATCAGCAACCTCCCCTCCACCGCCATCGCCGAGGTACCGACCCTCGTGGATCGCAGTGGCCTGCAATTTACCACCGTGGGCGATCTGCCTCCGCAACTTATCGCGTACATGCAGCCGCACGTAAGCCAGCATGAACTCTTTATTCGCGCCGCGTTGGAAGGCAAGCGCGAATATGTGTATCAGGCGGCCATGTTTGACCCGCTGACCGCCGCCACTTTAAGCCTCGACAAAATCGTGGAACTCTGCGATGAAATGATCGCGGCCCACGGCAATTTTCTGCCCAAACTCGATACGCCCAGGCTGATTCCCACCAGTGGTCGCACCTTTGGTGCGGTGAATGCCCGCGATCTGCGCCGCAGTTGGGATGCTGTTCATAGGCGCCAGCATGAAACCGCCATTCAGACCTGGAACCTCATCGGTCCATTTAAAATCCCGGAAAAATCCCTGCAGCCGCTCCGCGTCAAGACCCCCCTGGAATCCAAAGCCTGGCTGGGGCAGGACGGCAAAGTGGCGATCAAGGAATCAATTCGCACCGACGGCGCAATATTCAAATGGAAAAAAACCCAGGCGGATCATCGTGGTTTTGTCAATTTATCCTCCGAACTCGGACACGTCGAATCCGTGATCGGTTATGGTTACACGACCTATTCCAGCGTGCATCCGCGTGATACGCAGCTGCGCTGCGGCAGCGATGATGGCATAGCAATATGGCTCAATGGAAAACTGATCCACGAAAACAATATCAACCGTGGATTTTCACAGGATCAGGATGTGGTACCGATTCACCTGAATGCCGGCGTAAATCATATTGTGGTCAAAATCCATAACAACAGGGCGGGCTGGGGTTTTGGAGTGTCCATCGACAAGGCAAATTTTTAAGCCTGTCGCCGGCAGCCTCCCTGGCCGGAATCCCATCGGGGTGCCCGGCCACCGCAATTTCGACCGCAGCCTATCTGGGCACCTGCGGCAATACGTGCGATTGCCGAGGCGGATGGGGTTGTGTCGCCGCCGGCGGATGGAGTGTGACATCGCGCGAAATCAGCGGCAAATGCGGACTGAAATTGTAAACCGTGGGCTTGGCACCGATCCAGGCCCTGGCCAAAAATAAATCACCATCCGCATCCAGTCCGTCGAAATGAATCGTTTCCCCGGGCTTGGCTTCCAGAGTCGGCGTCCGCCGGCCATTCTTAAACAGCAGGGAATTGGAATCCCACCAGGCGACACGCCGCCCCTGGGCAATGCGCACCAGGGCCTCGTGCAGCCAGGGGCTAACCGAATATACCCGCGCCCTGCCCTGTCGCGGGTAAACCGCTCCATAGTGAATGACCGTAGGCTGGCTCGCACAGCCGGCCAGGCAGCCGATCCACACCAGCAGGGCGACTGAAACCAGCCGGACTAATCGCCGGCGGCGGGGCCGGTGAAAATGAAAGTTTCCAACTGGTAAAGTGCATGATGAATCGGTCATGTTCTATCCGGCAGTTTTATTTCAGGCCTTATCGCGCCCAGCCTGAAATATCATTATATGCTGGAGCCACGCCGGAAAAAACGCCGGCTAAAATTTGCCGCGGATCAGAAATGCCACGTACGGGGCGTTGGCAATTTGGGCCTGCGGCTGCAGGGACCGTATATCAAAACCGCGCATGAATTCCTGGTTAAAGGCGTAGCCCAGTGCCACACTGATATCACAGAGCGGCTCATGAATAACCCGGATACCCGCTTCAATCCGGCTGAATTCCATAAAAAGACGCTGGTGGTCTGGGTACGTATTAATGGTGTACCCCTCAAAATAATTCTGAAAATCGGCAAAGCCGTAGAGGCCCTTGATGATGCGATACGATACCTCCGCCCGGCCGTCAATCGGCGCTTCGTAATAGCCGAGCAGTTGGATCTGTGGCAGCGGATGAAGGCGGATTTCATCGGTTGGATATCCCAGTCGCCAGTATGTCCGTTTGGCGCGATGTTCCCATGCGAATCCCGGCAGGGGTACATCGGGCAGCAGGCCGCCATTGCCGATGTAATCCAGGGTGAGATCGAACTGGTCTTCAGGCGAAATCCGCCGCTGCAGTTGAATATGTCCCAGGCCGTAGTAAGCCCGCGAATCTCCGAACGGGCTGTTGCCTGAATACCCACCGCCCAGAACCACGCCCAAATCCCAGCGGCTGTTCCGGAGGAGATGTGCTCCCAGCACCAGTGATTGATCGGTCAGTTGCTCCGGCAGCAGCGGGCTGTGGGTGCCCAGGTCAACATACATCACGCGATACCCGATGGCCGGAGAATATGCATTATCCGGCTGGAATCGAATTCTTCCGTATGAATTGTACCAGAAGATGTGCGCGGATTGACCATCGTTGCGAATCCACGCCTTGTTTTCCTCCATCGGGTGATCCCACGTCTGGGCGATTTCCGAACCCACCCATGGATTGAGGGTCAAAAGCGGAGGCGCATCAGCACGCAGCGGCACAGCGCCGCCACTTGTAACCAATGCCATCAGGCCAAACCATAACAGAAAATATGTAAAGTTGATTCCGCCGGGTGTAAATTTTCTGGTTTTCAATATCCTGTATCCTGCAGCACACCATCGCCTGTTCATCATTCTCCATGAAAACTTAATTGTGTCCAGAGACCAGCGGGACTTTTGACCGCAATTGTGGTAAAAAAAGGTGTCCGTGGAATTTAGGGCCGGAGTGTGCCTGACAAAATGGAATACGATGCCGATGAAATCCGTCCTGGTGATGCAGCACACTCCCGCGGAAACCATCGGTTCCATTGCCGCGCCGCTCGCGGCCGCCAAAGTCGACGTTCATACCTGTGAGGTTTTTCGCCGGCAGAGTGTGCCCACGGACATTCAGAATTATTCCGGGTTAATCATGATGGGCGGCCCGATGAGCGTCTATGAGCAGGATCGCCACCCCTTCATCCAGTCGGAAATGGCTTTAATTCAATCCGCCATGGCCGCCGGAAAACCGGTGCTTGGCATCTGCCTAGGCAGCCAGTTAATTGCCGCGGCTCTCGGTGCCCGGGTTTATCCCGGCCGAAAAAAGGAAATCGGCTGGCTGAAGGTGCGACTGTATGAAGGCGGTATGCGCGATCCTTTATTCATCGGTGTACCGTTTTCGTTCACCGCATTTCACTGGCATGGCGACATTTTTGAAGTGCCCAAAAATGCCACCCCCCTGCTGGGCTCGGATATCACCGCGTGTCAGGGCTTTCGGTTCGGAACGCGAACATGGGCGATGCTGTGTCATCTGGAAGTAACGGCAGAATCAATCCAGACCATGGTTCGCTCCTTTCCAGATGAACTGAAAGCCGCCGGTGTCAAATCCGACCTGCTCATCGCCCAGACCTCCACTTATATGCCGGAGCTTCTCACCATCAGTAAAAACGTCTTTTCACGGTGGACAGCGCTATTGACATAGCCGCCAAATTTGCCGAACTTCTCGCCAACCAGGCCATCGCATCTCTTTGGAGTATCTTATGAAAAATGAAGCCCTACCCGTCACACCGGAGGTCACCCTGGAACTGGCCTGGCTGGAACACGGTCGCGGCCTGCAGCCCCCGGCCTACCAGACAACCAGTGCCGCGGGTATGGATTTGCAGGCGGCGATTACCGAACCGATCGTGTTGCCTCCAATGCAGCGCCGCGCCATTCCCTGCGGTTTTATTCTGGCCATTCCGCCGGGGTTTGAAGCTCAAATTCGCCCACGTTCCGGCCTGGCCATGAAACACGGTGTAAGCGTGCCCAATGCCCCGGGAACCATAGATGCCGATTATCGCGGGGAATTGCAGGTTATTCTCATCAACTTCGGCAGCGAACCGTTTGAAATTACCCGCGGAATGCGAATCGCCCAGATGGTGATTTCTCCCGTCGTGCAAGCCAGGTGGCAGATTCAAGCCAGTCCGGCGGAGCTGGCGCCAACTCAACGCGGCACCGGAGGGTTCGGGAGTACCGGCCATTAGCCGGAATTTCAGATCTTTTTGAACAGCACTTTTAACAGCTTCTTTTCCAGCAGCAGATCGCGTCCTGCCGGATACCAATACTCACCACCCACACCTGGCGCTGCATGGCTGGCCATCAACGGCAGAATGTTTCCGCCAAAAGCGGATATGCCATTAAAGGCCACCGCTCCCACCATGCCCTGCGGGTTTTCCCGCCGCTCCACCAGCACCTCAATACTTATGCGATATCGCTGCTTACCCAAGCGCTCAATGACCAGGCGAATGGTTCGCCGAAATGTGTTCAGCGTGCTCTCCATCAGCGAATTGCCGTTGGTAACATCCGGACGCCACCATTGCAGCACTTCCGGTCCGATCTGCGGCTTGCTGACAATAATACCCAGCCTGTAGCTGGACCAGCTCACCCGATAGCCGGTATGCCGAACCAGGCGCATCGCCTGATTAAAAATACGCCTGTAACTGGCAATATCAATGACTTTGGAAGTGGAATTGGTCAGATTGGCCACCCAGCCATTTTTCACCGTCGCCGGCACCGTCGCAAACACACCGCCCTTCATAACACCACTCCGTACCTTGGTGATGGCTTTACCAGGCTGTGTGGTGGATACCGCCGGGGCCGCCCAAGGCGGGCCGATGGCCGCCGGTTTTAACGGCACCAGCGCCGTGTGGCACCCTCCCAGGAGCCAACTGAATCCGAAGAACACCGCCACAGTTAATGGCACGCGTACAGAGCGTTTAATATGCAACTCCATGTTCATGGCGACCATTGTAACGTGCTGCGGTAACTTTTGGCCAATGACCGGCATGGCCTTTCAGAATCCGCTCCAGTACCCCTCGACGTATATTCTCACCCGCGTCACCACGCCGTTATGCATATCCAGATAGAGTGGAAACATCGGTATCGCCCAGTTCCGGCCGAAATGCACTCTCGCGTGAGCCATTCCCCGCAGATCAAGCGACGCCGGCAAAGAGCCGTTCGGCGGTACCTCAAGAAGTAACACATGATGTGGATGTTTGGCCACGGCAAGTTTCGCCGCCACTTGTCCAATCGCCCGCTGGCATACGTCGCAGCCGTGGTGATACAGCACCACCAGCCATCGCCCATGGGCGTAAAGCTGCGCATGACGCATGTATTTGAGCAGCGGCATGCGGTCATGGGCCCAGCCCACCGGATTCATCAATACAGTACCCCTGCCACCGGTGATTCTCCCATCCGCATGCAGCCACGCGGGTCGATTGCGGACTGATAGCCAACCAACTGCGGCCAACAGCAGCAACAGCAATACCCCCGCGCCCATTAAACGAAATTTGGTCGCCCCTGGCTCCGACCTTTGCGGATGCCATACCAGCAAGGCCACCAGTACTCCCACATCCAGGGCCAGCGTCCACCAGGGATCCACCCGCAGAGTGCCGAAACAGCCGCACGATTGATGGCCTGCCCAGCCGCGAAACAATGAAACACCGGCAAAAGTCAAAAAGAGCAAGACTGCCGCGGCCCATGCCCCTCGGCGCCACACCCCGCACCAGCACCAAAACCCCGCGGCTGTCTCCACCAGTGCTTCCAATATCCTCTCATAAGAAGCCGGCCACTGCCTGGTTAGTATCGCGTCTATTTTCAGGATCGCGGCCACTACCAGCACGGTTCCAACGGCAATCAATACCAGGTCCGCAGGTGCCCAACCAGTATTCTGCGCCCTGGCTTTATCAGTTTCGCCACCAGAGGAAGTGTTGAAGGCATCCGGCATCATGCGAGGCTCTCTATCTGGCCGTCAGGCAGCATCCCCGCCCCATGCACCACCGATTTTTCAAAACCCACCCCCAGGTTTGCCCCGGCAGCCTCCGGCATCGTCGGCCCGCACCCGCAAATCATGCCCAGCAGCGTCCGCGTTTTCATCGCGCGATCCAAAGTACATTCCAGATGGCTTAGCATCAATTGCAAAGCCAGAAACAGGGCTTGCGGATCTGCCGGCCGCTGCGGCAAAGATTCCTTCATCACCTGCGGCCTTGGCAAGCGCGCCAACGCCAGCACCACGAGACTGGGCAATGCCATGGCTGTGCCCGCAGGGCGGCAATTGCTGCAGATAATGCCTCCCACTCGGGGCACAAACCGCACGACATCGGTTTTTATTTCCGTACCGCAAAGCACGCAGTGTTCCAATATCGGCCAGTAGCCCGTTTTCTGCAGGGCGGCTTTAACATAAGCGGCAACCACGCGCGCCAATGATGGCAAATCGGAATGACCCAGCATTTGCAGCGCCACCACCAAATCCTCAAAAATATGCGGATGCGAATCCAGCGGGGCCAGTAACTCCATGGTCACTTCCGCCATCAGAGTCCCCGCATAATACCTGCGTAAATTGTTGCGCATCAACGGCCAATGATCCAACACCTGCCAGCCCGACAGCGTAGCCAGTTCCGCCCCGCCGCGCCCCGCCACAAAGACCGCCTGGCCGCGGGCCAACATATCCAGCGGCCCACCCAGTGGACTCGCCGAAGTTTGTCGCCCACGTTTAATGCCTTTGGCAATCACTCCGAGCATGCCAAATTCCCGCGTAAAGAGCCGCGCAATCTGGCTGGTTTCTGAAAAATCAATCAGATGCAGACACAGCGCTTCACTTTTTTGGTACGTCGCCACAGGCTTATTTTACCGCTGCCCGCCATTTTCCACATCCGGCCGGCAACCGACCCCGGACTTGGAATCCGCCCTGTAACGGCTTAAGATGGATAGGGTTGTCCACGCGGCCAATGATAGGTGTTTAATGCCGGTTACCACTGATGAATCAACCAGAGAAATAACCTACGCGACGCCAAAGTCGATCGATCAATACCTGCGCCGGCAAGACATTGCTGACCCCGCACTGCTGCCCATTGCGGAAAAAGTTGCGGCCGGCCAATGGTTGAATTTTGAAGATGGCATGGCCCTGTGGAACACGCGGGATATCTTTTCCCTGGGAGCCTTGGCCAATGCGGTGCGGCAGGCCATGCACGGCCGCATGGCGTATTATAACATCAACCGCCACATCAACTATTCCAATATCTGTGCATTATCCTGCAAGTTCTGCGAATTCCATCGCAAGCGCGGCGAAGCGGGTGCTTATGAATATCAGTTGGAGGATATTTATCGCATAGCCAAAGAAGCGGCAAACGCTGGAGCCACCGAAATTCACATTGTAGGGGGTTTGCATCCGTGGCTCCCCTTTGACTGGTATCTGGAAATGCTTTCTGGATTACGCCAGCGTCACCCGCAAGTGCATCTCAAATGCTTCACCGCCATTGAAATTGACCATTTGAGCCGCATTTCCCGCCTTTCCTATAAGGAAGTACTCATGGCTCTGCGCGAGCATGGGCTGGGATCTATGCCCGGCGGCGGAGCGGAGGTGTTTGATGACCGCGTACACGACGAGGTTTTCAAGGGCAAACTGCGGGCTGATGGATGGATGGAAATTCACCGCACCGCCCACGAACTCGGCATTAAAACCAATGCCACTATTCTCTACGGCCATGTCGAAACACGAGCGGAGCGCGTGAATCACTTGATAGCGCTGCGGGAATTGCAGGATAAAGCCCCGGGCTTCCAGACCATTATCCCGCTTTCGTTTATTCCGGATGGTAGCGAGCTTGGCCATCTGCCCGGACCCACTGGCATGGAAGACTTGAAAATGCTCGCCATTTCCCGTCTTATGCTCCCCAACTTTGCCCACGTCAAGGCATTCTGGATTATGCAGACAATGAAGCTTGCGCAGGTGTCGCTGAGTTTTGGCACCGACGATCTGGATGGCACCGTTGTGTGGTACGATATCACCAAGCGCGAAGGCGGTTCCGGCAACCAGCATCAGGAACAAACGGTGGAAGATATTCGCCGACTGGTGCACGAGGCCGGTTATATCCCCGTCGAACGCGACACCCTCTATCGCCGGGTTATCCGTGACGGCGCACAATGGCGTGTGGAAGATTAATGGCGGCGGGACGGGGCCGTTATTCTACCCCGACGCGCCGACAGCAGTGCAGATGTGATGCCCAGACTTCCCTTTGTTTTTCATTCGCCGCGAAAAATCTGCCATGGGCTGATCTGGGCCGGTTGCATCCTGGTGGGCCTGGCGATGGCACTGCCACTGCTGGTAACCCGGCCTCTCACCGGCATATCGGCAGAAGACTTTGTCATCCATCAGCACGGAGCCTATTTTGAAGTGACGGGCATCCACCACGGTTATCAGCGCAAACAGGCCATCAGCCGCCGGCAATACCGGCAGGTCAAGCATATTGGAGAGCTTGGCACCGTGGGCGTCGTTGCCGGTATCGGCCTATGCGCCACGGGGTATGCCCTGCTGCTGATACGCAGTGCCCGGCAGCGCCGGCGATTGCGGCTGGCTCAACTCGGAACTTTGGCTCGGCGCAGATGATGGACCGTTATTTAGCCGCGGCGTAAATTTCCCCGACCTTTTTCCAGTTCACCACCTGCCACCAGGCAGCTAAATACTCTGGTCGACGGTTTTGATATTTTAGATAGTAGGCATGTTCCCACACATCCAGGCCCAGCACAGGCTTTCCGGAAAATCCAGCTATTTCGCCCATCAGCGGATTGTCCTGATTAGCGGTGGAACCAATGCCCAGCTTGCCGTTCTTGACGACCAGCCAAGCCCAGCCGGAGCCAAAACGCTTGGCGGCAACATCGGTGAATTTGGCCTTGAATTCGGCTACCGAACCAAAATCGCTGGTAATGGCAGCAGCCAAGGCCCCATCGGGTTCGCCACCGCCGCCATGACCTTGAGGCGCTAAAATCTGCCAGAACATGCTGTGGTTCACGTGGCCGCCGCCGTTGTTACGCACCGCGGTGCGGATATCTTCGGGCACTGCCGCCAGATTGCTCACGAGTGCCTCTGCAGTTTGCGATTCCAGGTTCGCCTTGCCGGCGATGGCGGTATTGAGATTTTTGACGTACGCACCATGGTGCCCGTCATGGTGAATTTGCATGGTTTTGGCATCAATAACCGGCTCAAGAGCGGCAAAATCGTAAGGTAAATTGGGAAGTGTAAACGCCATGATGGAACCCTTTCAAAAAGAGCGAAAAACGTCTCAACCCATAAAACCAACGCGGCTGGTCGGATAACGTTCGCCTACTGTAGTTATAGAAGCCGAACGTGGCGGAAGTCAAGCGTGGGAAAAGTAGTCTCAGCGTGTGTAGGATGCCACCAGATCAGATCCGTTGAGCTTCAGGCTTTGCGCCTTGGCCGGCTTAACGGAGACATTCGCCATCCATATCCTCAGCGCTCTGCCGGTAATACGCCAGGCTGCCACGGTATAAGCCGCCGGAGCGATATGAATGGCTTTAGGAATGTTGCCATGCACGTCCGTGATGATCAAATCCACCTTTTTATTCTTCAAGACTGGAAGAATGTTGTCGGTAAAGTAGCTGCCTACATTCTGCAGACACTGCGCGGTATTGTGACCGATCTGGGAACTAAGCAGCAGCGAAACAATATTCGGCCAGTCAAAACTATACGAAATGGGCTCGCTGTTGGCGTTAATGCTTTGATCGTAATACTGCTGAACTGAATTGGTATTTGGCGTACCTTGTATTTTAGTTATGGCCCCGGCCCACGCCCCATTGCGGTTATGAAACAGCACGTTCTGCAGATGATGCAGGCGGCTGTAGGCCGCATGAACCTCATTTTGCAGGTCCAGCATTTTAACGCCCGCCGGAACAATGACCACCTCATACGGGCCGGGCAGCCCGGACGACCGGATCGAAATCGCCAAAGTGGCCTTGTTGTACGGTTGCTGTGGATAATCCCGCTTCGCCAGAGTCCTGTATTTCTTGCTGATTTTGCGCAAAGCCACCCGGGCGGTACCTTTCATCTCAAATAGCACCGGGCGCTCATGCGAACCGACTTTAAATATCCAATTCTGAAAAACCGTATGGTGGCCATCAACCATGCGATAATCGTCCACAACGGGCGTATTCAGGTGCACGGGGCGAAAAACTTCACCGAACTTCAGATATCCGATCGGATAGTATTGGTGGCCGCCGCTTGTCACCAGCCGCACCTGTGAAGGCGTTAAAAAAAGATAATTTTCGCCATCGGCGCTGTTGGCGCTCACATCCGGTTCCGTGGCGCCACGCCGCACACGCGTTTGAATCAGCAATATCTTATGGCGCTGCCCCGGTGACGGAATTTTCAGCGTCACCAGATTATCTCCATGGAGCGATCCCATGGAGATCACTTTCAATAAATTCGGTGGCAGCGTACTCCAGGTTCCATAAAACACGCCATGGCGATAGCCATACAACTGCCGGGGAAAATCAGGGTTGACGTCGGCAAACACTGTCGGGCCGCCCATGGACCCTCCGCCGACATTGCTCCATATCGCCGCCACCAGACCATCCGGATCCAACCAGACCACCGTGGCCGAATGATTCATCCCTTTCGGATAGCGGCTGTACCCCAGAATACTCGTCGGCAGTGGCATCATTTCAATACCGATGAGTGTGGTGCCGATGATGACCATGGCCGCAAAAAAACCTGCCGCTCCGCCGGCGATGCGGTTGGGCCACACCGGCAGTACCATGTCAAATCGAACCAGCCGGTCGACCAATTCACGTACCGCCGTAAAAGCCAGCATAAACAACAGCAGAAACGCCACACCGTAGGCGTAATCCGGCTGGCGGGACATGATGGGAATCGCGGCCAATTGATACAAGCCCACCGCCAGAAATGAGGCAAACAAAGACGCCAGCAGCAGGCACAACGCCGAAAAAACACCCTGCGTGGCCATGTACAGCGTCAGCAGCAGAACAAACAGCACAACAATCAAGTCAAGAATCATGGGTACTCCCGTAGCCCCGGCAGCCAGCGCCACCGGGCCGAGGTTATGACGAACTCTGCGGCTGGGCCGGGGCCGCCGACCCGCGGGCTGGCTTGTCCGGAGAACAGACCCGCAGCACTTCCTGGATCGAGGTTAATCCCACCGCAAACTTGCGGATGCCGTGCTCCACCAGCAGCATCAAATGATTTTTTCGCGCCAAGGTTCGAATTTCATCGATGGTCTTGTTGGAGGCCAGCGCTTTACGGATATCGTCATTGATGACCAGAATTTCATAAATTCCGGTGCGACCCTTATAACCAATCCCGCCGCATTCGCCGCATTTAATCGGGTTGCCTTTGTTATCCACCACCGGCCGAGAATTCGCCTTGAAAGCCTTGATTTCACGGCCCACGGGCAGGTTGAGCCGGGCCAGTGTGGCCGCATCCGGAGAGTATGCAGTTTTGCACGCCGGGCACAAAACACGTATCAGCCGCGAAGCAATGACCGCCTGCAGAGACTGTGCCGTCACATCAGAATTGCCCACCAATTTCCGCCATTGATCCAGGGCCGCCAGAGAATCGACGGACATCAGGCCCACGTAAGCCTTGCGGTCCTGGCCATACCTGGCAATCCCCTCCGCCGCCGGGGCATCCGTGCCCAGTCCCAGCATCACCACATTGGGATCTTTCAGCAGCAGGTTGGAGAGGATTTTGGCGGCACTCGAGTCTGGATTTTGGGGGTCAATCCTGTTAACTGTGACCGACTCGAATTCGCACCGCGGGTTGACTTCCACCGTCTGAATGCTATTGGTGTACGCATCGTGCGTCGTTAACAGGGAATAAAGCAATGTGGTGCGCCCCATGTGCGCGGGCGACGCGACCAGCACCACGCCCGCAGGCATCGCCGCAAGCTCTTTCATCACCCCCAGTTGTTCGGCCGTCATACCAAGTTCAGAAAGCGCCAAGCGCCAGCTTTGACTGGCACCGGCCTGCAAATGGACCTTCTCACCCGCCGTGGTGCCGCTGGTTTCCACGGTCCAAACGGTTCGCTGCCCGGCACCATCGCGTACAATGATTCCGCCTTTTTGCGGCCGGCGGCGTTCCTCCAGCGAAAGCCCCGCAATCCTTTTAATTCCCTGTATAATAGGTTCAGCCGCGCTGCGCTGCATTGCCGGCTGCGGAAAGGCCACTCCATCCACCGAGAACCTGAGTTCGTAGGCCTGCGAAGACGGCAAAAGATCAATAAGTTGTGCCCGCGACTCCATCGCCTGAACCAGCAATTGATCCGCCAGCACCACGCCTCCGTAGAGCGGATCATCCGTGGTCGGCAGGCGTCGCGCAGCGCCGCTGTCGGTGATGTAATCTAAAATAAGTTGTTCCGCCGATTTTTTAATCTCGCGCCTTTCCGTCGCGCGACCCAGGGAAGCAAACACTGCGGCCATGAGGTGGCCGCTTGGACCCAGTTCCGCCACCCGCACATGCCAGTACCAGGCGATAACGCCTGCCATGACCGCCAGATTCACCAGCAAGGCAAGCCAAAAATTCGGTATCAGCACCCAGAACAGCAGGATCAGCGCCAGGGCCCCCACCATCACCCAGTTCCAGAAAAATTCCCGCTGCCGGTGCAGGTTCGGCGCATCGCGGCCCACCCATGTGCAAAACCACGCCCAAGCAACGGTCAACGCCAGAGCCAGAATCCAGTACGCAGGGTTGATGAAAATCATGGCGAGCATCAACGATTCCAAATTTCACTGCGGCCATCGCGGGCCGCTTCCATCCGCCGGATCTTGCTCCTGCCCATCCACTGGTCATAAAGATTAACATGAAACGCCACGTCTTGCCATAGCACGCAACGACCGGTGTCAACCGCCGGCACATCCACCACCATCCCGGACCAATGCCCGGGCATGGCCGCAATCAGCTCTACCGCAGCCGCGCGGCCCAGCGCCGACGGACCATACCGCCGGACTACCAGCACATTGTTTCCAGCAGCACATTTCGCCATCATGGTCACCTGGCACTTTCCCTGGTGAATGTTATACTATTGCATCACAGCGAACAAATAGATGTGTATAAATCAGGCGGCAAGAGGAACTTGGATTTCATGAGGAGTCTGGCGTGAAAAAATTATTCTCCAGGCAGCCATGTTTGCTGATGGCTCTTCTGTGCAGCGCACTGCTCTGCAATATGCTCTTTGGCTGCGCCACCCACCCACCCGCAAAGAGCTTGGAATTCCGCACCCCGCTTCGTATCTCCGCTATTCCTGAAACTGCCCTGGCCAGCCGGTGTATCACGTCCGTGGTGCAGGATTCGGCCGGGCGCTGGTGGTTTGGCACCGAAGGTCAGGGGGTATTTTGCTACAGCCCGGCTGTGCATGGTTCCGACCAATGGCAACATTTTACCAGGCGCAATGGCGCACCCAGAAATGTATATGCGTTGTCGTGCGATGCTCTGGGCCGTATCTGGGCGGGCAGTCTGCGGCATGGCGTATGCGTATACAATGGCCAGTACTGGCGAAATTACGATCTACTGGCGGGCCGGCATTATGGCCGCGAGACCGGAGATTCTGTTGAGGCAATTCTGGAAACCGCACAACCTCGCAGGCTTTTGCCATATAAACCTGCTCCCGGCAACATAAGCCGCGCCGGCCCGCTGGGGCAGCGGGTGTTTGCCATTGCCACGTCGCCGGCCGACAACAGCGTGTGGATTGCCACCAGCAAAGGGCTGACACGCTACCACATCCGCTCCCGCACCTGGCAATACTACACGACCACCAATGGCCTGCCGACGGATGCTCTGTCTTGTCTGGCCGTGGCACCGGACGGCACCCTGTTTATCGGCACACAATGCCACGGCATTGCCTGGGCATCGCGGCACAGCCATTATCACACATGGCACCTAATTGTCGGCCCCCTGCACTTGCCGCTGACGGCTACGGGCCAGGGTCTGGCTTCTAACCTGATCAACGCATTGTTGGTGGTGCCCCGGAAAAAAGTACATGGCCGAGGGCAATACCGCGTGTATGCCGGTACGGATGGCGGCTTGGCCATAGGCGATGATAATGGCCGCCGCTGGCATTTTATTCGCGGACGAAATTATCTTGGCAAAATCAAGGGCCTCTGGCACGTGCCCACCCATTATCCGCAACCTTCCGTCGTCGAACTCCGCCGGCTTGTGACTTCTGATTTTGTTACTTGCCTGGCCATGGATGCATATGGCAATGTGTGGATTGGTCATCGCAGCACAGGCTTTGAAGTATGGAATCAGGCAGAACACCGTATTTTCCCCACGGCCACATCCGCGGCCAGCCCCATTCCCACCGGGTTTGTGGCATCATTGGCTCCTCTGGCGGGTGGTGGGATGTTAATTGGCGGCTATGAATGTGGCGGCTTTCATGCCGATGAACCCGGACCTGCCAGGCACCCAAACCCCGCAGTGCCGCAGTCCACCCCACCGCTGCCGGCTGGCGCTCTACCTCCTTCCCGTGCGGATCTCACGCAATGGATTACACGGGTCAGGACCGGCCAGGGCCATGCCGTAACGGCGGCTTTTATGACGCAGGATTGGCGCACTGAGGGCGACTGGGTAGGCCACTACGGCGTAAGCTATGCCCGGCTATGCGCCGGCACGCCGCAATATGCTAATGCCGAGGAACAATTCTTTGGCGGTCTCGGCAGTGCCAACATCATCCGTGAAAGCTCGCCGCATCAATATGCCGGGGATGTGGCCTATTACGTGTCCTGGTATCATTCCACACTGCGGCGAACACTCTATTTCCCGGATGCCAACCAACGTATTGAGGCGGAATGGAATGATGCTGGCGGCCGGTATCCGCGGCTTTATGACGGTCCGGATATGTGGCTGAAAGTAAAGGTACCGACTGGCCTGTATCGCCTGAGTTTTTATTTCCATAACAAGGACGGCCAAACCGGCGGCAATGACCGCCGGGATTATGTCGTGCAGGTTTACCCTCGGCACTCCAGTCCCGCTATGGCATGGGCTTGTCAGCGGCCCTTGGCCCAGGCCCGAATTATGCAGTTCTGGGGAGGTATGTACTGCTCCTTTTTGCTGAAAGGGCCGGGGAATTTTCAGGTGCGGCTGAAACGAAATTACGGCTATTGGATGACGGTGGCCGGCATGTTTCTGGATCGGGTCCGCGGTCCCCGAAACCTTACCGGATTTACCAATTTGGACGGATTGCCCATCAAGGACTATCGACCGCCTCCATATACACCCACACCACGCGTTGCGGCATCACCGGCATGGAAGCTCTGGCACCTGCTTAACCGCCGGGCTTCCTACAGCAGAAAAGATCTGGGGGCGCAATGGCCCGGCCGCGTATTGGCCTACCGTTACGCCCAATCTCATCGTTTTCCACCGGCACTTCTCGCCCGTTGGCGGTGGAAACTTAACGTGTGGCTGCCCTCTGACCGGACCGCCTTTGACCGGGCGATGGCAACTCTTGCGGACCAACCATAACCACCAAAAGAAAGGAAATCGTTCATGCTCAAGCCATTTCACGCACCATTGGTATTGATTGCAGTATGCTCCATTGCGGCGGGCGGGTCGGTACCTGCGGCCCACGCAGCAGCGGCCACTTCGGCGGCACTTATGCCGGCCGCAACCCACCCTGCCACTCTCATAACCCACCCGGCCGCCGCACCCGCTGCGGTCGGCATACCCACATCAGCCCGAACTGCACCGCTAAATACGGCGGTGCCGGTACCAACGCCTGCGGAACTTCAGCGCTGGATACACGCCTTGGCCAGTGATCAATACGCGGTACGCCACGGAGCGGCCCGCAAGCTCCTGGCTGCCGGCGATGCGGCCATACCAGCAATGAAAAAGGCCCTGGACGGTTTGACCACACCCGAAATGCGTCATCTATTGCGGCAAAACATTCGCAGAATCGTCAACCTGGATTATCTCCGCGGCCCGCTGATCACCATTCATATTAAAAATGTTTCCGCCGAAACTGTTTTTCAGAATATCTGCAGGCAAGCCGGCACGTCCGCCACCATCTTGCAGCAGGGCTTTTTGCCTAACGTAACTATTAGCGACACCAAAACTCCGTTCTGGCAGGTCATGCAGCAGATGGCCGTGCTTACCAATGTTTCCCCCCTTATGTGGTATAATCCGGCTCCCGGTTTGCAACTGGGTCTTAATGGCGTACTCAACCGGAGGGATATCGTCAGCTTCCAAGGGGCCTTTGCGGTGGCGGCGCAAAGTATTACCTTGAATCGGTCTATCGCGTTAAACCAGCCGCTTCATCCGGTCAGCAAGATGTTTAACCTGGATATGGTTTTGTTAACCATTCCCGGAAAAACCGGACCGCTGCAAATGCAGAACCCCGATATCACCAAGGCTGTGGATAACCATGGCAATTCCCTCGTAGGCCCGGCCCAGCCAATCTTTCAGCCTGAATGGTTCCCGACTCAGTCAACCAGCGTCTATAATTTAAACCTGCCGCTTCAGTGGCCGCACAAACCCGGTACGCTCATCACCACTCTCAAGGGCTATGTGCCGGTTTTAGCCAGCTACCATAAAACAACGCTTAACCTCAAAATCAAAGCCAAGGGTACCACGCACCAAACTCTTCACGGCGTGCGAGTCTCGGTAGGCCATCTGCAAAAGTTCAATGGTCTATGGCAATTCAACATAACCATCCGACTGCCGGAGGCTCAGGCGGCGGTCAACACTCCCACTCCCACGCAACAGTCTATCATCAACCAAATCCAAAACTTCAATGGCACTATCTACAACAAAAGCGGAACCGTTGTAAATCCCAATGGATGGTCGTCCGGGGGAAATTGGCAACAGCAAATAGTGTACACCATTCCCATGCAAATGGGCATCAAACCGGCCAGATTTACCGAGTCGATTTATACTCGGGCGAGACATTTTAAGATCCCGTTTGATCTTAAAAATATCCCCATGCCGTAGATAAGACCGAAGCGTGCACGTTCCCTTATGGATGGCGTGAATTCCATGAGCGTTGCACCAGGCCTCTGACGCCAGTCCTGGTGCCATTTTGTCCGTAAACGGTCATTGTGTACCGGGCCGGTCAGCCTAAGGGGCCTTTTTAATGACAGGATCAGCCCCCTGGCTCACAGCGCTGTAAGGGGCTTCCGTCGGCAAGCCTCTCGATCCGATCAGCCACCAGTTTGTCCATGGCATCTGGGTCATGTTGTCACCCCATGGAAAATGAGGCTTATTCGGTGCGACCGGCCCCGTCATGAAGGGCAGACTCCGCACATCAATCTGATTGGATTCAAAGACAGGCATAGGTCGATGACGGCCATTGATGGCCTCGGTCTGCACGCCGAACGTATCCAGCGTCAGGACAACCTCCATTTCCACATCCTTTCGCTGATAGAGGAAGTACCGATGCCCTGCACTGATGTAATCCGTCACGGCGCATTGCGAAAGTCGCTGGTGAAAATCTTCCAGCGAAGATTCGGCCTTGCGGCTGGATACTGTCACCACGCACCCGTTGATCATGCGCGCCAGGTCTTGGCGCTTAAATGTTCTCGGAGGCCCTTGATAGTTGATGAGTTCCAGCATTTCGTATTTGTTGCTGCGGGAAAAGCGGACCGCTGCGGGACGCGGCAGCAAGGTCGGTAGCAAGGGCTGCACATGAATGTACACTTCGCCGGCCTCCACCGAAGCGCACACCACACTTTCGCTTTGCCCGGTCGCCCCTGCAACAGCAGGTTGTGTGCCAATAATGCTCCGGGTAATGGAGCCGAAGTGCGCCGGGAAAATCAGCGCCAGCCGAAGGAATTCCGTCGGAACCTCAGCGAGTTTTTTAAGATTGGGCGTACTGAGCACCAGAACGGTATTCTTTTCCTGCAGTGTGTACAACCACCCCTGCCCGGAAACGAACCGTTCATTGGCATAAGCACCATCCACAGATTTTTCAGAAGCGCCATATTCCGTGTTGCCCGCAAGGTAGCGGACAAAAGCGGTGCCCCCGCCCCGAAATGATGTTACTTCCGGCCGGCGTTTGTAGGTGAGATAAGCGCTCATGGTCTGCTCGCCGCCACCCATGGGGGTATTCACACTGCCCAGCGAAAAAGCCTCTTCCATATACGTGGTGGTCTGGTACTGCGCCGCCTGCTCATCGAAACGTCCCATCGATTCAGAGCGGCCCTGCAGGATCGCCGGATAGGTTCGCCCGGTCATCAGCGCCGCGAGCGCGTCGGGAACGTGGAAGTCGGGCTCGAGAAATTCGCAATACTCGGCAATGCTCTGGAAATAATTGCCTTCAAAATGAATAACCTCGGTGCCATCGGGCGAAAAATAGCTCTTGATGGGATCGTGCCCGCTGACGACCGGGCCAAACTCGAGCCACAACAGCATTTGCAGGGAATGGGTGTGTCCGGCCATATCAATGCAGTAAGCCCGCGACTGTGGGCCGGCCTGCTGCCGTGTTGGCGGATGAAAATGCAAAATTACCTCCGCCCACAGGCGGTGTTCGATGTCCAGGGCCAGCTTGCGGATTTCCGGATCATGCGCGCCGGTGGCGATTTTGGCGGCACCGGAAAGCGTGACGGCGGAGTACGTGGAGCTGTTGAATTCAGACGCCCAGGCGGAACGTGACAGCAACCGCCGAAACTGGTTGAGCATCCACACGCCATGCTCAATGGCATCCCGATCGTTTAAGGCTTCACCGCCCAGAATGTGGCCGACGGTGGCCAACATGGGCATGTTGTCATTGGCACCGTGAAATTTGAAATCGCTCTGGCGCGAGCCGCGGACCGTGCGAAACACCAAGCGGGTATGCCATTCCATAACGGTGCGCGCCGTCGGCGTAGCCAGATGACCAAACCGGTGCAGCATGTTGGCCAGATGGTTGGATTGGAAGATATTAAAATCCCGGCCGGAATAGACCCCCGACTCATGTATGCGCGCCGATTCCGGCGCATCGTTGTAGCGAGCCACAATCTTGTTCGCCAGATCAATATGCTCCTGGGCCCCCGTATACAACGCCGGAAGAATCCAGATCGGTTCCCGGTATGGAGGGTTAAACTGCGGAATTTTGCCGGAACCGTCGGGGTTCAACACCTGATGCACATGCTCGCGAACCGTCCGCCACCATAGCTCCCGCCGATCTTTACACTTTTCTATACTCATCTTTTTACCTTTTTAATCAGTCATCTATTCCATGCACCAGACCCGGGCTTCGCCGCCGGCGACGCAGATACTTTCCAGTCGCAGTTCCGATGGCATCTGCGGCGATTCAAAGAGCGGTTGAATTTCCAGGGTGTGTTGGCCAACCGGCAGTCCTTCGGCGATGACCTCCCACAGGTGCCCATTGCCGCCGCCGCGGCCCATTTTACCGGCATCAAATTCACGCCCGGCACCGCCGTCCAGCACCACGCGATACTTACCCGACTGCGGCGTCGACTCCCCAAACAACAATACCGTCGAACCATGAAAATTCAGCCGCAGGGGTTCTGCCGGCGTCGCCGGCTGCGTTTTCACCCGGTCCAATTCAATAAAATTTGCGCCGACCCACAGGGAATCCAGCCAGCGGGACATGAGAAAATCAAAGGCTAAAGATCCGATTTTCGGACTGGCGGCGTGCCAGCCCACACGCAACGGCTCCAGCGCGGCGATAGGCACCCGATTCAGGTTGTTGTACGTGTCTCCAAACATCCGCTTCGCCGGTGCCCGGCACACCACGCGATGCCGCACCGCTTTTTGCAGACCTTCCCATGCTGCATCAGCGTAACATACATAACCGGCATCGCCCGGGTGGGTGGTATCAAACCGGTCCGGCGGCCACAGCACATCCAGATTCAACCCTCCTTTTTTGTAACGGCTCTGCATCAGCACGATGGCATCCCCGATGCCGGTGTGATACGCACGCGAGAGTTTCTGGTGGGCTTTGCGCCGGAGCATCTTATGAAGATCTCCATTCTCCACATCAAAGCGTGAGGCGAGAAACATCTGTACCACCGGACAACCGGCCTGGATAATCGTGCGGCGCACAATGCTTTCATAGGCGGAAAGAGTATCCGGTGATATTTGATAGGTGCCATCGTTGAGCGTGAAATCCAGAAACAGCAGGTCAGGCTCAAACGCCAGGACATCACGCTCCAGCCGGAAGCTGCCGAGTTGTGCCCCGCTGCCACCGATAGCCGCATCCACCCACGAAAAGTGCGCCTTGGGGTAAGTCTGTTCCAACCGCCGGGCGACCAGGGCTCGATAGGAAGTTCGTTGTGGATCGCTGGCACCGGCACCCCAGGTAAGCGATCCGCCCATGAAAGCCACAGTTAATCTGTCACCGCTGCCGGCTCGCCGGTGAAAATCAAAAAAGTCCGCTGAGGCTGCAGACGATCGCGCAATCGGACGAACCAGCCGGCCCGCCGCTTTTTTGCGTGGTCGCGGGGAATTGGTCATGACTATTACTCCGGAATTCTGCTTAAGAACCATGGATTTAAACTATCGTCCATCCATGGTTATTGCAATTGGCGGGCAGGCCGTCCGGCCCGGGCCGCACTGGCAGAAAAATTCACATGGACCGATTCGGCCATGGCCGCGTCAGTTCCTGCCGCTGGTTTGGCCTCAAATCCAGCTTTTAAGCTGGCGATGCCATTACGCACGGCATCAAAGGCCATCTTGCGCCGGCCGTACTCGTCAATCAAACCATGCCGTTTAATGGCTTTACCCTGGTTGTACCAACGCCACTGCAGCGGCGAACGGGTGTCGGTGAGGATCCATGGGGCGTAGCCGACGATTTCGGGCAGTTCGGCAAACACTTTATACGCCTCGGAAAGCATCTTAGGCTTCGTACAGAAATAGCTTGATACATTTAGGGCTGCTGTGGGTGGATGGAATAGTTCCAATCCCCATGAAATTCATTCCGGATCAATCGTAACGACGCCAACTCTTTCTTACTTGGAATCTTGC
>JAJZCR010000086.1 GCA_021851715.1 Planctomycetota bacterium
TTACTTTTATTTTAATTTTTTCCCGATTTCGGCCCCCGTCAGCAGCCATTATTTTCCCGCCGAGCAACTGCGCCGACTCGCACCCCCGGCCCAGAAACGCATCCCGGTTGTTACGAAATTTAGGCCATCACACACTTATCAATATCTTTATATAATTGCATGTAGTCATGCTATTGCCGCGTCCACCATGCTGAAACGCTAAGCCTTGACCGCCTGGAACAATGTCGGTTATCTTACCAGTCCCGCCCGGGCTGACCTGAATCCTCAACCGGAATTTAGGCCAGCCCGTTTTTTTAATGGAAAGGATCTGTCATGTCCCAAATGCCCTATACGTTTTTTGGCTCGACGGGGATGGAGGTTTCACGCCTTTGTCTAGGAGCGATGACCTTCGGCACCAAGGGTCTTGCGGAAGTAGAGGCGTGCGAACGGGTTCTTGATGAGGGCTTGGCCGCGGGCGTCAATTTTATCGATACCGCCGACAGTTACGGGCGTAGCGAAGAAATTCTCGGACAGGTGTTGGATCCGCCCAAGCGCGAACAGATATACCTGGCAACCAAGATTTACGCCCGTCATTGCCGGGCGGGCCGGGTGGCGCGCAACAGCCGCACCAATATCCTTAACTCGCTGGAACGTAGTTTGCGCCTGTTGCGCACCTCTTACGTGGACCTTTATATGCTCCACCATCCCGATCCACACACCCCCCTGGACGAAACTATGCAAACGCTGGACCAAGTGGTGCGTCAAGGCAAGGTCCGCTACGTCGGCGTCAGCAACCACTACGCATGGCAGATCGGCTACATGCTCGGGCGAGCATCGGGTTTGGGCTTGGTTCCCCCCGTCTCATTACAAGCCAACTACAACCTTATAGATCGGCAAATCGAAAGAGAAACCGTACCACTGTTGGAGCGATTCAACCTCGGATTGATGTGCTACAGCCCCCTGTCCGCCGGCATTTTGACGGGCAAATTTCATACCGATGAAGCGGTGGACGCACAAGCGCGGGCCGCTGTCGCCGGCCCGTATGTCCAGCGTGCAAAGGATGAAACGGTGGCACGGATTGTGCGGCGCAGTCGGGAAATCGCTGATCAACTCGGCCTGAAACTTAACCAATTGGCAATTCAATGGCTGCTGAGCAAGCCCTACGTCAGCACCGTAATCCTCGGGGGCAGCCGACCGGAACACTACGCCGCGCTGTACCAGACGGTGGAACGGGTATTGCCGGAGCAGGTAGTGCTTGAACTCGACGATCTCTCTGCGGCTCGCGTGGACGGCCTGCACCTCAACCAGCCGATTCGCAATGGATTCGGGCTGGCCCCGGGCCGATAGCATGAATAATCTATTCCGGCTGATTACCTGAAAGAGTTGTTGGAATTTGTGATCGGCCAAGCCCAAACGAACGTCGATGGCCTGATAGACCCCGGAGTGGCATTTTGGGCCGTTTGCATTGCCCAATCCTTCCGGTTAAACTTACTGGCTTGTGTTTTCGCAAGGATTCCCCTTGTGTTGGCGGCGTGGTTCGCAGGCCGGGAATCGCAGCGGAGTTGGATGTCGGTAACAGCGAGGTTTGGTGTGGCAGTAAAAATTCGCCTGAAACGCTTTGGTCGTAAGAATCGCGCCTTTTGGCGCATCAACGCGATTGACAGTCGGTCTCCACGGGACGGCAAAGTGCTGGAAGAACTCGGTTTTTATGATCCGCTTTCCCAGGATCCTGCCACTGCGGTGGTCGTCAATAAAGCCCGGGTGGCACATTGGATGGAGCGCGGGGCATTGCCCAGTCCCAGCGTGGCCGGCCTGCTTAAGCGAGCCACGGATTCCGCCGATGCCGCAGCGGCCCTGGCTCAAGGGCGTGCGGATGCCAAAGTCAAGGCGCAAGCGCTGGCCCAGGCCCAGTTAGAAGCCCAGTCGCGAGCGCAATCGCAGCCACCCGCAAAGGCCAAACCCAAGGGCCGTCCGGCGCACAAGCAGGAAAAGGCGGCTGGCGCAGTGGAAGTACAAACTTCGTCGCCGGCTCAGCCGGAGGCCGCGGCTGCCGATGCTGCGGCACCCGCGGCTGCAGCGGCTTCCACCGAGCCACCTGCGGCGGCGCTGTGATACGGCGGGTATTTTGGGTGGACTAATTCCGGCACTTAGGTCATGCGTATCGATATACTGACGCTTTTCCCGGAAATGTTCGCGGGGGTGTTGCAAAGCAGTATTATCAAAAGGGCGGCGGACAAAAACCTCGTCGCCTACCACCTGCACCAACTGCGGAATTACAGCAAGGATCCCCACCATCGAGTCGATGATCGCCCTTTCGGTGGAGGGCCGGGGATGGTCCTGATGTGTCAGCCGGTCCTCGATGCAGTCGCCGGTATTGAAGCGTTGGATGACCGGCCATCGCGGCAGGTGCTTTTGTGCCCGCAAGGACGCGCTTTCAATCAGGCCCTGGCAAAAGAGCTGGCCGCCATGCCGCGTCTGATGCTCATCGCCGGCCATTATGAAGGGTTTGACGAACGCATCCGCGAGACGCTCAACCCCCTGGAACTGAGCATCGGAGATTATGTGCTCTCCGGGGGAGAAATCCCGGCCATGGCGGTGATGGATGCAGTGGTGCGGCTGATTCCGGGTGTTTTAGGGGATCAGACCAGCGCGGATGGCGAGTCGTTCGCGAATAACGATCCGGCCATTGCCGGTGGGCTGGAATACCCGCAATACACCCGCCCGCGGGAGTTCGCCGGACGCAGCGTGCCCGAAGTGCTGCTGTCCGGAGATCATGCGGAAATTCTTCGCTGGCGGACCGCTGAATCCCGCCGCAGAACGCGGCAGCGCAGGCCCGATTTGCTCGGTCCGGAAACCTGACCGATGGACCGGCGGAGAGGCTGGCCATAGGCCTTCAAAAGCCGTAGTATAAGGCATCGACCCGGCGGGTATCGCCGAATGGTCTTATTTAATTGGAGTATGGATATGCGAAACGCGCTTTTAACCCATGTCGAGTCCAAACATCTGCAGGCCACGCCGCCGCAGTTTTCCATCGGTGACCTGGTGGATGTGCATTGCAAAATCGTCGAAGGCGATAAGGAACGCATCCAGGTGTTCTCCGGCACCGTTATTCTGCGCAAGGGCACCGGTATTAACAGCACCTTTACCGTTCGCCGAATTGTCAACAATGAAGGCGTGGAACGTATTTTCCCGTTGCATTCGCCCAAAATTGAAAAACTGGAAGTAAAGCGCAAGAGCAAGGTCCGCCGCGCTAAACTCAATTACCTGCGCGGCCTGACGGGCAAAGCCACCCGACTCAAGGAAGGTGCCCCGATTGTGCCATCGGACTCCCCCACCGCTTCAGCAGTTGTGGCTGCGCCTGCCGTTGCGGAACCGACCTCATCCGCTTAAGCATAAAATCATTCGGTGCAGTGCGGGCCATTGGCCAACCAGGGACGCAGTCCTGGCGTACATGGAGGTTTGCCCCATACACACCCGCAATCCTTTCTACGGGCCAGGCGGCCTTTTATTCTCATTCCCCATCCCGAACCGACGCCATTCAACCGTGAGCCTGCCATATCCGGCCGATGAGTCCACGTTGGATCAGCCCGGCGTTTACTCGGATCGGCTCCTGACGATATAATCAGGCTTGCTGGTTCCGGTCATGCAGGGCGTATTGGAATATGATGAAATCGAATGGCGGAAAACGGCACACGAAACCGTTCAGACGAAATGGCAAAAAGGCCAATGCAGGCCAGCTATTGGGCTCATCCACCACGCACAATGCGCCTCAACAGATGGGCCTGGGCTTTGTGCTCTGCCGAACGGCACATCTGTTCTCGCGTTCTTATGCGCCGGATTCCGCCGCTCTCCAGTATGAACACGCCGTGGATGAAATCGACAATCCCGCCGAACCTCGCAAGCCCTGCATCTTGATCGCCGATGCCCACGCCATCGTGCGTCGGGGCATACGAGATCTGATCACCGGCAGCGGCGAGTTTGTGGTTGGCGGGCAGAGCGCTGGCGGCGAGGAAACCCTGGCGAAGATCAAGGAAATGCGACCTGATCTCGTGGTGCTGGATTGGTCACTGCCGGGAAAGTCGGGCGTACCATTGATAAGCGAAATCAAGTCGCGCTTCCCCGGCACCGCGATTCTGGTGATATCGCGCTACGAGGAAAATATGTACGCCCTGCGCGCCCTGCGGGCGGGTGCCATGGGCTATATCATGCTGCAGGAAACGGAAGAAAAAATTCTCACCGCTATCCGGCGGATTCTTGATGGCGCGGTTTACGCCAGTGACCGCATCACCGCCGGGGCCCTGCGGCAATTTGCCGAGGAAAGGCCACCGCCCGCGCGATCTACACTGGATGTTCTTACGGATCGTGAATTGGAAGTCTTTCGTGCCATCGGAGAAGGCGGAAATTTGCGCGACATCGCGCGGGCGCTGAAAGTAAGCGCCCATACCGTGGCTGCGCACCGCGGGCACATGATTCGTAAACTCGGCGTCTCTGGAAGCCGCAAGTTGCTGCAGATGGCGGTTCAATATGCCGCCGAGCAGTGGTATGAGCCGGCAGCCACAGCTTCTCCGCGGCGTTGAATCAGGCATTGGCGACAAATGACGCGCCTGGCCCGTACGGTCAACAGGCGCAGGAATCACAGTGTGGATGGCGCTAAGTTTTAAAAGGAGATCGCATGCCAGCCCCCACCCGCCCGAATCTGCCGGACATCCTCAAGCGAATGCGCCAGGCGACTGGCCGGTTGCCCGCCACCGTCGAACAACTGGCACAGGTGGATCCGGAGATGATCTATGAACATCTCCGATCACAAGCCTATGCCATGCCCCATGATTCTCATGTTTTGGATGATGAAACGCGCACCCTGATTTACCTTGCGGCGGCCCTGGCGGGTTCGAGCCACGAATGCATTCGGGCCACCACGGAGAAGGCCGTACTTCAGGGCATTTCCCGCGCGAAACTCCTGGAGACCGTGCGGATCGTCCGCTTTGCCATGGCCACCCGCGTTATCGGCGACGCCGAACCGGTCTTTGAGGTAGTGGCCAGATCCGGCGCAGGAACCGCGGGACGAAATCACCGCGCAGGCTCATGATCTACTACCGCCCCAATTTTTCCGCAGCGCGCCGCTTTGCGCATTGATCACAGAATAACCGATTTCGCCCTTCACCATCACCCGGTATAACTAAAACAATTACCTAATTATAGCTGAATCAGCTATTTATAAACACATTGATTTCCCTACCATCTATTGCGGCACTTTCCTGATTCTGCCCGGATCACATTCGCGTCATGCTGGATGTCGTGAAATACTTGGCTCGCGCAGATTAGCGCGATAGCTTGTGAAAAGTTTCACAATGTACGCCCGATGGTTTGTGGCGACCGTGTGTATCGCTCCGGGCGGGTGGCTTTTTTAGGAAAGGAACCAAGCCATGAAACGAGAAGACAGAGGTTGGAAGTTGGTGGTTCTAGCAGCGGCCATGGCCTGCATGCCCGTCGCGGTGACTTGGGGGGCCGACGCGGCCGGACCGACTGCGGCGGATTATCAGAGCCTCCAGCAGAAGTACAAGCAGGTGCAACAGGAATTGGCCAACGTCTCCAAAGATGTGGCGGCGATAAAAAACGCCCAGGCAACCCTGAAAAAACAGGAAGCTGCAATTAAACAACAACAGGCCGAGCTGAAAAAACAGCAGGCCAGGCTCAAAGCGGAGCAGGCGCAAGCCACATCCACAAGCCAACAGGCCACGGAAGAGGCGGTTAAGCGCCTTTATAACCAGGTGATGGCAAAGAGCCAGAAGATTACCGCCACACAAAGCTCCGGTTCTTCCAACAACATCAGTGAGACAATCAACAATCTATTTGCGCCACCGACTAAGGAGCACTATTTGTCCTCATTTGTGGATGAAAATCCCGATCACATGCGGCCGGACATGCACATGCAGATCGCCCAATATGGGAACATGAAACTGTACATGGGCTTCTGGACGGTGGGACGTTTTCAGGCCCTGCAGCTTTATAATATCCATCCGTCGGCCGGCTTGAACCCCAATTTCCAGACCCCCTATGCAGACTTGTCTCTCTATGCCACTGTGCCGCACGAGTTTGACATGTTTGCCGATTTCTATATTGCCACGCCGGGCCATCCGAGCACCACTTATGGCAATGAAGGCTGGCTGGTATTTAAGCAGTTGCCCGGATTTTCCCCCAACAGCTCGATCAACCAGCTTATGGATTACATCAATGTGAAGGTCGGAGCGTTTACCATTGACTTCGGCGACAACAATTATCACCGATCGAATAATGCGTGGGTGCAGAATAACCCGTTGATCGGCAATCCACTGGTGGATCCGAGCACCGAAGAAATCGGCGGCGAAGTCTACAGCGTCAAAGGCCCGGTTTACTGGCTTTTCGGCGTGTCGAACGGCGGTACCACCGGCCACTTTAATTACGGTGCCGGCCCGGGCTTCCACGGCAAAATCTGGGGCTATCCCACCAAAAACCTGCGGCTCTCAGGATCGGTATATTACGCCGATATGGGCGATTCAAGTGATGTTTCTTACCTGTTTGCCGCAACCCGCAGCGGTGAACCGTACAACAATCTCTTTGGTCCTACGGATGATGACGGACAGATCGCCCCGCAAGCCGGCCGTCACGTTTTCGCCGCCCAAGGCGATATCACTTACGAGAAATGGCCATGGGAAAGCTATTCGTATGTCGGTTGGACACAGGACTCGCAGGCCAATCAGACCGGCATCGGCACGCCGGCGGAGCGCTGGCTGTATGGCTCATCCAACATTGTGTATCACATCACCCCCGCACTGTACCTCGCGGCGCAATACAGCTATGCCTTTGCCGGTGCGGTTAACGGCGTGGATACCAATGGATGGGTGGATCGCATCCAGGTTGGCGCGGGTTATTGGCTGACCAAGAGCCTGCTCACCAAGATCGAGTATGTCCAGGAGCAGTATCACAGCTTCGGTGCCAACGTCGGTTCCGTGGATGGCGCTGTAGGCCACTTTAACCCTGGCTTCAACGGCGCAGTGATGGAAATTTCATTTGGCTTCTAAGCGGAGTTTGATCATGTTCAGGTTTTATCACATGTCTCCGGCTTCGCCGAGCCGCCTTCGGGCGGCTCGGCGGGGCCTTGGAGGTGCAATTCTCGCATTGTTTTTCGCGGCCGCGGTTCTCATACCAGTCGCCCCCGCCTTATAATATCCATCCGTCGGCCGGCTTGAACCCCAATTTCCAGACCCCCTATGCAGACTTGTCTCTCTATGCCACTGTGCCGCACGAGTTTGACATGTTTGCCGATTTCTATATTGCCACGCCGGGCCATCCGAGCACCACTTATGGCAATGAAGGCTGGCTGGTATTTAAGCAGTTGCCCGGATTTTCCCCCAACAGCTCGATCAACCAGCTTATGGATTACATCAATGTGAAGGTCGGAGCGTTTACCATTGACTTCGGCGACAACAATTATCACCGATCGAATAATGCGTGGGTGCAGAATAACCCGTTGATCGGCAATCCACTGGTGGATCCGAGCACCGAAGAAATCGGCGGCGAAGTCTACAGCGTCAAAGGCCCGGTTTACTGGCTTTTCGGCGTGTCGAACGGCGGTACCACCGGCCACTTTAATTACGGTGCCGGCCCGGGCTTCCACGGCAAAATCTGGGGCTATCCCACCAAAAACCTGCGGCTCTCAGGATCGGTATATTACGCCGATATGGGCGATTCAAGTGATGTTTCTTACCTGTTTGCCGCAACCCGCAGCGGTGAACCGTACAACAATCTCTTTGGTCCTACGGATGATGACGGACAGATCGCCCCGCAAGCCGGCCGTCACGTTTTCGCCGCCCAAGGCGATATCACTTACGAGAAATGGCCATGGGAAAGCTATTCGTATGTCGGTTGGACACAGGACTCGCAGGCCAATCAGACCGGCATCGGCACGCCGGCGGAGCGCTGGCTGTATGGCTCATCCAACATTGTGTATCACATCACCCCCGCACTGTACCTCGCGGCGCAATACAGCTATGCCTTTGCCGGTGCGGTTAACGGCGTGGATACCAATGGATGGGTGGATCGCATCCAGGTTGGCGCGGGTTATTGGCTGACCAAGAGCCTGCTCACCAAGATCGAGTATGTCCAGGAGCAGTATCACAGCTTCGGTGCCAACGTCGGTTCCGTGGATGGCGCTGTAGGCCACTTTAACCCTGGCTTCAACGGCGCAGTGATGGAAATTTCATTTGGCTTCTAAGCGGAGTTTGATCATGTTCAGGTTTTATCACATGTCTCCGGCTTCGCCGAGCCGCCTTCGGGCGGCTCGGCGGGGCCTTGGAGGTGCAATTCTCGCATTGTTTTTCGCGGCCGCGGTTCTCATACCAGTCGCCCCCGCCGCCGCAACCCAATACCGTACCACCACCGGCGGCCGCGTGGTGATCAACGGCACTTCCACTTTTCATAACTGGACCGTCAAAAGTACCACCCTGACGGGAAATGCCGTCTTGACCGGAAAATGGACCGGCCGTGGTCAGGCCGCCATGGAATTGCAATCCATTCATCTGGTCATTGCCGTCAACTCGCTGAAAAGCAGCGAGGGGAGCGGTATGGATGATACGATGTACAGCGCGCTGCACCTGAAACGCCACGCTTTTATCACGTATCAACTCAAAACGGCGCATCTTCTGACCCGCCCGGCCGGGGAAAAAACTCCGGCGGTTTTCAAAACGGTGGGCACATTAAGAGTGAATGGCGTTACAAAAACCATTCCTCTGGCGCTGACCATTACGCCGCTGGCCAATGGTGGCTTAAGCATTACCACCACGACGAAACTCAAGATGACGGATTTTGGTGTTAAGCCGCCCACTGCCATGTTCGGCGTCATTCGATCCGGCAATACCATTACCATCACCGCAACCTGGCCATTGGCGGTTAAAGCTGGTGCGTAATTACAGGACCTTTGCTTATGACTTGCGCCCGGGGCCAACCATTTGCCCGCAACACGTGGGCCTTATCCGCCGCAATGCGGCGAGTGGTTCCGCTGATTTTTCCGGCGGCTCTGGCCCTGGCGGGCGGTGTTGTGTCAGCCAATTCATGCATACCCCACGGCCCCGGGCACAAGTCAGTTTTATCATCTCCGCAAAACGCCCCCGCACCACTCTACTTTGTGCTTACCGCACAAAGCCGATTACAACTCAGGGGCACGGCCACCATCGGGGCCTGGTCCTGCAAAAGCAAACACGTTTCAGGAAAGTTGATTCTTCCCACCGACCGCACGGCGCTGGCCACATTTTTTAATTCCATTCAGACGGCGCGTCCGGGAATCGCGCCGCCTTTGCGCCTGCCGGTGCGCAAACCGGCTATCGGAGAATTATCAATTCCGGTTACATCGCTGGATGGCAACAGTTTCGGCATGGATCATGACATGTGGCATGCGCTCAAGGCCAAAGCCCATCCGACAATCCGTTACACTTTTACGCGCGTGGTCAGTGCCAGGTTATTCTGGAACAAAAACTCCGCGACGCCCCGCCTCAAATTGCGGGTCCTGGGTAAACTGACGCTGGCCGGAATAACGCGCAACCTGGACACCGATATGTACGTGCAGAAACTTGCCGCCGGAGGCTACCGCATCCACGCCACCTCAAGGGTGCTGATGCGAAACTTCGGCGTCACGCCGCCTACCGCTTTTTTTGGTTTGATCCGCGGCCACAATCGCGTGCGGGTAATTTTTGACTTATACCTGGCAAACAAGCTCTTCGCCTCGCGATAGAACGCCGCCCGCGTGACGCGGTCCGATCGTATACGCAAGGTATGGCCAACCACCAGTTGAGTGGATTCCATGGATGAATGATGCTTCCGTATAACAACTACGGCGTGATTGCAGCTATCTGCTCAACGCCAACATGGCCCGGAGCATGAGCCAGGCACCGCAGTGGTAGCTTGCCAGCCTGGGAAACCCACGTCGCAGATGGCTGCAGGCATGGGACATAAAAAATTTTTGCAGCAACGGTAGTCAGATCGATCAAACGATGCCATAATAGCCAAGACCCCGGAAAGTTACATGTGGCCAGAACGTCGCCGCATGCGACGGGGCCATGGCGGCATGGGCCGCTGGACCACAGCGTCCGGAAGATTGTGGCGGAATGAATCGCTATCAATGAACAGTGCAACGGTGTCCATGTTGGCCTCCTTGCCGTAAAAAACAGGTGTGCCTATGAAATTGTCACAACATATTTTGGTTTGGAGCCTGCTGGGCGGGATGATTTTTTTCAGCGGCTGTGCTGCGCCCCCATCCATGCTCAACCTGAACACCGGCTACCAGGATTATCGCGCCAATGATTATTCCGCCGCATCCAGTGTGGCCAATACATTCATCATGCAAAACCCCGGCAGTTCCGTCCTGGATGAGGCTTATTACCTGCGCGCCATTTCCCGCGAAGCCCGAGGCAACCTGGCAGGTGCCGCCGCGGACTACCGCCAGGCCATTTCGCTAAGCCATCGTCCCGATTTGCTGGGTAAAAGTTACAAGGCCCTGGGCGATATGGCCTTTGTAAAAAACAATTACGCCGCAGCCGCCACAGATTATCTTAACTCCCTGCACCTGGATCCTGCGGCCGCACCCGGCCCCTTGACGCTGTTTCGCGTGGCCACGGCCTTGCAGAATACCGGCCATTGGAATCAGGCTCGCACCTACTACGCCCAACTTGCCGGTGGCTTTCCGCATAGCCCGCTGGCCGCTGTCGCGATGAGCCGAATGGCTCTGACGCACTTTGCTATTCAGTATGGGGCCTATATTTATTCCCAGCCCGCCTGGGCCGAAGCCAACGCCTTGAAACGCCAGGGCATTAACGCGGTGGTGTTAATGCAGCTTTCCAAGGGGCGGCGGCTTTTCGTGGTTCAGTCCGGCCAATACCAGACTTATGCCGAGGCCCTGGCCGCGCGTCAAAAAATTGCCGTTGCCAATCCTCAGGCCATCGTTTCGCCCTGAAGCAGACTTTGGCCATTTTTCACTGCTGAGCGCCTCAGCGCTCCAAGACTCCGCTGGTTTGGAAAGACTTTCGGCATCAAAGGTTCCGCGTCCCGAACGTGATACCATGGACATCAAAGACCGTCTCCCTCCCGGAACGGCCTTGGAATGTTGGCAAAAAGGCTCGGACTGGATCGGCTACTTCGCTTTGGTCGTACATTGTGGCTGTGCACCCTGCGGCAACGGCGGGGCTTCGATTCCGGCACGTGGCAGCGTGCCGTCCAATTCCTGCCTCCAATGGGCCACATCACCCGCCGGGCCGTAGCAGTAGATCATTTTCATCGGCGTGGAGCCGATGTTGGTTATCTGGTGAAAAACGCCCGGCGGAATAAAAACCGCCTGCCCGGACTGCAGCACCTGCCGCTCTGTCCCTAAACACATTTCCGCTTCCCCGTCCAGTACCAGGTAAACTTCTTCCTGCTGCTGGTTGTGCCAGGGAACTTGCCCACCGTCAGGCTCCAATGTGACAAAGCCCATCGCAAAATTTTTGGCTTGAATGGGAGAAGCGCCGCCAACAAGGTTGACGGTTCGCCGACGGGCGGGATACACGCGTCCCGTGCTGTCGGCCAGGTCTGTGGTAATCATGTTGAACTCCTTGGCGAAACCTGACTGGGCCCCAATCATCAAAAGGCAAAAGGGCCACAACCAGCAGCATTTTCACCGAAACCAGGTGGAAATTCCATGGCCGATTTTTGTGGCCACACCAAAAACCATGGGTGCTTGCGGCAAGTCCAAAAACCGCTGCGGATGAGGATTCTCTACAGGCAATGGGTGCAAACCGCGGTCAACCCCGCGTCAATGTGCAGGCCGGGTGGTCGGCGGTGCCCTGGCGGCTTTCTTTTCCGGCGGTGGCCACGGGTCCGGGGATGGTCCGGGGCCGGGCTTCCAAATGTCGGCATCGAGCTCCGCGAGTTGTTTAGGCTCGTAATATTTGAGTGCTACACGGAAAAAGCCAACGTCGAGACCGTCCAGCGACGCCAAAAAACCCCGTTTTGTGTGAGGCCGACGATATTTCAGGTAGACTAGCGCCCTATAGCAGAAGGCGCGGGCCCACTGCGGCGATGAAAATCCGAAATCTCCATGGAATATATGGGAAGGAGGGTGCCGCCAGTGGCCACCATAGTTATTTATTATTTCCAATGCGCGCAGACTATTGGCATAGGCGTTCAGTGGCCCCGCCCGCAATGCCCGTTTGAGGTAAAGATCAAAAAAGGCGTGGTGTGAATTTTTTATATATCCGGCATAGTGATGCTGGTCCTGTAACACCAGTGCCAGTGCAATCCAGCCATCAGCGTAGCTTGGACAGACGCTAACCGCGCGGCGCAGCAGCAATTTCTTCTTCGCAACATACCACGCACCGGGGTGGGGTATAAGGGCACGGGCCTTGCCCACGTAGTGCTGGCCCAACCCACCTATGTACGTGGCGTATCGCGCCAGAGCCCTGGCTCGCCAAATCCTCGGCAGGCGGCTGCCGTCGCGGCGCAAGAGAATCAATACCTTCGCGTACGGATTGGGCCAACCGTGGAGAGGGTAACCCCAGTAGCGGGACTTTTTGGCAGCCTGGCGCAATACGCTTCTGAACTGATCCACCAAGTGCCTATTTCTTGGCCCCTGCCCATCTGATTTCTGAACATACAGGCAGACTATCAAAATGAACAAGACAAATAAGAGCCCCGTAAGCAAGCGTTTAGTCCATTGGATTTTCATTTCTGTAATCATGGCGACACCGGCGTGACAGGCAATGTTGGGGGGGGTAAAGGCCCAGATATACTGGCTGGTTTGGCTCTGTGCGTCAGCCAGGGGATCTGCTTTTTTATATTCGGTGAGCGTGTCCTGGTCTGTAACGCCGTTGGGGCCGTATTGGTATCCCGTCCCATTAACAGTGAATACCATTGGAATGAGGGCCGCCTCCCAACAGGTTGCGGAGGAACTGGCGGGACACGCTACATTGGCGCTGGAGCTGGCGCTTTGCCCACTGGTAGTTGACATGCCCGCGTCAAGTCCAAAATCGGTACCAGGGATATCTCCAGTGACCGAAACACCGACCTCGACGCTGACGCTCGAACCGGCGGTAACCACAACAGTGGATAGCACCTCCGTCGGATTTTTCGGTGTGCCTCACGGCTTCGTCGTCGCGGATGGCGAACCAGACGGATGCCGCCACGGAAAGCGGTAATTGAGCCTCTTCGGCGGAGGCGGATCCGGGCTGTCGGCGTCCGGCGGCAGGGGCGGTAAGGCCGGTGGATGTTTGCTCCACGAACCGGTCTTGAGCTTGGTCAGCCACGCCGGGGAGATCGCCATTTGGCCCTCAACATTCCACCGGAAATTGGCGATGAGGTTCTCGTTGAAATGAAAATAGACGCTCTTGGCCCGCGCTCGCGATTTCCATGCCATGGCGAGGTAGTACCCGCGCGTGTTCGGGGCCATGCGCAAGAAGCGTAGGTCGCAAAAAAGGTCGTAATTGGCGACGGGATCAGCCGGTGCAATCCGCAGCGCCCGCTCCGTGTAAAAAGCTGATTTCAAGAGGTAATGCCGGTGCAGCGCTGCCTGTTTTGGGGTTACGTTGGCCTGACGCCACACGACCTTCTGGGTACGCGGGTCGAAATAGCCCACATGACGAACGCCGACCAGAAGCGTCGCCTGGAAATACAGCCGCTCGGCGATGATGTCGGCGGTTGCATCAACCCTGCAGCGCCGCAAGGCGGCCTCGGCCGCCGCAACGGCTCTGACCCAAGGCCAATTCCCCGAGTGGAATAGGCCCCAAGCGGAGAGCGCCAGCGCCCGCGCCGCCAGACGCGCCGGCACGGCGCGGTGCGAGCGATCTGCGGCCGCGAGCAGGCGGGCGACTTTCCGGTAGTGGCTCACCGCGCTGTCGAAGTTGGCCCGCTCGGA
Source organism: Planctomycetota bacterium (assembly GCA_021851715.1). Taxonomy (GTDB): domain Bacteria; phylum Planctomycetota; class Phycisphaerae; order WQYP01; family WQYP01; genus JABEVA01. The sequence continues at coordinate 13,892 of JAJZCR010000086.1, forward strand.
CGTCCAAAAGGCCTTGCGTCGTGCGGGGGCCATGGTCGAGGGGTGGGCCACGTCGGCGCTACACCGGCGATCGGCCGCCAGAGCTTCACGAAGGTCCCGCTCAATCCGTGTGTCGATAGCCCCACTGATCGGGCGGCCAGCCAAGGCTTGCAACAGGAGGCCGGCACCGATCCCAATCCAGGCGAACCGGCGGCATTTTCCGGGGCGGTTTAATTTTAGTCGCTTACTCATAACGGACACTCCTCGCAGGCAAGCACTCGGTCGCCACGGGTATTCATTGAATTTCTTCCGTAATCCAAATGGCACCGTACCCGGTGAGGTTCTGGATCGTCTCCGGTTGTTGGAACCACCACTGCCCGGAGGATTGCTCCCCGCTCGTGCTCCATACCTGCCATGTGCCGCTCGTTTGCTCCATGACGATCCAGCCATAAAGGTCGATCGTGTGTCCTGCGGGTATTGTAAATGCTGATGCCGGCTTCCGTGGCCAGCCACACTCGAGCTTGATAGGGGTCCACGGCAATGGCGAATGGGTGGCTGCCCATGGGACCGAATTTTCCGGGGTGGACCAGCGGCAGCACATCATAGCGCTGCCAACCCTTTTTTCGGGACACCAATACATCCACCCCGTGGCGGTCGGTTCCCGCCCATACACGGGCCTTATCATCCACGGCAATGGCATAGCAGCAATTATCCGCCAGGCCGCCCCCTACGCCTTGACCCTTGGAAAAGTGCACCCACCGCCGGCCGCGGTGTGCCCATGGCCGAAATTCATAAATGCCGTGGCCTTCGGTGCCGATCCACGCGGCATGGCGGCATTTATCCCAGGCCATGCAGGTGATGAACCGGGCCGGGCAGGAAAGTTTGTGTTCCGGGCATCGGGCGGACGTTTGCCGGGCGGCGGCCGGCATCCGGCCAGCCGGTGGCCGCGCCGAAGCGGCCTGGGCGGATACGTAACCCGGCATCGCGGCGGCCAGGATCGCGGCAACGCCGGTCCGCTTTAATACGTACACGTAACCATTTAATAAGGTTCCACGCTCGATCAACGCAATAACCTGCCTTCTACCTTTGCCACGCCGGCACCACCACGCAATTCCTATCTTATTCTCCCCACCCCCCCAGGATGTCAAGTCAACTGTGAAATTGTCGAGCCTACGCTACTTGCCAAAAACTTGGCGCGGCGGCGGTTCAGCGATACTCTATAAGCAGCAGGCCGGTGGGCTATTGCCGGTTGGCGTGAGTTCTTCGATGCTGGTAAGGAGTTTGCCATGAAACTTGGTTGGTTTGCCCCGGTGATTGTCGCCATAGCTGTCCTGCCCGGATGTAAAAGCCGCAGTTCATCCACGGCATACAATCCGCGCTATGACGGCCTGACTGGAATTGCCTTGCCGCCGGTGAATCTGAGTATCCTCAAAGATCAAAGCGCCTTGGCCGCCAAATATGCCGCTAATGCCGCCCCATCCGACAACCTCACGGGCACCACGCCGACTCCAGCCACGCAGCCTTAAGTGCAGGCTGACGCACGCGCGAACCATCGCATCCTCGGCGGATATGGCGGCGCAAACGTTTTACACCATGGGCCAATGATGAATGTGATCCGGTATTGTCCAACCCCGCTGCCCGGACCGGCGTTTTTTCGCCTGCCAAGTTCCTTTCCATCATCGCCGGCCTACTGGCTCTTTGAGACGCATTGGTTGTATGCGGCCGGCCTGGTGCTCATGGCGGTTGCCATTGGTTGGCGCGGCATGATCACCCACAATATCAAAATGCAATGGACCGGCCTGGGTATTTTACCGCTGACAGCGGTCTGGCTTCTGGCGGCGTGGCTGGTGGTGACACCACGCGAACGACTGATCACGGCCAACGAGGCCATTGTCGCCGCGGCAACGCATCGTAATGTTGCAGGCATGATGCGTTACATCGCTCCCGAAGCCATGTTCGGCCCCCTCAACCGCCCGGAAATAGGCCATCTGATAACCCGGAGGCTCCAGGAGGCGGATCTGACTTCCAATGATATTCGTTACCTGGGCATTCATCTGCAGGGCCGGTCGGCAATTGTACGATTGAATGTATTGAGCTACATCCGTGAATATGGCACCCCCGTGCTGACCTACTGGCGGCTGAGCTGGCGCGATCACAAAAGACCCGGCAACTGGCAGATTACCCATATCCGCCTTTTGCAGATCAATCACCACTCCGTGTCCTCGCACGAATTGATTCCCCGCCCCTGATGGATTTAGCCTGACTTCCCCATCGCTTTTTAAAAAATGCCGTAAAAGCGTAGTTTTTGACAAAAATGTAGCAAGTATTTTTTTGTTATATCATTGCATGGCGTGCTTGCATTATGGTTTATTAGATGGTAA
>JAJZCR010000023.1 GCA_021851715.1 Planctomycetota bacterium
CAACTGCGCTCCCATCTTGATTTCATTGTTGTAACGTTCAAAGCGGTACGCAAGAATGTCGTTATCCGCCGGCTCCGTCCACTGAATAATATCAATGAACTCTCCACCAATTTTCTGAAATATTCCCATGCGAAATCTCCTGCGGTTCCAACAACGTATTTGTTCATTATAACCGGAAATCCCAAGATATGGCCAATCGGCTGTTCTGGTCCACCACCGATCTCATAAAACCGTCATGGCCGGCCGTCAGCGGGCATATCAGGCTTGCGGTCAGGATTTTCCGCCCGCACAACCTGGTCAAAATCATACACGCCCACCACTTGTTCGCCCGGCTGGACTATCAAATAATCATCGTTATTCCACCGGCCCCAGATCAAATCGCGGATCAGGCGGATATCCCCTTCCAACCGCTGGTATTCTTTCCCGGCCTTTTGCGCCTCTTCCTGAAACCTTTCCGCCAGCCGCAGATGGGCGGTCTGCGGCAGGTCTATAAACACCGCCTTGTGGTCTTTAGTCCCGGCGGCGTCTTGAGGATGCAGCGTTTCCCAGATGTACAGGGCGTTTTCCTTGCCATATTTTGCTTCGTACTCGGCCAATACATTGCCATAAACCACCGTGTTGAGACCTTCATCCGTGCGGAGGAAGTATGAACCCCGTTCCAAATACCCCGAAGAACTGAACGGCGTGCTCGGAGCATCGCCGAATTCCTCCTGAAACTTCTTCCGCGACCCTAAAAGAATCGTACAGCAATCATGCGCCCGCGGCATGACCAGCATGGTCTTGCCGGCCCGCAATCCCACCGTCGCATTGCCGCACACGCCAAACAGCAGCAAAATGGCTTGATAGCGATTGGCTGCATCAGCGGCATCAATGGCCGCCTGAATTTTGGTCCTCAGATTGGCGCTGTTGGCATGCTCTCCCAATTCCAGAAATTCCAGGTCTATCACTTGCGGCGCCTGGGCCACCGCCCAGCACGCTTCACGCTGAAACACATTGCATGAAATTAACTTAAACACCTGATCGCTCCAAAACACGCCTTCGATCCATTATTTTTCAAACCATGACCCCCGCCTCATCCACAGCGTCGGCCAGGGCTTCCGCCCCGCCCGAGCGGCTAGCGGCCAGTCGCCACTGCAAAAATTCGTCTAAGGCCCGATCAAAATCCGCAGGACTGTTTATCACGCGCATCGCATCACGCAAACCCCGGCACGGATTGAGATGCCGCGCATACCAACTGATGCGCTTGCGAAACTCGCATACCGCCACACGCTCGTTACGCCAGCGCACCAGGTTATAAAAGTGATCCCGCATCAGTCGGCACTTTTCCTCCACACTAAGCGGCTCTCCAACCACGCCCGTGGTCAAAAAACTGTGAATATCTCGAAAAATCCATGGAGCGGACAGCGCCGCCCGACCAATCATCACCCCTTGGCAACCCGTCACTGCCATCATATGCCGGGCATCCTCAGGGGTGTGAATATCGCCATTGCCGATCACCGGAATTTGCCGCACCGCCTGCACCACTTCCGCAATGCTGCCCAGCCGGACATTTCCGGCAAAACGCATCTCGGTGGTTCGGCCATGAATGGTCACGGCGGCAATGCCGACCTCTTCAAGGCGACGCGCCAACATTGGTGCCACAATTCTCTGGTCATCCCAGCCCAGGCGCATTTTCGCGGTAACCGGAACCTCGGGCACGGCCTTCACGATCTTTTCCGCCAGGCGCACGGTATTTTCCGGATTACACAAAAGCGCCGATCCACCATCTCTTTTGGTGATTTTATCGACCGGGCAACCCATGTTAATGTCAATAACATCCGCCCCATGATCCCTGGCCCAGCGTGCCGCCTCGCACAATCGCCCTGCATCCGCCCCATAAAGCTGCATGGCCAACGGAGAATCCTCCGCACAGGTGGCGGCCAATTCCAAGGACCGCTTGTTTTCGCGCAGCACTCCCTCCGGACAAAGTAAATCCGTACAGGCCAAACCTACGCCACCGCAGAACCTCACAACCAGCCGAAAGGACAAATCGCAATATCCCGCAATCGGCGAGAGCAGCAAATTGGTGCGCAGTTGCAATGAGCCAATTTTTAACATCGCCCGTCACTATACATGCAATCACCACCGCCTGCGCCGCACTCTGCTGTAATTGCCCCGCAGCGGCCAGCCCCGGCTTCACGCGTTATAAAATCGAGGCATTGCGCCTGATCAACTCCCGGCGGGAAAGCATACATCCCCGCGACGTGAGCGCATCTTCCGGCGTATGCAAGGCATAGTCCACCAGCCGCTCGATACTCGACACCGCCACATGAATGCGTGTATCCGAAGAAGCATAATAAATGAAAACCCGCCCATCGGCAGCGGCAATCCAGCCATTGCAGAAAGCCACATTGGAAACGTCGCCCACACGTTCCTGCCCCTGCGGTGCCAGAAAATAGCCGCCCGGACGGGCACTCACCCGCCAGGGCTCACGCAAATCGGTCAAAAATACATACAGCACGTAACGCAAGCCTGCGGCAGTAGCACGCACTCCATGGGCCAGATGCAGCCAACCCGAGGAGGTTTTCAGGGGTGGAGGCCCCTGGCCGTTCTTGGACTCTTTGATGGTGTGATACACCCGGGGGTCCACGATCCGCTCATCCTCGATCGTCGCCCCCTCCATGCTTGCGCAGGTGGCCCAACCGATGCCGCCACCAGTGCCCGCCTCAATAAAGCTGTCCTGCGGGCGGGTGTACAGAGCGTAACGGCCCTGGATAAATTCCGAATGCAGTACAACATTGCGCTGTTGGGCCGCGCGAGATTTCAAATCCTCCAGGCGCTCCCACTCCCGCAGGTTCCTGGTGCGCACAATCCCGCATAACGCCAGGGCCGAGGAGGTATCGTGCGCTGGCACCGCCGGATCCTTGCGTTCCGTGCAGAACAGGCCATAAATCCACCCGTCCTCGTGGGCGGTCAACCGCATGTCATAAACGTTGGTGTCCGGCTGCTTTGTTTCCGGAAGGTCCACCGGCTCGTCCCAGAAACGAAAACCGTCAATGCCGTTCTTGCTTTCGGCCACCGCGAAAAACGATTTGCGGTCGCACCCCTCCACCCGGCATACCAGCAGAAATTTTCCATCGTGATACAAGGCACCGGGATTGAACACGGCATTGATGCCCTGCCGCTCCAGCAGCAGCGGATTGCTTCCCGCATTCAGATCAAATCGCCATTCCAGGGGCACATGCGCAGCCGTGACCACCGGATCGCAGTAGCGCTCAAACACGCCGCTGGTCCAATTGCGATCGACCACGTTTCGGCGGGCCAGGAGCGCCGAATGTTGCGCCCGCAACTCGCGTAATCGCTTGGTGAACATAGACTGCGACTTGCCGGCTCTCCGGCGTAAAGCAGCATTTTTCGGTTTATTTTTCATGCTTATCCTCGGAAATCCACGCCCAACGTCCGTCCAGGACGCGGCCTCATCGCCAGCCACCATCAAGCCATTTCATGCTACATGGATATTGACGTTTGTAAAGCATCGCGTGGCCAGCTATGCGACGGGTTCCAGAACAGAGCGGCGGGATACCTGATCACCCCAGCGACCACCTTGCCTCAAGCGTAACGCCCGCAGGGCGAGAATGGCCCCACGCCCCGGGGGAAGCAGAGCTGCATGGGCCCTCCGACCGCTGGCGATGGAGCGCTACGCCCGCCTTGTCCACACCGGAACTGATGGGCCGGCCCCTGTCGCGATAGCGTGCTAAATCCACCTGCCCCCGGCGTCTCTTGCAAGGCTTGAGATTTTCCGCCCGCACTGTCGCTGCCGCTCCAGTATTGGTTGGTTGTGGTATCTGGGCTTCCTCAAGAACGGTGGCGGCGGTTTGACAATATCACTGGATGGCGACTTGGAAGAATTGGTGGAGTTTTTCGATAATCGCGCCATCTGGGCCAACAGATCAGCGCCTTGCCTGGATAGTTCCGTGACCTGCTGCTGTAGCGCCGCGATGGTGGCATCACGCTGGACGGGTTGACGCGTTAAATCGGTGACGCGCGATTCCAACCTCGTGCATGTCGTTTCGGCCAGTCCTTGGAACCAGTTATTTTATCGGACCAATTACGTGGAAGTCTAAAATTTTATTCCAAACTTTATTCAGGAGAATTGATTTACTTTTTTTCTTGGGGGGATACTTTATTCACAGTTAGACTCGTGGTGAGTCTGGCCGGCCAAAAGGCCGTGAACGGTTACCCGGAATGAATGTGCCGCCCTGCAAAGGTCGTTGATGTTACTGCGCATTATCACACTGCAACCCACTGTATCGTACTGAAGAATCCGCTTTGAGCACGGCAGCATTTAAGAACGCGTTCGCCGGTAGATAAGCAGCCTGGTCCCTCGCGGCTCCTTTATAAAGGCAGGGAAATGGGTAAGTTCCCGGCCAGTCATTACCCGCGTACCCGCGAATCGGTAAGTGGAGCCTTTCCAAGCGACCTGGTACAAAGCGTCCGGAATTAGGTTTTTCAGATCAAAACGCGCCAGAGTCTGGGCGCATTTTGGGCGTCGAAAATACATGACGAATCCCATGCCCATTTCTGGTCGGTCAAACTGCCACGCTTCCCATTGCGTATTATCTATCCCTGTTCGCGTCAGTGGGTAATAATCTCCCAGGTATAACGGACGAAGCATTTTTAATTCTGCGATCGCCTCACGGATCAGCAGTACCTGTTGCGGGGTTTGCGGGATATAAAGGATAGCCCCGGCAGTCGCGGAGCTGCGGAAATCGTAGACATCCACATTCGCATTCCCCGTGGCCCCCCCGTTCGTGGGGACGCATCTATTAAGCCCCGCACTCTCCGCCTGACAATCGGTGGCGTTGGGCTGACCCAAACACATAATGTCGCTGCGCCAGAGGTAAAAACATCGTTGTATTGATTCAAGGTCAATGCGTCGGCCTCCGCTGGCGCAGCAATCAATAGCCAGCAGCGGAAAGCGGCGTCGCAGTTCGTCCCACATCGCATAGAGTCCTTCGATATACCGTATTTCCGTTATTCCCTGACGGTCCGGCTTATCGGCCTGCTTCCAAAACGGCAACGGCGTGATATTAAAATCATGCCGCAGGATGCCGATATTCCATTCTCTGATTCGATCGGAAAGCAACTGAGTCATCCATCGCCGAGCATCCGGATTGCCCAAAGCAAAAAGTCCTTGGTTTCCAAAGGCGGCGTTATGCATAACCCATTCCGGGTGTTCCTCCGCCACCTGCGTCTTCGCAATGACACGTTCGGGCTCAAACCACAATAAAAACTGCATCCCGTGTTTATTCGCGGCATCCGCCACTTGTTTAAGGCCGTTTGGAAATTTATTTTTGTCGGCGGTCCAGTTGCCTACGCCGCCCCACCATCCGCCGCCAGCCATCCAGCCAGCGTCCAGCCAGAACACTTCTACGCCGAATCGGTTGTCGGCAATACACTCAATCGCCGCCAATTGATTTTTCTCGTTGACATCATTTAGAGTTTGGTTGCCGCCGACGATGGATAATTGCCACATGGAAACTGGTGGCATGGCAATTTTCTCATCGATTCGCGGTACAACGTGTGCCAACAGTAACCGCCGCAGCAGATTACTCCCTGAAACAGCGGAGTCACCTTGCCATAGAACCAGTGCAATGCTCGGCGTGCGAATACTCTCACCAGGGTGCAATTTCAACCGCGTAGTTTGCTGCCCCACTTGTAGCGAGGCGCATCGCTGTCGGTCATTTTGAAGACACATAGACCACTGCCCCGTCCAACCGATGGCTCCCACCATGCCGCCGTCCCGCCACTGTAAATTAAAAAAGGGTAGAACAGAATCGGATGACCGGCCACCGTTCGGTGCCAGCACTATTCGGTCATTAGCCCCAATGGGCCTCTCTATCGGCAGGAAATCACTCGTGCGCATAGTGCTTCCATTGGAATGGTGAAGTATGAAGTCTCCTTCCTCAGGGATAACCAGATTTAAATCCAGCGGCAGGATGTTTTCCAGCAGCGGCGTATCAGCCGATCCATGGTTAGTCAATCGCAGCACCCAATTCACTGCCGGAAAGTCTTTGAATACCTTCACGTCGCAACGCGCTTCCAGTTGTGTGGCCGGGTCGGTGTATGATATCTCGTATCGTGTCCAGCCGGTTTCCTCCGTTACGCGCACTAGCCGTTGCCATGAATCAATTTCAGTCCGCACATCCCGCCCCTCGTATTGAAACGAAAAGGGAGCTGCGGCGGCCGAAAGTTCTGTGAGACCCGGCCCCCCAAATATTTCGCCAAGTGAAAGCACACGGCCATTGGTCAGAGTCAACTTGGATAAGGAAAAATCAAGAATATCCGCAGCTTGCAATTTTCCCGCTGGTCGGGCGACGCTCAATGAAAACTCGCGTGTTTTTTTTAGGTCAACTTGAATCGGAATGGGCGGCTGGCCCGCGTCCAAGACTTCGGAACGGAATATTTCCAGGCCATTCACCTGTACCACGAGAATAGCACCGCTGCCCGGCGCAGCGCCACGGTTCACTTGGACAAACGCCTCTAGCCGGCTCCCTGTCTCGGGCAAACGTAGAGACATGGGCTTTCCTGCCGCAATAACCAATGGCTTGCATGGAACTTTGCTCCCTTCGGCGTTAGCCGGAGGTCTAGCGTCGGGCGAAATCTGGAATGAAGACCGTACCCAGGTGTGAACCTTATCAATCTGAGTTAAAAGCCGATGATCCTTGACCGGGACAACACTTTTTGCGTCGAGTAACCACGATTTCATACGCGACAAAGCCGCGCCTGAATTGTCGCCGGGCGGCTCGGAGGCGTTCTGCCCCCATAATCCTCGCTCAGGCAGCATATTAACGGCGACTGTGGCAGTTGCCGCTTGGGACATCATCATCACGAATACACGACGACTAAATCTTGGCATCGGTAGCGCCTATTACAGTCTGCAAGGTACCAGGGCAATAGTTTAATAGTGTCACAATACAACCCCGGCCTTTATGCCCTGAACGGTTACAGAAATTGGGCAACCCGGAACCTGGCTGCCGCCTAATATCAGGCCCGACTGGTTGCTGGTTCGCCATGCGCCCGATGGCCGAAATCGCGGCAGAGCCGCGATTTCTCCGCCATACCGGCGGAACTGCCCTTATTTATAATCCCGCACGTAGCCATTGTTCCTGCTTCACATTCCACGATGGCACAAATCCCCGCCCGAACTGCCGGACCACCGCCAACCAAGTCAAAACCCGGTCATGGCCCCGAGCAGCCACCCAACAACCGATGACGGCTGTGAGGCGGTCAATAACACAACGTCTTGATCATACCCACAGTCGATAATAAAGCCACGTTTCAGCACCCCCGCCACCGGGATTCTGGCGGCGATGGCGGAGAGGAACGAGCAGTTTCTCAACCACCGGGCCATGGTGGCCGCCACCGCCCTGCGGGCCTTACGCTTGAGCCAGGACCGCAGCGGCGGGATTACACGTTTCGCCGCTGTATTCCGCCACGCCAAACGCTTCACCTGGAGGCTGCCACCCGTTGATGACATTCCATGATATCCGCGTACAATGCGGACTCCCGGCGGTTGAGGCAGGGCCGATGCCGCGGTGAACAGAAGTGTGTACAACGATTTTAAGACAGGGTGTAAAAAATGGTATTGATTGAAACGCTGGCCGCAGTTCGCTATCCGCAACGACAACAGACCGATTTGGTGGCCCCACCTTATGATGTGCTCTCTGCTGCGGATAAGGCGCATCTGCTGAACAGAAATCCGCACAACATTGTGGCCGTTGATTTACCCCATGTACCCCCGAAGGGAGCCGGGCCAACCGAAGCCTATAAAGCTGCCGGCCAAACATTGCATGATTGGATAGCAGAGCGCATCTTGCATCAGGATGCTCAGCCGGGCCTGTACCCGTACCAGCAAATTTATCGCCATGATGGCGTCACTTACCGCCGCCGGGGCCTTTTTTGCCGGGTCCAATTGGAGGAATTCGGCCCCGAATCCGCTATTCATCCGCACGAACAAACCTTCAGCGGCCCCAAGGAAGACCGATTGCTGCTGATGCGGGCGACGGCGGCCAATCTTTCACCAGTGTTCGGCCTTTTCGATGATGCTGCCAATGACGTCACCCAAACCCTTTTCGCCGCCATTGAAAATCGCCCGCCGATGGCCACCGCCACCCTGCCCACGCAGGATGGTGTCGACACCGTACTTTCAGAGCTCTGGGTCGTAACAGACGATGCGGTCATAGCCGCGGTCCGCCAGTTGTTACGCCACAAGCACCTGTATATTGCCGACGGTCATCATCGCTACAGCACGTGCCTGACCTATCGCCGGGAACTCTCCGACCAGGCCGGCGGTCACCTGCCCCCCAGCCATCCGGCCAATTATGCCCTGTTTGTGCTCATTGCCATGCAGGATCCCGGCTTGATCGTGCTGCCCACCCACCGGGTGGTGGCTCATCTGAACGGATTTTCTCTGACCAAATTTCTGGCGGCGGCCGGCTCCATGCTCAAGGCGTTGCCGATACGTTTTGGCAAAGACCAACTCGCCGACCTGGAAAGAAAACTACCCGGATATGGCCCACATGCCATGGGCATTTATGATCCCCATGCCAAAGAAGCCATGGTCGTACTCCCTACCTCCCCCGATCCGCTGGCCCAATTTCCCAAGGATTTGCAGTTAGCAGGTAAATCCGCGGCGTGGCGACAACTGGATGTTGCTATTTTACAGCATCTGGTCTTTGACAAAATTGTTGCTCCCACATTTGCCGAAGGAAAAACCCTCCAATGGGCGTTTCCACATGAAGCCCAGGAGGTCGGCCAATTATGTGCTGCGGGACAGTTTCAGGCTGGCTTTTTATTGCAGCCCACGCCGCTTGCGGCGGTGCGGGAACTTTGCACCGCCGGCGAACTTATGCCCCAGAAAAGCACGTTCTTTTATCCGAAGCTGGCCACCGGCATGGTGCTTAATCTGCTGGATAAAACCTAAAAACGCCCCAGCGCAACGTATCCCGGCGAAGCCTCCAAGGCCAAGCAGCACCGGCGGCACCCGGAGGCGGGACAACAAAATTGGTCCGGCCACGTTAATCCAAGACTGGGCTTAATGGAAAACTTTCCCGGCTCAATATGGCGATAACGGATGACACTCATGACGATCGCAGCGATTGAAATTCATTTTCTCGGCCAGCACGGTGCCGCCTGGTGGGCATTGGTGGTGTTGGTGCTGGGAACCGCTTTGATTGGTTACGGGATTTCCCAACTGCGCAGGTCCGGGCGCAAGGATCACGCTGGCGGCAGGCAGGATGCGGGAAAAAACTCGATCATCAGTCTGGCGGCGGGCATTGCCGCGGTTATCTTCGCAATAGCGGCTGTCCTTTTGCCCGGGATGCGCTCAGTACCCGTAGCGCTGGCTTTTACCGCGGCAACCGTGGGACTTACCATCTGGCTTTTTTATAAAACTGTTTTCGGTTATCTGCGCAAATCGCAGATAGGGATCCTTTTTGCGCTGCGCCTGGTCGCCGCCATTTTTTTGCTGCTCATGTTGTTTCAACCTGTGCTGGCATTGGTCCAGCGCCCCCACCATATCAGCAGGCTGGGTGTGGTGATTGACGCTTCCGGGTCCATGAGCGTTAACGATGCCCCCAACCAGCCCAGCCGTTACCTGCAAAGCACCCTGGGCGCAAAAATGCTGCTGAAAGATCTCCGGGGCCAGTTTCACTTCCTATGCTTTGCCTATGACGGCAAACATAACGGCCCCCTTGCCTCACCCCGGGAATGGAACGGCATCGCACCCAACGGCACCGTAACCGATCTCCCCACGGCTATTAAAATGGCCACGAATTCCGGTGCCACCGCCGTGGTGCTCTTCAGCGACGGCATACAAAATGGGCCGGGCAAAATCGGTTCACTGCGACACCTGGGCATGCCGGTTTATACAATACGCGTTGGCAGTACATCGGCTAAAGCGACGGGCGTACCGCAAATTGAAATTGTCCGCATTGATGGTCCGCAAACCGCACCGGTGGATACCCAGGTCACGCTGACCGCGGTCATACGTTCCACCTCGCTCAGCGATCGCACGGTTCGCGTTTTTCTGGATCACGACAAGAAACCATTGCAGTCACATCGACTGGTCCTGCATTCCGGTCATGCACCCCAAAGCGTGAAACTTGAGTTTACACCTCACCACGTGGGCCGGCTGGTACTGCATATGCGCATTCCCGTGTTGCCCGAAGAGCGGTCCACCGCCGGCAACGAGCAGGAATTTCCCATGTTGATCACCAATCCTAAAATCCGGATGTTGTACATCGAAGGCCGAGTGCGGCCGGAAGTAGGCCCGTTGTACAACGATCTGGCCATGAATCCCAACATCAGTCTGGTAAGCCTGATCCGCACCCGCCCGGGATATTTTATGATTCGCGGAAGTGCCGGTGGAAAGACCCTTACCGGCCTGCCCACCACCCTGAAACAATGGGAACGTTTCAAAGTCATCATGCTTGGCGATGTCAGCGCGGATTTTCTTTCCCCACAGCAACAGTCAGACCTTCAACAGGCGGTGCAGCATGGAGCGGGTTTTATCATGATCGGCGGCCAGCGAAATTTCGCCGTCGGCGGCTGGGGAGAATCCAGGATGGCACCGGTATTCCCGGTTCACCTGCAAATGACCACGCCGTCGCAGCTATCGGCGGCTTTCGTTCCTCAATTGACGGCCTTTGGTGCCGCGAGTCCTATTTTACAAGGCATTACGGGTTGGTTTACGCAGCCCAATGGCAAGCCCGCCCTTCAACACCTGCCGGATCTGGAAGGTTGCGTGGCTTTTGCCGGCCCCAAGGCCGGGGCTACCGTGCTGCTCACCGATCCGGCGGCCCACGTGAACGGCAAACCCGGCATCGTCCTGGCGGTGCAACATTATGGCAAGGGTCGTAGCGCCGCTTTCGCCGGCGACACCACTTATCGCTGGCGGCTTATTTTGCGCACGCTGGGAGCCAAGTCGCCTTATCAGCGATTTTGGGGCCAACTGGTGGAATGGCTGGCCGGCCAGTCCAAGACCAAAACTTCCAATGGGCCATCCGTCACCGCCATGATCCGTAAACAGCGATATCAGTCGGGCGAGTCCGTGCGATTGCGCGTGGCTGTAACGGATATGCACGGCCAATCCACACGCTATGCCGACGTACACGCCCTGATTAGCGATGCTGCCGGTAAAACCCGCACCGTTCGCTTACACGCCGAAGCCCGCCAGCCGGGCATGTACAAACGCCGTATCATGCCCCACGGACTGGGCAAATATCACGTGGTCTTTACCGCCAACATGCACGGCCACTCCCTGGGCCAGGATGCCAGCGATTTTTATGTCATTTCGCCAAGCGGTGAAATGGACAAACTCGCCGCCAGGCCGGCCATCCTGCAGCGGATCGCCAGACTCACGGGAGGCAGCTATGCCGAACTGGCCGGGATTAATGCTTTGGCCCGGCGAATTCAAGCCGCCCAGCCCAGGGAATCAAAAATCCAGCGAACGGCATACCCTTTGTACAATAACAAGGTGTTTTTTCTGCTGTTTATTGCGGCCCTTTCCTGCGAATGGTTTCTGCGGCGAAAATGGCAGTTGCAGTAGCCCGGGCCTGGTCCCACCATGTTACGTATGAACCCCAGGCCGCCAGGCCCTCCATGGCCGCAGCCAGCACCACAGATATTCAGATTGGCGATGCACCCGGCGACGGCGGCACCGAACCGGCTTGTTCCAGCAGTTGACGTATGGAGAGTTTCAGTACCGGATGCCGTAAATCCGGCACCAGCTCGGCCAGGGGGACCAGCACAAACATTCTTTCCGCCAGGCGCGGATGCGGAATCGTCAGGCCCGGTGCATCGCATACCACCTGGTCAAACAGGAGAATATCCAGGTCAATCACGCGCGGACCATGACGCACCTCGCAACCACGATCGCGGCCCATGGAGCTTTCGATGGCCAACAGCCCCTGGAGCAGTTGCGCCGGTTCCAGCTCCGTGCTCATTTCCACCACCGCGTTGAGATAATCGCCCTGACCCGGCGGACCCCCGACAGCCTTGTTTTCCAGCAGGTCCGATTGCCTGATGACCAGCGTCCGCCCAAGCAGCCCCATGCGCCGGATTGCCCCGCCGATATTCGCTTCCCGATTACCGAGATTACTGCCCAACCCGATATAAGCATGGTGCGGCATGGCTAAGATTCCATGGGTGCCGGCGATGCAACCGCCTTGCGCTGTTTTTGGCGTGCCGTGAAAATCACGTACATCAGCAGCACCGAACCCCACAGTGATACCCCGATGGTTAAGAGCCAGCGGTGCCCATTGGGGCCGAACACCTTGCCGATGTCCGTGGTTAAAAACATCAGGAAAGCCGCCGCCGCCAAAGCCAGCGCAGCCTGCCGTCGCCTGGTGTATTCCTGCGCCGGATCGCTGAGCACCATGGCCACGGCCATCAGGGTAAAGATGAGCGACACATAATGCGGAACCCATGTGCGCGGTGAAGCCCAGAGCATGAATGCCGCCACCGCGCCAATTTGCAGCACGTAATCGCGGCTGCGGGCGTTTGCAACCCGTGCTCGCATCCAGATTAAACCAACGACGCCCACTACCACCAGAATGCCACGGATCAGCCAGTCGCTGGCCTGGCGCGACAGGTTCCATACGTTGACATATTGCGGCAACGGGTGCCCGGTGTGCTTGTTGTACATAAACGCCGGCACATGCCGGAACAACCGGGAAAGGAAACTTGGCGCCGACTGGCCGACATAGTATTCCACCCGGCCATGTTCCACGTATGGCAAAATCATAATGTGAACCCATTGGTTCAGCCAAAGCAGGTTCTGATGCCAGCCAAAAACCAGGGCCGGCACGGCCAGCAGCCATACGCCCATGCCCACCAGCACCCCCAGCGACGCCAGAAAACGTCTTTGCCACAGCAGGTAGAGCAGGAAAATAATCGGCGTCACCTTGATGCATATTGCCAGCGCCACCAGCAATCCGCCGAGGCTTTGCCCGGGCCAATGATCCTTCTGAATAAACCACAAGCCCGCAGTCAGCGGCAACAGCATCAGCAAATTGGTCTGTCCCTCCTGCATATCGCCCAGCACCGGCCATAACCAGACCGCCAATACCAATAGCAGCGCCAGGATGGATGGTTCCACGCCGGTACGCCGGACCATTTGAAGAGCCAAAAGGAATATTCCCGAGGCCAGAAAGAATTTGCAGCACACCCAGGCAAACTGTGCATTGGGAGGAGATATCCAGGTCAGGGGAGCAAAAACCAGCAACGTAACCGGCGGCGTAGGAAAGCTATCCGACACGTAGTTGACGTGCTGATGCAGAAATTGCGGCACCTCCGTCATCCAGCGATCAAAATCATTGACTTGGTGCGTGCTGTGCGTTCGCTCTTTTTTGAGCTGCCGCTGGCGGGCCTGAATGGCCGCTACCACCGTGATGGCTATGGCAATGCCCACCACAATCCACGCCACCATGCGCCGGATGTCCCGGGTTGAATTGCCGACTATTTTGCTGGATGGGAGGTTGGCCACTTACACAATCCCCTGTGTACACAATCTAACGCACGCTCGCCCATTTCAATGCTCCGATACGCTGCACGGCCTGGTGAATCCGGGCTTCGTCCACGGTCAGGGCCATACGTAAATAGCCCTCGCCGGCCGGACCGAACCCCGCCCCCGGTACAGTGACAACGTGCGCTTCGTCAAGCAAACGGGCGCATAAATCCATGGATGGCAACCCACCCGGCGTGTTGACCCAGCAAAAGAAACCTGCGGTCGGCTTGCGAAATTTCCAGCCCAGACTGCCAAGCCCGCTGTGAAGCGCATCGCGGCGGGCACGGTAAATGGCCATCTGCTTTTTAATGTCCGGATGGTCGTAATGTTCCAGTGCGACCGCCCCAGCCACCTGAATAGCGTTAAACTGCCCGGAATCGACGTTGCCTTTCACCTGGCCCAGGGCTGCAACAATGGCCGCATTGCCCGTGGCCCAGCCGATGCGCCATCCCGTCATATTGAAGCTTTTGGAAAGTGAATGAAATTCAATGGCTATCTCAGAAGCCCCGGGAATTTCCAGAATGCTTCCTGGAGCTTGCTCAAAATATACCTCCCCATAAGCCAGGTCATTGGCAATCACCCAGTTGTATTGGCGCGCCATTTCCACCGCTTGGCGGTAAAATTCGACTGGGGCCGTAGCCGCGGTCGGATTGTTGGGATAATTCAACCACAGCAATTTCGCCCGCCGCCGAATATCTTCCGGTATGGCCTGCAGATCCGGCAGAAAGTTATTCGATTCCAACAGCGGCATGGTAAAAACCCGTCCACCGGCAAACGTCGTCCCGGTGGCATAGACCGGATATCCCGGCTGCGGCACCAGCACCACATCACCGGGGTTGATCACCGCCAGCGGCAAATGGGCAATACCGTCCTTGGAACCGATCGTGGTAATCAGCTCCCGATCCGCATCCACGGACACGCCAAAACGCCGCTGCATAAACGCCGCAGCAGCTTTGCGAAAAGCCGGCACGCCCTCATCAAACGGGTAACGGTGATTTTTCGGATCGTAGATAGCCTTGGCCATCTCATCAATGATGAACCGATGCGTCGGCAAATCCGGATCGCCCACCCCCAGGTTAATCACATCCTTGCCCGCAGCCAGCAAATTCCGCTTTTTCTTGTCAATTTCAAGAAAGATGTAGGGTGGCAACTGGGCCAGCCGCTCTGATTTGGTAAAAGCCATGCTTATGTTCCGCAAGAAAACCAGCCGGTCTGCAACGGAAACACCCCGTCGACAGCCGTCCCATCTTTAGCCCAGTGAGTTTAAGCCAAGCCCTTGCCGCGGTAAAGCGGTGCCACGAGTTTGTCACACCAAAGTTAAAATGTCATCTCTGGTGCGACACAACGGGGCCGCCAGGCCAATCGTCAGAATGTGGTCGTTGGAGGCATCGTCCTGATAAAAATGGCCGGCGGTTCTCACACGTTGCCTGCTTTTGCGGTACCGGGCCACAGGCCGCCGTCAAAGACCAGTCTGGACGAAGCTGGCGCACCGCGTTTTGTATTCGCATCCGTTTTTTCGAATTAGGGTTGCCCGACTCCGCATCGTTGCCCGAAGAGAACAATCATGGCGTTGATTCTCGGGTGCTGCGTTCCACCGCCTGTCGCAGATATTCACGAAAAGTGGGAATCCCCACTTTA
Source organism: Planctomycetota bacterium (assembly GCA_021851715.1). Lineage (GTDB taxonomy): Bacteria > Planctomycetota > Phycisphaerae > WQYP01 > WQYP01 > JABEVA01. Next base: position 15,188 of record JAJZCR010000023.1, read on the forward strand.
GCCCAGGCATACTCAATGGTCTCCACAAGATGCAGGTTAACGCGCCGAAGTTCCTCCAGTGCTTTGGCATCAGCCGAGCCTTGCGGAGCGTGCAGGTGGCGGTCGTGCGCATCGGCGCGAAAAAAATACCCGGTGCCATCCGGGGACTCCTCCAGCACCAGCTTCATGTGCGGATAGGCACGATGGCCCAGACGCAACACGTAAGAGGTACGATTATTTTGCGGTTGGGTTTCGAACCATTGCGGCTGCACCGGTGCATCGTCGGACACCGCATAAAGCGGGGCTACACGCTGCGTTACTGTGGGCGGAATCGAAGCGTCCTTATAAGCGTAATCCAGAAAGATTTTAACCGCTTGGCGTAATTGAACGACGGTGGGCAGTGACGGGGACATCCTGGCAACTCCAGCGGCCAACCAAACATTCGCATTTGCCAATATTAACCCCATTGGGCGACAGCGAACATGGCTTGCCACGGATTATTATAGCAGGACTCATATTTTTCAAACTCCCGTCATCTGGTCGATACTTTAATTATTAGCACTTAATGGACGTTTTTGGGCTATAATTCCAACGTCCGGCATGTGCGAGATCTTCCCCGGCAGGCGGGGATTGATTGGATCGGCGGGACAAGTAGTTTTGGCGGAATGGCTTCCATGGCACAGACAGTTTTAATTATTGACGATGATCGCGATATTAATGAGATGCTCGGTCAGCTGGCGCAAATGGCGGGCTGGGAATATCTCAAGGCGGAAACCGGAACCGACGGCCTGCGGCTGGCTCGAAGCCAGCATCCAGATGTCGTGATACTGGATATGATGCTGCCGGATGTGGATGGTTACTCAATATGCCGGGAGTTGACTTGTAACCGCAGCACCAGCAATATCCCCGTGATTATGCTTTCCTGCATGTGTCAGCCAGCCGACGCCCTGGAGGCGGCGTTCTGCGGGGCAAGCCGTTATCTGGCCAAGCCGTTCAGTCCAGAGGCCGTTTTGACCAACATGCGCGAAGCGGTCAATTCCAATCGATCGTCCGCCACTCCGCCACTGTCGGGCCATTTCGATCTGGCGGCAACAGAGTCCGTCAAGTCGCTCTCAGCCATCAGCCGGATGATTCGCGATATTTCCGTACGAACCCCCCTGCACGATGATGAGATTGAGGCCTTGCGAAAGGCCTTTTTTTATTTGGCGAAATGGTTTATTCCCACGGATGGTCCGGCCACAGCAGTGGCTCGTACACCCTTGAGCGTGGATTACCAGATTCGCCTGCCAAGCTCTGGACCAGCAGCCACCGCGGAATCGGATTGCGGCGTACATTGGACGTTTAGCCAGACGCCCGCCGACCTGTTGACTGGCGTGGACACTGCGGAGCGACCCCGGGGCAGACTCCTCCGCCTGCCCACGCGCCCGCGACAGGATAAAAGACCCAAGGAATCTGCGGCATGCCTCCACTGGAAGGAATTCATGTCGCTGGGGGGATTGACGCTGGTTGAACACCAGAAGGAAGCCGGATTGGTACACCTGGTGAAGCGATTTCGCCCCGCCAGCCTGATGGTTCCGGCGGATGGCACCGTTTTACCGGTGAGTTCAATCGCGACCACACACATGAAGGGCTAGAAATTCAAGGTTGCCATCGGTGCCGCCTTCGGCACGTTTGTTTATCGCCCGGGCCAGATTGCGATGCTATCGGCGCAGGATCCCCAACAATCAGCTCGACATAAATCCCAAACTGACAAAAGTCGCGTTACTGGAATGGCGGCCATCAAGACTTTTTGCGTCTGCAGTGGCGGTCGCAGGCTCTGTGGTATCGGTTAATTCCCTACGCGCAATTACGGAAATAGTCCTATGTCCGGACAAGCAAACTGCCCGATGTCCGCTCGACCCTGTTATGTCGATAATGTTGGGTGCAGAGTCGGGAATTCCCGCTTGGTATGTAACTTGGAGAAAGGCGATCATTTGAATAACAAAATAACTGCTCATAGCAATGGCTCCAGCGATGTTAAGCCCACGCCCTCATTGTGTACGGAATATCTGGGCTTAGCCTTAAAATCGCCCTTGCTGGTTGGAGCCTCTCCCTTGACGCGGGACACCAGTTTTGTACGTCGGCTGGAGAATGCGGGCGTAGGAGCCATCGTCATGCATTCCCTGTTTGAAGAAGATATGCCCCGCGAACCAATCGACGCTTTCGCGCCGCCTGTCACCAACGAAGATTTTCCCGAACATTGCTGGACCCGTCCAACCCGGCAGGGACACCCCGACACCTACCTGGAAACATTAGCCTATATCAAAAGCATCATAGCCATTCCCGTGATCGCATCACTGAACTGTCGCACGCTTGACGGCTGGGTGCAACTGTCTCGCCGCGTGGCGGATCATGGGGCGGATGCCTTGGAACTCAACGTGTTTTTGATGGCCATGAATCCGGCGCAAACCAGCGCGGAAATGGAACGGCAACTGCTCGAAACGACGCAGCGTGTGCGTGATGCGGTCAGTATTCCCCTGGCCATCAAGTTAAATCCATATCTTTCCTCCCTGCCGAACATCGTGCACCAGTTGGAACGGATCGGCATCAATGGAGTGGTGCTGTTCAATCGCTTTTTTCAGCTTGGTCCCTCTACCTCCATTGAGCGCGAAATGTTCCGCACCAGTTCGCCGCACCGTGCCGATCTGGCGATGCGCCTGGACTGGCTGGCTGTTTTGTCTCCCTGGACGAGGCTGTCCCTGGCCATTACCGGCGGCATCCATGGTTCCACGGATGTGGTGCGCGCCATTATGGCCGGTGCGGATGTAGCTCAAATGACCACTTCGCTGCTGGAAAATGGGCCGGACTATGCGCAACCGGTTTTAGCGGAAATTGCCATGTGGCTGCAAAACCACAACATTGGATCCATCAACGAGCTGCGCGATGTCGCCAATATGGCTACCGTGGCCGAACCGCAGAATACTGTACGCCGTGAATATCGCAACGCGATTGCGGCTGCGGCCATGCGGTTTACCGCGGAACATCGCTATTGAATCAGCAGTCTGACACAGGTGAAACATGCGTCTGCACAAAAATCTATTTTTCGGCGACGGCGCATGCCCTTGGTCTCACGGTGACGGCTGTAGTGCTGTTTCGTGGCCCGGCCGCACGCAGTACGGCCTGAGGCGCTCAGGTATTCGACCCGGCAGGCTGCACAGGAGATAACGCCATGAGTCACAATCGCATGGTAGATCGGCGGCGATCCGGAACGGTGCTGACGGCCGGGCCGGAACAGAATACCCCCAGTCCAGCCGCGGCCATTCGCCCGGACACACTCCCTGTGAGTGCGCTGAATCCCAAGGGTTGGAACCGCATCCTGGTGGCGGTGGATCCCGGGCCATCCGCCCGGCAGGCTCTGGAAGTGGCCGTCTCCATGGCTGATCGCCTTCATGCCCAGTTGGCCATGGTCTACGTGGTCGATTGCGCGGAAACGCAGCAAGCGCAGTTGCCGCGACTCACACCTTCAATGCTGGGCAAACTTGCCGCGGATGGCAAACAATGGTGTGCCAACCTGGCCTCCGAAGTGCATGCCGCACAGGCATCGCAATTTGTACGCATCGGTGATCCGGCGGTGGAAATTCTGGCGGTGGCCAGGGAGTGGCAGGCGGAAATCATTGTGATGGGCAATCACGGCTTAACGCATACCGGGCGGTTCTTTCTCGGCAACACCGTGGAGACGGTCGTGCGTGACGCCGGCTGTCCCGTGATGACCGTTCCACCCGGGGTCAAATAACCGGCACCATGCACTGACTTCTGATGGATTAACGCTGTGTACCCGGGTGCCGGGCCAGCCATCGCAGAATGGGCACGTGCTGTAATTCCTCCATGGCCAGCAGGCGGGCGGAAATGCCGTAGGCGAACAGGGCTACTAGCACGGTCACAGGCAAACGCACCCAGGCACCGAGCAGTCGATGTTCCGTACTTAACCAGGGCAATTCCCCCAGCCCCAAATCCACGCTGCCCGCCGCCAGCAGCATGATACTTCCGCACAATAACGCCTTGGCCAGCATCGGGCGCAATGAGGCCAGCCCCAGGCTGCCCAGCCTCCGGCGCAGAATAAACAAAAGAAGGCCGCATTGGCCTATCGCAGCCAGGCTGGTGCTGGCGGCCAGGCCGCCCTCCTGCATGAACCACACCAGCGAAAGATTAAGCGTAAAATTCAAGGCCACCATGGCCACCGCCACGTGCATGGGAGTGCGGACATCGCGCAGAGCGTAAAACACCCGCAGCAGAATCATCTGCAGCTCAAAGGCCCATATGCCGGCACAGAACCAGCGGGCCGCCCATACGGCGCGGGCCACGTCGTCGGCCGTAACGCGCCCCCCGAAATAAATGGCGGTGATCAACAGCGGCGCGATGAGAATCATGCCGATGGTGGTGGGTACGCTGATAAACAGGCTCTTGCACAGGGCCTGCCGCAGAAGGCTCTTGAGTTCCGCGGTGTCACCCATGGCCGCCGCCGCCGACATTTTCGGAAACACCGCCGTGGCCGTGGCCACGCCGAACACGCCCACGGGCAGCAGATAGATGCGCTGCGCCACGGAAAGCTTGCCCAAAGCCCCCGCCAGCATGGGTACATGTACGTGCTGACCCAGGAACATGAACACCATTCGGCCGCCATGTCCATCGGGCGAAAGCCACCAGGCAATCTGGGAATCCATGAACGTGTTGAGCTGCACAGCGGAAAAACCAATGATCATGGGCAGCATGGGAACCAGCACATCGCGCAAGCCCACGGCCCGCCAATTCCAGCTTGTGCCGATGCCCACTCCGGCACGCCGCAGGCTCACCGCCATCAACATCACCTGCAGCATACCCGCCAGCAACACGGCCCCGGCCACCCAGAAGACGCGCTGCTGAATTGAATACGCACTGGTGAACAGCCACACCGGCAGAGCGGCTCCCAGTATCATCAAAATATTAACGATCACCGGGGCCAGGGACTGGGCGGCAAATCGTTCATGCGCGGACGCCACCGTGGCAAAAAACGCGGTTAAGCAAATCAGCAGCGAATAAGGCAACATCAGGGCAATCATGGCCGCGGCCAGCCGATTCGCCGGCAACGTATGCGGCGAAAAAATCGCCGGCACCAGCACGGCATCGCCCAGGATGATGATGACGGCAAACATCATCACCAGCAGCGTGGCCACCACGCGGGCAAGAAGGGTGGCGGCGGGTTGTCCATGGTCACGGCCAACGCGTTTGTAAACCGGCAGAAACACCGCGTTCAAGGCCCCCTCGCCAAAAATACGGCGGAACAAATTGGGAAACTGAAACCCCATCCAAAAAGCGGACCAATCGGTTCCCACTCCCAGGTAATAACTGCAGGCTTTATCACGCAGCAGACCAAAGACGCGTGAAACCAGCGTTAAACGCGACATCAAATTCGCATGGCCAATGAAGCTTTCACCTGGACGATTCGATGACCGTGCCGTGGTGTCGGAAGACGCCGGCCCGGCATCCCGTTGAGCCACGGATGGGGATCTATCGTCGGGTGTCGCATTTGCCATCCTTGGCCCCTTTAACCCGCGGGTGTTGTCCAATGGTTGCCGGGATTGCCGACGTTTGCCCCCGTTGGCAATCCCGGCCGCGATGTCGCGGTCAATTGACTCTTTATTTTCAGGCACGCGGCCTGCGGATCCTCTGCCCCAAGCACTGCGGAACACACCGCCACCGCCGTTACACCGGCAGCGGTCACCGCCCCGATATTCTCGGCGGTAAGGCCGCCGATGGCAATACAGGCGATGGGAATTTCCGCCACCGCCGCCTGGGCAGAAGCCGGACCTGCGATGTGGAGTTTAGGCTTGGTTGCCGTGGGAAACATCGGGCCAACCCCGATGTAGCTGGCCCCATCGAGCACAGCTTGGCGGGCTTGCTCAATGTTTTCGGTGGATACACCGATGAAAAAATCAGCCCCGGTAATTTTGCGGGCGTCCGCGCAGGGCAGATCGCTTTGGCCCAGATGTACACCGTCCGCACCGGCCAGAACGGCAATATCGGCGCGGTCATTGACAATGGCTAAAACTCCGGCCGTCCGGCACGCGGCTACCACCGCACGGGCGCGATGCAGCAGGGCCGCATCCGTCAAGTATTTTTCGCGCAGTTGCACGCAGTCCACCCCGCCGGCAAGTATGGCCTCAAGCGTTTGCTGCCATGGATGACGGCAAAGAGACTCCGTCAGCAATACCCACAGTTTTACCGTCGCCAGCCGTTGTTGCTGTTGTTGCCCCCTGGCCGCGCGCAACAGGATTTGTTCGACGGTGTATCCATGGTAACGCATGGATTCCAGAGTTCCCGCGGCATCGGGCGACATCGTTTTGGCCAGTTCTTCCATCACCCGCAAGGCTTCAGCCAAGCGCTTGGCGGAGGCGGCCACCACATCAGCGAGATTACGTCTCTCAAATTCATCCACCGCCTTGATGCCCGTACCCACATCGCCTGGGACATCCCGGTAGATAAAACCATCGGCCAGACTCAAGGTTTGCAGGACATGGGCGAGTTGGTGGCGATCGGCCTTGATTTGGCTCGCCAGCGCCTGGCTGGCCAGGACGAAGCGGGCATAATCCTCCAGCACACGATAGGCTTCGCGGGCGCGATTGCCGTTGGCGTCAAACATGCGGGCGATGGATGATTTCATGCGTACATTGTAACCGAGAATGGCCGGTGATTCGCCTGTGCGCCTGGGCCCGCCGGTTAATTTGTTTCTGCGGCGACCGAGCCTCCATGGCGCTGGGACCATGGCCGGAATCTGGCCACGCCGCGCCGGGTGGTCTTCACAAATGCCGCAAACTCCTGAATTTCCGGCACCGCCGTCAGTTCCGCCGGCAATTCGTCCATCGCCCGGGCCAGTGGCACACCCGCACGTGTACGGTATATCCAGCGGAACATTTCACGCAGGGCATTTTGGCTTTCCCGACTCATCCCTGAACGGCGCAATCCCACCGCATTGAGCTGCGTAACCATATTGATATTCATGGCAATGCAAAATGGCGGAATATCTGTATTATGAGCGGACACGTTGCTGATCATGGCCAACCGGCCGACGCGACAATGCTGATGCACCGCACAATTACCACCGATGATGGCATTATCCTGTACCACCACATGGCCTGCCAGCAATGCCCCATTGACCAACGTTACATGGTTGCCCACGCGGCAATTGTGGCCCACATGGCTGGCCACCATCAGAAAGCAATGCGAACCGATAGCCGTGTGGCCCCCCGTGCCACGATGTACCGTCACATTTTCGCGAAAAATATTCTCATCACCGATCACCACGCCGCTATCTTGGTTTTGAAATTTTCGATCTTGCGGGGTATCCCCCAGGATGGCGAAGCTATGAACCCGGTTGCTGCGGCCCATGGTAAGCGGCCCGTTGACTCTGGCGTGGGCGTGAATAGTACAGTTCGGGCCGATGGTAACCGGGCCTTCAATGAGGGCATACGGGCCGACGCTTACCGTGGCATCCAGATTCGCCGCAGGATCAATCATGGCGGTGGGATGAATCATAATTATTATTGCCTCAGGTCAGAGGCACTCCTTCTAAGTCGCCCGGATATATTAGCAATTGATTAGCTCAAATGCACTATTTCGGGTGCATTGCAGTTTTGGCAAGATCAAAGTGCAGCGGTCATCACGGCTTACCTCCAGTGCTCTTCCCGCCCTCGGGCTGATCCGGCACCGCCAGCATCATGTTTTATAATTTTGGCCGCAACGGATGTCGCTGGCATTCGCCCGCGGTTGACGGTAATATTTTCGCTTTGATCAAGGGCGGGTCATTGGCCCTGGTCTGGTCTTAGATATGAGGATTCTCTGATGCGATCTGCGGATGTTCGCTTCCCATTCGCTGCGGCAATTCCGATGATCTTCGGGTGGGGACTGGTTCTCCTGCCGACGGTGGCCGGAGCCAAGAGCGTGTCCTACCCTGCCGTGGCTCAACCGCGCCGCGATGTGATCCTGGCCTTTGCTCGTCCGGGCATCGTGGCGGCCATGCCCGTCCGGCGTGGAGCTGCGGTTCGGACCGGCCAACTGCTGGTTTCCCTCAACACGTCGCGCCAGGTCTTACGTATGCGTATCGCCCGGCTGTCAGCAAAGAGTACCCTCAAGGTGCAGGCTGCGGAGGCCCAGCTCCGCCACGACCAGGTTGATTTACAACAAACGCAATGGGCCTTTACACAAAAAGCGGCGACCGCCTTTGAATTACAGCGTGCAAAACTCAAAGTTACCATTGCCCGGCTCTCCCTGGCTCTGGCCAAAATTAAACATAAAAATGATCTGCTTGAATACAGTCTGGCTCAATTGGCCGTCCGCCGCCGGCAGATTCTGGCCCCATTTGCGGGAATTATTGAAATTCGCTACACCCACGTCGGGCAGTCCGTGAATGCCTTCCAAAAAATTCTGCAGCTGGTACAGATTACAGCGCTCAAGATTCATGTGCCCGTGCCCCTGGCCGTAGCCATAAAACTCCGCATCGGCAGATCGGCGCTGGTCCATTTTGCCACGGGCGGTACGGCGGCGGGTACAATAATCGGCATTGCAAGTGTGGCCGATTCCGCCAGCGGCACATTGCTGGTGCACGTACAGGTGCCCAACCCCGGCCATCTGCCGGCCGGCCAGCAGGTCAGCGTGCGTTTCCCAATGGCAGAATCGGCGGAAAACTCCAACCGGCGGCATGAGACATCCCGGGCCGCCGTCGGAGTCAACAAGGTCGCCCACTAGATTGCAACCCGGCTCAAGAATCTGCCGTGGCTCACAATAAGGAAGCATCCATGGATGCCCGTACAACCCCAAACCAGCCGGTGCTGCACATTGCCGTCTCGCAGGATTCGTTGGATCAATTGCAAGCCCGCGTCGCGGCCGCGGAAGCCAAAGCAACGAATCTTTCCAAGGCGGCCGAAGTTATTGCGGCAACGGCCTCCAGCGAACGTTTTATGTCTCTGGCCATGGCCGTGTGCAATAAGATCGCCTCGCAGTGGCAGGCCTCGCGGGTTTCGCTGGGCATGTTGCGTGGCCGAACGGTGCGACTTCTGGCCATGAGTCAGACTGAACGCATCCTGCGAAAAATGCAGCTCGTGCAGAATCTGGAAACGGCCATGGAGGAATGTTTCGACCAGGATTGTGAAATTATTTTCCCCGCGCCGCCCGGGTCTACCTACGTTACCCGATGTACCGCCCGGCTGGCCGCCGGGGAAAGCCCTCGTTCAATCTGCGCCTTGCCGATTCGTCGTGACACGGTGATGGGAGTCCTGCTGCTGGAATTGCCGCCGGAGCGTTCTCTTTCAGCCAACGACATCAAGGCGCTCCGGCTGACATTGGACCTGGTTTCGCCGCGGCTCGTTGACCTGTACCGCCATGATAAATGGTTTGGCGCACGTTGGGCGCAAAGCAGCCGTGCCATGCTCGCCCACATTGTAGGCCCTCGCCATACCTGGGCTAAGCTCACGGCGGTTGTGGTCGCGGCACTGCTGGCCTGGGTTTGTCTGGGTATCGGCACGTTCCGCATCAGTGCGCCCTTTACACTGGAGCCTGTTCGACAGGCCATGGTCACCGCTCCATTTAACGGCTACATCAAGGCGGTTTTTGTACACCCGGGAACGCGGGTAGTGGCGGGCCAAACGGTGCTGGCCGAATTGCACACGGCCCGGCTACGCGACGAATTGGCGGCAGCTCAGGCCAAGCTGTCCGCTTACCGGCGGCAGGCAGACATCGCGCAAGGCCGCGGCAAATTCGCCGATGTGGAGATCGCCGATGACGGTGTTAATGCCGAGCAGGCCCGGGTGCGGCTGTTGGCACGGCGCATTGTGCTGGCCACCATGCGTTCGCCGATCAGCGGCACGGTGCTTTCCGGACGGCTGCAACGCCGGATCGGATCGCCGGTGAAACTGGGCCAAACGCTTTTTAAAGTGGCTCCGCTGACACCGCTGCTGGCTCGGATACGTGTATCCGATTCCGATATTCTTTACGTACAGCCGCGGCAACACGGCCGGATGGTAACCGCATCCTATCCAGGAATAGAGATTCCATTTCGTGTGGTGCGCATTGATCCGCTGGCCACCATCCACCGCAAACGAAATGTTTTTGACGTCCGCGCGGTTCTGCTGAAAACCCCGGTCTGGCTGCGGCCGGGAATGGAAGGCACCGCACGCATCCATGTTGGACACCGCCACTATATCTGGATATGGACCCGCAGCCTGATTGACTTTCTGCGCATGAAACTTTGGTTGTGAGAAATTGACGCATGATGCTGAACCACCGGGCACTCAACACCAACCGATCATCCTTGCAGCCGGCAACTGCGACTCGCTTAGCGCGGGCGATCCGACATCTCGGTGCCGCGGCACTGGGCGGGCTGGCGGCTTGCGGTATGGCCGCGTGCGCCTCGCCTTTTGGCACAGCAGGCGGTGATGGCGGTGGGCAGGGCCTCTACCGGAGCATCCTGGCCCATGATCTAGCCGATGGTCACCTGTTGACCCAACCCTCTGTGATGCCGGTCGATCAGGGTGTACATGAAATGCCGGCAACCGCGGCCAATAACGCGGATGCCGCTGTGATACCGGCGACAACGCAGGGCGGCGCGGCGGTGGCGTTGCATGGCCACCCGCCATCAACATCCATGACCTTGCGGCAAGCCATTGAAGACGCCCTGAGTCACAACCTGTCCATCAAAATTCAGGCCTACGTGCCGTCTATTTCACAAACCCAGATTATTCAGGCTCAGGCGGCTTTTGATCCGTCTCTGGTGAGCAGCGTGCAGTATCAGCACCTCAATGAGCCTACACCCTTTCCATCCACGCTGGGGGGATCCTTCCCAATAGGCATGAACAATGAAGACCAGTTGCAAAGCCAGATAGGAGTTAAGAAACTGCTCTCCACCGGCGGCACAATTTCACTGACCGGTTCGGACAATTATCAGGACTTTCACAGTTCCTCCGGTCTGCCGCCGGACATTAATCCCTCGCACACAGCCGATCTGGGAATTGAACTTAAGCAACCGCTGCTGCGCGGGTTCGGTGTTACCGTTAATCACGCCGATATTTATATTGCCCGTAGAAACCAACAGATTGCCCTGTCGGACTTTCGCAGGGAAGTGATCCGCATTGTCGCCCGGGTGGAACGGACCTATGTTCAACTCAACCAGGCCCGCACGGAAGTACGAATCGAGGAACAATTGCTCCGCCATTCCCGCCGCACGCTCCAGCGGCTGCGCACGCGTCTGCACATGGATGTGGACAGCGTACAGATAAGTCAGGCCAAAGCGGCCGTGGATCTGGCTCAATACGGCCTGGTCTCCGCGCAACGGCAAACCGGCGATCTATCCGAAAAACTCAAGGCGTTGCTCAATGATCCAGCCTTCCCGGCCGGCCCCGGCCCGGCCATTAAAACCGCCAACAAACTGGTGGCCGAGCCTCTGGCATTTGATCTGCGGCATGATATCGCCACCGCCCTGGCCCAACGTGGCATTATGCGCCGAGACCGCATGAACATTGAAAAGGACGGCATACGCCAGGCGGTTGCCAAAAATGCACTGCTGCCCAAGGCGAATCTGATTGCCGCCACCGATTCTTCGGGACTGACGATGAATGGCAGTCTGCCTGGAGCATTTCGCCAAGCCATTACCAGCCCCAATTTCGGTTTCAGCGTCGGGTTGAATGTGGATATTCCTCTGGGCAATCGCGCCGCCCGCGCCGCGTTGTATCGTCGGCGGCTGTTGCGACGGCAGGCGCTCACGCGGATGCTTAAAGACGCGCAAAATATCGCCCGCGATATTGCCAGTGATCTCATTAATCTTACCGCCGATTGGAGTCAAATTCGCGTGGCCCGGAAACGACGGCTTTCTGCAGCGATGGTTCTCCGCGGATTGAAGGTAGAAGAGCTTTCAGGCCATGCCCTGAGCCCCACTTTCCTGCAACTGCAGCTCAATGCCCAGGAAAACCTGGCCGAGGCGCAGATCGCCCAATCCGCGGCTGTCGCGGCATACAACCTGGATCTGGTTCAGTTTGAACGCGATAAGGGCTCCCTCCTGGAATTTGACCGGGTAGCCATCTCGCCGGCAGGAAGTCAATAGAGGTGCGACCCCCCTGACGGACGTTGGATATCGGATGATCAACGAAGTTGCACCACGAAGGAACGTCCATTGAATTCTGCGACATTGTCGTTTAACCCACGCCTGCGCCGAGAACCCGACGGCAGCATCACCATTGCAGCTCCAGCCAAGCTGAACTTGGGATTACGCATCTTTTCGGTCCGCGATGACGGATACCACCCGATTGAATCGTGGTTTGTGCCCATCAGTTTTTACGACACCATCCGCATTATTCCGCAGGCCGATTTTGAACTGGTCGTCACGGGCCAGACTGCAGCTATTCCCGAAAAACTGCAGGACAATCTGGTGGGAAAAGCGGCCATTGCCCTGTTTAAGGCCGCAGGAAAAGAACCGCACGGGCGGATTATGCTGCACAAAATTATTCCACCAGGCGGAGGCTTGGGCGGCGGAAGTTCCGATGCCGCGGCCGCACTGCTGGCCCTCAACGCGGCATTTTCGCTGGAACAATCCGCGGTCAATCTGCAGGCACTCGCCCTGTCGCTGGGCAGCGACGTGCCGTTTTTTGTACCCTGCCGGTCCGCCCTATGCCGTGGCCGCGGAGAAATCATGGAGGTTCTGGATTTTCGCCACGCCATCTATGCGGTGCTGCTGATTTCACCGCAGGGCGTATCTACCCGGCTTGTCTATGAACATTTTGACCGATACCCACAACCCGAATTGCCGCCGGCGATGCAGTGGCAACAGTTGGCCCAGGCGGCACCAGCGGAAATTAACGCACAAATCAGTAACGATCTGGCCGGCCCGGCTTTCGCCATCGCCCCGTGGCTGGACACCTTACGCGCCGAATTAGCTCAAGCCGCCAACCAGCCGATTCATTTGAGCGGCAGTGGATCCACTCTCTTTACGCTTTTTGACAGCGGCCCGGCGGCCGCGGCCTTCGCTCACTTATGCCAACAGCGTTTTGCCCATCGTGTCAGGACCGTACCAGTACGTATTTATCGGCCCCACGAAGTACCGGGAGATTAAACCATACCAGAGGCTAACCAGCCACGGAAATGACATCCGGCAAAGGCGCTGCCGCACCGGCGGACCTTACGATTTAAGGTCATCACCGCGATGCCGACAGGATATCCTTCAGTTGCACAACGGTCCCCAACCGGCAAGACTCCAGGGCCGCCTGCACCATGGCAAAGCTGCGAATGTTATCTTTACCACTGGTTTCGGGCTGGCCCCCTTCACGAATGGCCCGTCCAAATTCAGCCAGGCTGTAATCCTGTCCGATGGCCGGCATGCCGGGAATATCGAGAAACCGTCGGGATCGCTCTTTGCCCCACGGCAGGCATGTGGTAAATGTAACGCCCGAATCATCCCAGGCCAAAGATCCCTTGCGGGTCTGAATTTGCCAGTCTCCGTTCCAGGAGGTGGCCAATCGGCGGGCGGTCCAATCGCCGCAATAGCTTAGCACCACGCCGTTCTCCATTTCCACGACAGCCTTGAAAGCGGCATCATGTTTAAATTCCGGCGCACCGGTATGAATACTCCGCACGTAGATGCTTTTGGCTTCCAATCCGGTGATATAGCGCATCAAGTCGGTATGGTGAATGGACATGTCCAGCAGAAGCGGATACTGCATGGTTTCACGGAAACTGCCTCGGAAATCCGACGCCAGGGCGAAGACAACGTCCGCGTGAACAAGACGGCCGAAGGTTTTTTTTGCCAGCAGGGTCCGCAGCAGATGAGGAGCCGGATTATTGCGGTAATTCTGGCTCACCATCAAAATCCGCTTATGCAATTCGGCCTGCCTGATCATGTCCAGGGCACTGGGCATATCTTCCGCAATCGGCTTTTCCACCAGCACATGAGCACCGGCAGACAACGCCTGGACCGCCAGCGGATGATGCGTTGCCGGTGGAGTTACCACCAGAACGGCATCGGCCTTGACCTTGGCCAAAGCCCGGTCCAATGAAGTAAAGCACAGGCTCGCCGGCATGGTCACTTTCCGGCGGGCGGCTTCCATATTTGCAGCGTTGGGATCCACCAGCGCCGCATGTTCAAATTGTTCGCTGCGTTGCACCACACCCAGCCACCCCCCGCCAAACCCTCCAACACCGCACTGAATAATCTTCATGGCTTTCATTTCACTGACTCCTGTTTTCTTCAACCTGGACTTCGTCTTTGCGCCTGCACCGCTTTAGTCCAGTCGGACTCCAGTGTAATAGCCAGCCCCGGCGGTATCAATAGATTACTACGAAGGGTGGCCAGACAACACGCGGATTGACGGGTGTTGGCGTCCAGTCGCCAATCGTGCTACCATCTCCATGGGCGTTTAATGGTTTTACTAAATGAGGATACGTTTATGTCACATCAGGATATTCGCATTGGCACACTGGCCCCCATGAACAAAGGTGCCGCATATCTCAAGGAGATTTTGCCGCACGGTTTTGAAAGCTTCTCCGTCACCTGCTGGCAACATATAGGTGCCGTGGATGTCGAGCGTACCGCCAAAGAAATGGTGGAAGCCATCGGTGATCGGGCGGTTATCAGCTCGGTCGGTGTATACGGCAATATTTTGCAGGATGAAGTCTCCGCCCGCGATTTTGGCCGCCTCATTGATGCCGCCCATCTGTTCAAGTGCAATCTCGTAACCGGTTTCGCCGGAGCCATTGAAGGCAAACCGCTGCCAGAATCCCTCAATCAATTCAAAAAAGTCTGGGGAGAACTGGCTCGGCGGGCGGAAGCCAAGGGAGTCCGAATCGCTTTTGAAAATTGTGACATGGGCGGCTGGTGGCATGATGTACGCTGGAATATCGCCCATTCTCCCACCGCATGGGACATGCTGTTTGAGGCGGTGCCTTCTCCGGCTCTCGGTCTTGAATGGGAACCCTGTCATCAGATGGTTTCCCTCATTGATCCTCTGCCGCAGCTTCGCAAGTGGGTGAAAAAGGTCTTCCACGTTCATGGTAAAGATGCCACCGTCGCGTGGGATGTAATACGGACCAGCGGCATTCGTGGCGGCCAGCCTTATGTGTGGCATCGCACACCCGGCTTTGGCGACACCAACTGGACGGATGTTATTTCCATCCTGCGCATGGGCGGGTTCAAAGGCAGCATTGATATTGAAGGCTGGCATGATCCGGTCTACCATGAAAATCTGGAAATGACCGGCCAGGTGCATGCTCTTAATTACCTTAAAAATTGTCGCGGCGGACCGTTTGTCAGCAATCCGAAGTGATGAAATCGCCGCCGACGCCACGCGACCAGGGACTTTGCAAAAGGTGCCTTGGCTCTATCTCTTTGCACAGGAACGCCCCGCATGTTTCGGACTACAGTACACAATGTCGTAGCCTGCGTTGTTTTTGCTCTGCTGGCCCTGGCTCCATTCGGCCTGGCACCGGTGGCCTTGGCCGGCACCGGACCTGGCCTTGAACTGCTTCCCTGGCCGGACAACGCCTCTGCAGTCTTCACGCACAGCGCAACCATCTTCGGTGATACGCATACCAAGGGCAATAATGATCATTTTCAACTGACCAGCCTCAATTTCGATGGACGTTACCGTCTCAGCAACGCCGCCAAAACACCGCCGCTCACGCTAAGCTCCCTGGCCCTGGGCTACGACGTTCAATACTTCAACATCAACACCACCGCATTGACCATCCCCCATCATCTCATTGATGCTTCCATCGCGGCTGGCGAGGTGCTTTACCATTCTTCCCGCTGGAGAATTTCGTTTGTCGGTGGGGCGGAATATTCCGGCTCCAGCATTGGCGGTGACCCGGACGCCTATTACGGGCGAGCCGATTTGCTCGGCCAATACCGCATGGATAAAAATCGCGAACTCATTGTAGGCCTGGATTACTACGGCAACCGGCTTTTTCTGCCGGATGTTCCCCTGCCGATTATCGCCTACAACTGGCGCATCAATCGTCGATTGGAAATTTTTACGGGCGTTCCCTATGTCGGCCTGAAATGGAAGCCCAATTCACGCCTGCAGATGCGACTTTTTTATGAGATTCCCTATTACGGCAGCGCCATCTTCAAGTATCGCCTTTTCGATCATGTCAAACTTCTCGCTGACTACACCGGCGATGAAAATGCCTTTCACGTCCACGGCACACCAAATACCCAGCGACTGTTTTTCTCGCAGCAGCGTGTTGAGGCCGGCCTAAGCTGGCGCCCCATGCGGGCTATTCGCGTGGAGTTGACGGGCGGATACGCATTTGGACAGGAATTTCAGAGCGGTTTCGATGTTCGTCAATTAACTACCCTTTCCCAGATCGCACCCGAGCCTTACGCCCGTATCGACATTGCCTTCGGCTTCTAGCCGCCAATGCATGCGGTTCAATCTCATCCCGGTTAACATACCATCCATGATTGTCGCGGGTATTGATGAAGCCGGTTACGGCCCGCTGCTTGGCCCCCTGGTTATTTCGGCGACCGCCTTTCGTGTGCCTGTAACCGCGGCTACCCCGGCGGCTCATGGCCACGAACCACCGGCCCTGCTCGAAGCCGGAAATTTCTGGGCAGCGTTATCCGCCGCCGTGACGGCCAAGCCGCCCGTCCAGCCTGGAAAACTGATTGTCGCGGATTCCAAAATCGTTCATGCCCGGGTTGATGGCCTGAGCCTGCTGGAGCAGACCACGCTGGCCTTTACACAGGTGCTGGGCAAAATTTTATCATCCACCGCCGATGTCCCCCCATCCGCCTCCACACTCCAGCAACTGCTGCTTTCGCTGGGCCAGCCACCGGAGCCGGTTTTTCAGCAGCCCTGGTATCAAGGCGACGGCCCATTGCCGCGGTTTGGCTCCGGTACCATCGGACCGACCGCCAATTTTCTCGCCCGTACTCTGTACACCGCCGATATTACGCCCGTGGCCCTGCGCACCCGGGTCATTGCCGAGCACGAATTTAATCGGCTCGTGGCCGTCACCAACAACAAAGCCTCGGTATTGATGGGAGCAACCTTCGCTCATTTGTCCTGGCTATGCCGCCAATTCGCCGCGGAAGACCTGCTGGTCATCATCGATAAACAGGGAGGACGCGACCGCTATCTGGATATACTTTTGGAAACTTTCCCCGAAAGCCGCATAAAAGTTCTCGCCGAATCAAAGTCCTTCAGCGGCTACGTATTAACCGGCAGCCATAAGCCGGCCACCATTTGTTTTTCGCCGAAAGCGGAATCGGTCTGCCTGGCGACCGCCCTGGCCAGCATGATCTGCAAATACCTGCGCGAGGTTCTGATGCACGATTTTAATCAGTGGTTTCAACTGCGCATTCCATCACTGGCTCCTACGGCCGGTTATTACCAGGATGGACAACGCTGGCTGCAGGATGTCAGCGGGCATTTAGCTAAAATCGGTCTGGATCCGGAACGAATCCTGCGCATACGCTGAAGTGCCGTTAAGGCAAGGCCAACGGGGCATTCATATTGGCCCCTGACTCGGAACTCGGACCCGAATCTTTGGTGGCCTGCGTCGTGGCGGGAACCTTGGGCGGCTTAATGGCCGCCTGCTGTGAAAGCAAATCGGCCCACTGGGCTGCAAGTCTGCTTGAATCCTTGTGGGCCAGCAGCGCCAGTGCGCGGGTAATGGCAGTCCCGGGCCCCGTGGCACGGGCCAATTCGGCTTTGAGCATCATCCAGCGGTAACACATCATACGAATCAGCGGATGCGAACTGGTTTTCAGGGACAAAATCGCTTTTTGCAGTTTTGCCGGCAACCCGGTCAATGGCGCCTGCCGGACAATCCACGCCTGCACCAGCGAGTTCTCCGGCTGCGATAACACCTGGAGCAAGGCCGAGGTGGCCAGTCTTCGGAGTTTAGCCGGCGCGAGCGACGTTCCTGTTTCGGAAGGCTGTGCCGGCGCGGCGGCAGCCATCTGCCGCAGGCGCGGCAACTGCACCACCAGCACTCCGGCGGCCAACATGGCCTTTTGTCCGGTCAACGTCGGCAACTCGTGGGCGACACGTGCAAATTCGCTCAGCGAATTGCCGCAAAAGCCATGGATATTGAAATAACCCGCGGAAAGTTCCTGTCCACCCAGGCCCGGAGCCATCTGCCCATGGTCCGCCACTGGATTGGTGATAATTTCAATGTTGCCGCCGATGAGCGAGCTGGGGTTGCTCCATATCAGGTTCATCAACGGTCCCTGGTCCACGCGGTAGCGCACCGTCAACGTGGATTGACTTCCCAGTTGCATCACCTCTGGATTTTCATCCACCGCATACACTCCCAGGTTCACGGTATGCAGTCCGTCTATCTGCCCAGCCAGCGCCACCGCAGTGGTCACCGCCGTACCAGGCCCCACCGCCAGGGTATGACCTGTGGCGTTAAAAAAATGAACCTTGAGGTAAAGCGGTTGGCCGTAGTCGACCATGCGGTGCGACCAACTTGTGGTAACCAAAACGACCCGTGATGGATGATCCACCGCATTGAGAATATGCGAAGGATAATCCTCCACCAACCCCGCCAGGGTTTCACCGGCAGGGCTGCGATGCAACTTCACTTGCAGTTGGCGGGCAGCTTGCGCTACATCCAACGCCAGCAGACTGGAAGGCGGATGCGTCCATAATTTTTGCAAAATAAACCCGGCGCGGGCACGATCCCCCTGCCGCACAGCCAGCCGGGCCAAACCAATACGTGCGTAAGGATCCAGACCGGCAGCCTGAAACGCGACTTTCGCCGCATGGTATTTCTTTTCCCGTAAAAGTTGCCAGCCAATCAGCCGCCGGTACAGCGATTCATCCGTGGGGGCCAATTTATGCCAGGCGGCAATCTGCGCGGCGATATTTGTCGGCACGGTAGCACCATAATACAAATTCAGCCAAATTTTATCAGCCGCAAATTCCGCGACTTTGGGATGGGCTTTGGCCAATGCCGTCAGCCGAGATTGCACGCGCCCCAGCAATTCAACCCCATCGGGGCTGTCCACCGGACGGCCCTGGCTGTGCGCAGCAAGGGCCAGCATCAGCAGGTGGGTTGAGACATTTTTCATCGCCAGCAATTCCCGCGAAAACGCGTCAAATTGCGGATATTCGCCGGCAATCGCCCAATCCTCCGCCAAAACCAGAGAAACATCTGAACTGATGGGTATATCCGCTCGCTGATATTGGCTGATGGCAGCATCCATCCAGGTGGCGGCCAAACGGTAATCGCCCGCTTTCGCCATCAAGCGGGCCACGGTGGCGACCACCGTGGGCTGGTACGGATCAGCATGCAGCACCCGCAGCAGAACCTTAAGTTGCCGTTGCGGACCAGCATGCTTGTGGACTAACTCGGCCGCCATGTCCTGAAGTGCCGCCAGATTTGCCGGATTAAACTTCACGGCCAGCGTCAACATTTTCCAGGCCGCCGACTGCCGGGACTGCGACGCAAGTAACCGGGACGCCCGCAGGGCAATGGCACTGGCCACTTGTGGATTCAAGTTCCGACCGTCCAGCGCCGCCATATACACGTTAAGGCGCTGCTGCACCGTTTGCCGTGAGGCCGCCAGATCATCGATAAATTGCACCTGGGCCGTTAGATTTTTAGGATTCAGGGCCACGATAGATAACAGGCTCTTCTGCGCCACGGTGTAATTGTGCAACGCCTCCGCCGCATCCGCCTGCAACCGCAAAACAGTCAGGGAATTGGGATTCAGCCTGCGAGCCATGTTAAGCAGGGTCAAGGCTTCGCGGGCGGCCAGGGGTGTTGGCACGGTAACGTTGCGTCCTGCCGCCCGGGCATCATTAATGAGTTGTCCCACCAGGAGGGCTTTGGATCCGGCATGTTGCTGCGCCATCACGGGTGAAACAGCCGTAAACGCTCCAATACACCACCCCATCAATAGAGCTTTTTTTATACATGCAATACGCTTTGGCGACATAGACACCCTTCACTGACGTTACCAACTCAGCCGTGGTGTAATATCGGCTTACCGGCCCTGCGGCACGTCTTAAAATCCAAGTTTTGACAAGTTGGTTTGACCGCCGGGTAACCGGCCAAAGAACCAACAACCATATAAATTGTACCACGGCACCTCAGTTATCGCATCAAGCTCCACAATATTGGTGATTTTATCAGACGCCCGCCTGTCCCAAGCCGATAATAGCCTTCTAGGATCGCGCCAGAAGCCCACATTCTGCCTCGCATAGCGCAAAAACCGGCCCACATCCATAGCCTTAGCCGCCTGATCCATCCCGGTACCGTTACCGCTTATAACGGGC
This sequence comes from Planctomycetota bacterium, assembly GCA_021851715.1. Classification (GTDB taxonomy): domain Bacteria; phylum Planctomycetota; class Phycisphaerae; order WQYP01; family WQYP01; genus JABEVA01. Next base: position 35,449 of record JAJZCR010000023.1, read on the forward strand.
AACAAAGGCCGCAGCAGCCGCTTGTCGCCGTGCCAGCATCGCGCCGAGTTGGCCCAGGTCTCGCGGCACCCCTACCAACCGCACCGGTAACGATACCACCGCAAGCCCGCGAATGACACTTAGCCTTACCACGTCTCCGGGTTTTAACTCCTGAATCTGCTGGCGAAAAGCTTCGGCCGTCATCCAAAGCGGAAAAATCCGCCCGTTGATTCCGATGATCATGTCCGTGGCACGCAGCACGGCCGCTGCGGGAAAACCCGGCAAAATCGCCACCACCGTCGCCGCCTCGCACGCTATGTGGTGGCCATGCAAACGCACGGTTACCCGCTGCATGTTGTACCGCACACCGATAAACGATACCGGCCCGCCCAATACCGGGGTACGTGCCATCAAATAGAGTTGCAACGCCACTTTCAGCAGCCGGTTGGCTTTTTCCGCGTTGTGCGTCCGCCTTAAATCATTTAACACGGCAGGCAGTCGCGACGGGTTTTCCCGCATTAAAAAGCTCTGCGCCCGCGAGCGCACCTGCCACTGATCAGAAGACAGCATGGCCACGGCGGATTTTAATGTGAGTTTCTCATGCAGGGCTGGAGCAAAAGATTTTTCTCTTGAAGCCGTGTGTGTTGATGGGGTCGATCGAGGCGCTGCCACCGCACCGCAATCAAGGCGGCACCAGACCATCGCCCCCAGCAGCGCCATGCCCACAGCCGCAGTCTTGAAAACTTGCCGTTGCTCTGTCATGAGACATCATTACTTTTTGGATTTTTCCCGGGCCAGCGCTTCCAGGGCCTTGAGCGGATCATCCGTCTCAATCACCGCATTTGCCGGCGAGGCCGCCTCTTCGTGGCCTTCATCGGCCACGGAGATATCCACCGTGCCATCGGCCTGCTTGGCCTCTTCAATGGTACGTACCGGCTCCACCGCCAGATCACCCAAAATGGTGCGCACCGGTTTGATATGTGCAGGCTCTTCGTCGATCACCACGGTAAAGGTCACCGGACCCACGCGAATGTGATCGCCGGCAGACACCGCTATTTCCCCCGTCAACCGGTCACTGTTATGGTAGGTTCCATTGGAACTGCCGCTATCCTTGAGCAGCACAGAATCGCCTTCCAGGCGCATCTCGCAATGTCGCCGCGATACCGACGGCAGCGGAATCTGCAGGTCGCAATCCAGCGCCCGGCCAATGGTGACCATTTCCTTATGCAATGGAAATTCCACGCGTTGGCCATTTTCCTTGAAAATTACCAGGGTTATATCCATCTGAACCTCTAATGCCGGAAAACCGGCGGAAAACACGCTCCACATCGGCGACGAAGACAACGGCATTATAACCAGCGCCGTGCGGTTACAACAACCACCTTCGTGGAAAGCGGTTATCGGATACCACCAGACGATTCGCGCCGGCACTCCTGTTCTGTTAGACTATATCGAACCAGCGGCGTTTTCAAGGAAAATAATTATGTCATTTGCCACACCACCGGCCCTGCACTTGCCGCTAAGCCCGCGCGCCGGCGAATTTTATGATCTACCTCACCCGACCCGCCGGGGGGCCGGTCCCGATATTGTGGCTATTTATATTCACATTCCATTTTGTACCGTGAAGTGCCATTACTGTGATTTTTTCTCCGTCGCCGACCATCTGCATCAGGCACCCGCCTTGCTCACCGCGCTGGATACCGAATTGCGCCTGCAAATTCAGCATTTCGGCCCCATCAATCCGGAAACCATTTTTATCGGCGGTGGAACGCCCACGCTGCTGTCCCCAACACTGCTCCAGAATCTGATGAATATGCTCCATCAACACCTCGGCTTTAGCTCCCTTAACGAGTTCACCATCGAAGCCAATCCCAATACATTTGATGCCGACCGCGCCAAAGTACTTCATGCCGCCGGCGTCAACCGTATCAGCTTCGGAGCTCAATCCTTTGTGCCCGGCGAACTTCTGGCTCTCCAGCGCGATCACAATCCCAAAAGCGTCGCCCAAGCCGTGCAGTTTGCCCGCGATGCAGGCATCGACAATATCAATCTGGATTTAATTTTCGCCATCCCGGGCCAAACCCGGCAATCCTGGGATTATTCCCTCGATCAGGCCCTGGCCTTGAGTCCGCAACATCTTTCCTGCTACGCCCTTATGTACGAGCCTAACACGCCTCTGACCGCCCGCCTGAAAGCCGGCCAGATTCAGGCCGCACCGGAATCTCTGGAAATTTCCCTGGTTGAGCACACCCACCGCAAACTCACCGCCGCCGGATTGTCCCGTTATGAAATTTCCAACTACGCCCGGCCGGGTCGCGAATGTCGGCATAACCTGCATTATTGGCATAGTTCCAACCACCTGGCGGCAGGCCCCTCCGCCTGGGCCCATCACGATACCAGGCGCTGGAAGAATGTCCCCTCCATCAACCGCTATACCACCGCTTTGCTCGCCGATGCCCCACGCGTACCCATCGTCGAAATGGAACATCTTTCAGCAGCGCAGCACGCCGGCGAACTGGCCATGCTGCAACTGCGCCTGCGCACCGGGCTGCACTGGATGGAATTCCAGCACCGTACCGGCATCGATGCGGGCAAAAAGCTCTCCCAGGTGCTGCAAAAATATGATGGCTTGGGCTACCTGGAAGTCAGCCCGCAACACCTGGCGCTGACCGATCAGGCGATGATCGTCTCCGACACCATTCTCGCCGACGTACTGGCCGCCTTCGGATAGGATTCCCGCCGACATCTGGCCAAAAGCCGGCCTCCCGGCGTCCGGCACCATCACAGCTTGATGGTCTTAATCAAATCCTTCACATGGTTCACCGAGGCATCGAACAATTTCTTCTCTTCGGCGGTCAAGTGCACTTCCAGAATATCTTCCACTCCACCGGAACCAAGCTTCACCGGCACACCCACAAAATATCCGCCTACGCCGTATTCCCGATCGCAATAGGCCGCACACGGCAACACCCGTTTTTTATCGCGGATAATGGCCTCGGCCATCTGCACCGCCGATGCCGCCGGGGCATAATACGCCGAACCGGTTTTCAACAAATTCACGATCTCCGCCCCGCCATTGCGCGTCCGTTTGACAATGGCCTCGATTTTTTCGGCGGCCATCAACTCTGGCAGGGGAATTCCACCCACACTGGTATACCGCGGCAATGGAACCATGTCATCGCCGTGGCCGCCCATCAACAGCGCCTGGATATCCTCCACGCTGACGTTTAATTCCGCGGCAATAAAAGAGCGATAGCGCGCCGTATCCAGGACGCCCGCCATACCCACCACGCGTTTGGCCGGAAAGCCGCTGACTTTGTGCGTAACATACACCATGGCATCGAGTGGATTGGAAACCACCAGCAGCACGGCATTGGGCGATACCCGCACCACCTGCTCCGTTACCGACCGCACAATTTCCGTATTTTTCAGCAACAAATCATCGCGGCTCATGCCCGGCTTGCGTGCCAGGCCCGCGGTGATAATCACCACATCGCTGTCGGCGGTTGGCTCATACGTGGTGGCCCCGGTAATGCGACAATCATAACCTTCCACCGGTGCCGCCTCCGCTAAATCCAGCGCCTTGCCCTGCGGCACGCCATCAATCTGCGGAATATCCACCAGCACCACATCTCCGAGTTCCTTGGACGCAGCCCAATGCGCCGCCGTCGCCCCCACATTACCCGCCCCGATAATGCTGATTTTTGAACGTTTCATGCTATGCATCCTTTCTTAATTCGCAACTCATATCACCAACGCACCGTACCGGTGTTGCCCCGACACGATGGTTTTAATCCATTGTGCCCAACCCTGCAAATCATCTCCGTCAGCCGGCCTGGCCGGGCTTCCCGGATGCGCGTCGTTGCGTTTATACTTAGCTGCCGTGGCCGATCCCGTGCGGCCTGACCGAGTAAGGAGCCACACCTTGATCGACACCGGCCCGAGTCCAACCAGCGGCCAACCTCATCTGCCGTGGCCGCGAGTTGCCCTGAACATTCAATGTCTGGATTTCGCCATTCTGGCCGCGGCCACCATCAGTGTGCTTACCCACCAAAGCTGGCGATGGATCGACTTGCATTTTATCGGCTGTTACTCACAAATCTGGCTGCCCGCGGTCTGGGCCCTTTCCCTGCTCATCCTGCGTCTGGTCCGCCAGGTGCCGCGAAATGCCGTTGCCACCCTTACCACCACCGATCTTGACCGCCGGGGCCGCCTGGCCACGCTGGCCCTGCTGCCATCCTGCCTGATCGCGGCGATACTGGCTGTGAACACGATTTATTTCTATCATTTACTGACCCGGCCTGATTTTGACCCTTCCGATCCGATACCTTTATGCCTGTACGTGCTGCTGGTGCTGTTGCGCTGGCTGGCGGCCCGGCCGGACCGCTATTTACTAATTCCACGAAAATCCGCCGCACTCACGATCGCCCCGCCCCGGCATTGGCGCATCGCCGCTGATTCCCCGGCCGTCACCCTGTTTGCCGCGGTCTGGACGGTGCTGATGCTGTATGTGTTTTTCTTCGCGTTTCACGCCGATCCCCCGCCGCCGGGAGTTACCGCCGACGTGGGCGTGGTGTTCGGCAACAACACCCTGCCGGGTGATGTCTGTGGCCGGGCGTTGCGTTACCGCACTCTGGAAGCAATTCACCTCTATCAGCGTGGCATGATCCGCCATTTAATTCTTTCTGGAGCGGCTCCAGGGGGTCGGACCAACCCATCCCAAAATGAACCTCTGGCCATGCTGCATCTTTGTTTAGCCCATCATCTGCCGCGAAGCGCCATCATTCTGGATTTTCACGGCAACAATACGCGTTTCAGCTGCCATAACGCCCGGCAGATTATGCTTGCACATCATTGGAAAACCGTCATCGGCATCAGTTCCGACTACCACCTCCCGCGGATTCAACTGGCCTTTGCCCAAAATCACATTCACGCCTGGACCGTGGCCGGCCATCCCGTCCGCTGGCGGCAGACCAGTCTGTTTGCATTGGTGCGGGAACTGGTGGGCTATCCCGTGTACTGGCTGGATCCACACTATCATCAGCCGGAGCCATCGCGATGAATAACCATCAACCCATGATTGTAGTGCGCAAATCCGCTGGAGAATTGCGCCTCTACGACGGCTCCGCCGGCATTCACACGTATCGATGCATCACCGGAACCTACCCCGGCGACAAGCAGCGTCAGGGAGACCGGATCACGCCGCTGGGAAAATTTCTCGTGGTCTACAAAAATCCACAGAGCAAATTTCACCTGTCACTTGGATTGAATTATCCTACGCTGGAAGATGCCCAGCGCGGCCTGGCCACAAGGCTGATCGACGCCGCGACATATCAGGCCCTGGTTTATGATATTCTCTGCGGCGATATGAACGACCCCGCCGTGCAGGATCGCGTGTGGAATACCCCGCTGGGCGGGGAGATTTTTATTCACGGCGGTGCCGAAGGACGCACCCATACCGCCGGCTGCGTGGCCGTCACCAATGCGGACATCACGGAGATTTATAACGTATGTCCCGTCGGCACGCCGGTGGAAATTTTGCCGTAGGCAAAAGGTGGCCGTAAAAAGCCCCTCTTCGCCCTTCGTCCTCCGTTTAAGGTTAAGCGCTGGTTATTTGGCGGCCCGGTGGGTCTTTTTCGGCAGCAGTTGCACCAGCGCCCATTGGCTCTGCCAGCGCCCTACGTGCAGAGTCGGCGGCTGCCAGCGGGCCAGCACCTTGATTCTGGCCTGGGCACCCAGGGGATCCGGCAGGAATCGGATAACGCCTCTTTGCCAGCCAAGTATCGCCACGGCCTTGTGATCCCGCCAGGCCCGCGCAATGATCTGTGATTCATCCTGCCGCAACTGCGCCCAAGACGGAGCGTGAATCTTGCCGTGAGGGCCTCGCCGGCCCAACAGCGTCAGATAGTGGCGGGCTCTCAACGGCTCAATAATCTGGGGGCCGCGGTGGCGGGCCAAGCGGCGCTGCTTCATCACTGGCTCCGCCGCGAAATCTGGTCGAGCTTTTGTCGATTTGCTTGCTGGCGGGCCGCCCGGCTCCCAGACCCTGTCCTTGTGCGGCTTATCACCGACCGGGGCATGCGGCGTGGGTGATGTTGCGGTTTGGGACCAAGCCAAGGCGCGCAGTGTCGGCGGCATTGGCGGTATTCATTTCGATAAGCTCATAAGGGAAAATCACCTCACGCAACGGCAACGGTTCTCGACGCATCAGCTTGATGAGCGTTTCGCTGATTACCTGGGCACACCGGTCTGGATCGAACACCAGCCGCGTTACCGGAAACGGCATGACCATAGCCGATTCCTGGTTGTAATGGCTGACCACCATCAGGTCTTGTGGTACGCGGATGCCAAGTTGCAGGATGGCCATGGCGGCGCCGGAAAACAGGTTGTCATCGCAGATCAGCAGGCCGTCGGGCTTCTCCCCGGCCGCGGCCCAGATTTCGCGGAATTCCTCCCAGGCGGCGCCCGGAGCGCCGGGGGGCAACTCATGGCGAATCCATTGCGGCGCAGGCACCAAACCCGCCTCCCGCAGTGTGGCGGCAAACGCCTGCAAAAACTCTTCGCTCTGGTGGCCGGGCGGGTCCCACGGAGCGCGCCACGCCATCAGTGCGATGCGCCGGCGCCCATGGGCCAGCAGATGTCGTACGCCATCACGCACCATTTTCGTGATATCGGAGCGCACCACCGCGTCCACCTCGCGGCCCGGACGGCCGCCGCCGGAAACAATCGGCACGTGCTCGCGCCGCAGCGGGGCGAACCACCTGGCGAAATTCCGCTCCGGCGTGGCCAGTACCGCCACGCCGGCCAACTGATGCCGCGGCATGACTTCCAGAAATTCCATACAGGTCAGATGATCCGGCGGCGGGGCCAGCGGCGAAACATGGCCGGTGTAAAGCCGGGCGGAAAAACCCGCGGACCGCAGACATTGCACAGTTTGCTGCGATACTCTGCGATAATAATAAGATACGTGCGGATCGGCGATGTCGGCCTCACAAAGCACGGCCACATGGCGGCCCGCCAGACCATCACTGACGAACGTGCCCAAGCCGGCACAGCGTTCAATAAGCCCCTCCGCTTCCAAAACGCTTAAACCTTCGCGCAGCGCCTGAAAGCTCACGCCGAAGCGCTGGGCAATCTGGGCAATGGTGGGCAGCCGGTCGCCGGGTTTGAATTGCCGGCGCAGTTCATCGCGTAAAATGGGAATGATCCGCTGGGATAGCTTCTGTTTTTTGAGTTTTTTTGATTTGGGCATGGTCGGCATCGTCCTGAAACCTGATGGTCCAAAGGAATTATCAGCCAATAAACCTCGAGTGTCAAGGTAAAATGATATAAACAAAGGCCAAAAATTGGAAAAATGCGCCCACATAATTAATCTTAAGTCATTATTTTATAATGACTTACATAAAATTAGAAAAAATATCAAAAAAATTTCCATAAAGGCTTGCAAGGCGGGTTACTTGTCGTATAATACGCTTAAGTCCAATGACCGGTCTCGCAGTCCAGTGGCGACTGTGGCCAGCCTAACGTTTTGTATCTCATTTAGGAGAGTAGGATGAAAACCGTTCGTAACCAACTGTTAGTGGCCGCTGCGGCGGCTGGCGTCATCGGCATGGCCGCGGCCGTGCGGGCCAATACGTACACGTGGGTCGGCAGCACTGCCGATTGGAATACCAGCACCAACTGGACTCCGACCGGCGGCCCGCCGACTGCGGCGGATACGGCAATTTTCAGCGGAGCAACGTCCAATACGGCTGTTACCCTCAGCGGCACCGGCAATGCTCTGGGCATAGGGTTTAACGGCAGCACCGGCTATACCGTGGGCACCACGACCGGCCCGGCCATTGATCTGGCCTCCGGCGGTTATGTGAATTTACAAAGTAGCGATACCGCGAGCCAAAGCGTTAATGCCCCAATTGTCATCGGCGGCAACGAAAGCTTCACCAACGACGCCAGCGGCAGCGCCAATACGTTGGCTGTTGGCGGCAGCGTTACCGGCACGGCCGGGGCGGCTGCCACTGATACGCTCACCTTAACCGGTACCAACACCGGAGCCAACGCAGTCAATGGAGTGATTGCCGATGGGAGCGGCGGCGGAAACGTGGCGGTGGCGGCGACCGGTGGCAGTTGGACGCTGGGCGGGGTTAACACTTATTCCGGCGGCACCACGGTGGATAACGGGGCATCCTTGGAATACACCAACACGGCGGCTTTTGGACCGGGTACGATTACGATAGGTGTCGGGTCGGGATCAGCGACCTATGGCACCCTGGTAGCCGGCGTTGGGGGTACGTTGGCCAACAATATCACAACAGTTGCGCCAGGCTATACCGGCAGCGACGTGTTCAACACCAACGGGGTGACAACCACATTGACAGGGAAAATCAATAGCGGTGGTTGGAAAATCACCGGCGGTGGCACCTTGATCTACGCCACCAGCAGTAACAGTGGTGAGGAGGATCAGTTTGTCACCGGCGGGAGTACCTTGGAAGTTGCCTCGGGCGGATATTTCGGCAATGGAAACTTGTCTTTAACAGACGGCCATTTTGTTTCGGGCAACGGTGTTGTTGCAACGCTGGCGGGCTTCAATGGCGACTCCAGTTCATCCATCAGCATCGCGACGGCCAATTCCGGTGTCCAGAACCTTAATGGGACTGCGCTCAACAATGGCACTGATCCCCACGGCAATGCGACGCAGATTTATGCGGGTGCGATTACGGGTGCAGGCAGCTTTATTGTGGATCGCCAATACACCTTCGCGAGCGGGTCCACAACAATCGACGGTGCCAGCGCGCTTACCGGCTTTACCGGTACGCTCGGGGTCAATTACGATGGGATACTTAACGTCAGCCTTGTCACTGGTCTAAGCGGTAACGCGGTGGAATTTACAGGGGGTGCGTACAATGGTAGTGCGGCCGCCACTACTGAAATTCTTTATCTTAATGGAACCGGACAGGTGGCGCTGGGGGCCGTTTCAATGGCCATAGGTAATCCATGGGGAAGTGGCTTTACCGGTTCTTCGGCGGTAAACACCATTGATGCCGGAGGGACGAATAACACCGTTACCATTAGCGGGGCCATTTCCAGCAGCGCCAGTCCCGGTAATCCCACAAGTTTGGTTCTCCAGGATGGAAAATTCGCACTGGCTGGCGGTATTACCAGCGGAGCGGTGCAGGTGGCGAGCACCGGTACGCTGTCCAACATTAATTTCACGCTGGGTTCCGGCGGCAGCTTGGCTGGTTCCGGTACGCTCACGTGGAACTTAAGCGGCAACAGCGGCGACTTGCTCACGGATAACGGCACGTTAAACATCACCAATTTAAACTTGGTGCTGAATATGACCGGCACGCAAACGTTTTCGCAATATGTGCTGGTGGATTACGCCGGCGGAACGCTCACCGGAACGGCCTTTGCCTCGGTAACCGGTTTGCAACCGGGGTGGACCCTTGATTACAGCGGCACCGCCCTTAACCCAAGCAGCATTGTGCTTAGCCGCGTACCGGAACCTGGCGCACTGGCCCTGCTGGCGGTGGGCGGTCTGGGCTTGGTGCTGCTGGGGCGAAAACGCCGCAGCGCGGACATGTGATGTGGCCGGACAAGCGCGGATGGATGATGTTGCACGGGTGATTGCGGAAAGGCATTGACGATGGTGGGCAAACGCGCAATGGGAATATTATCAACCACTGGCTGCAAACGGCCGACGACCCGACGTTTCGCGACCTGGCTGCTGTCCGCGGTTGCGGCGGCGCTGGTAACACCGCACGGCGGTCCCGCTGATTGCCGGGCCGAGATGTACGTGTATGGCTACAGTCCCAACGTCAATGACCGATTCAATAACAGCCCGGATTTCTTGGGTGCGGGATATAACTTCTCGGGCGTTGGCAATGTAAACGTGCCCTACAATTCCAGCCAAATTGGCCCGTGGGCCACGATGATTTCCGACCAGTATTTCATATCCGCGACGCATTTTGCGCCGGGTGTGCCGGATAGCCTCGATTTCTATTCAACCAACAGCACCTCCGGCCCATCGTATGTCGCCACCGTGGCCTCGGAGGGTGAGGCGATGGTTGACGTGCAGGGAAACGAGAGCGATGTATGGGTGGGCAAATTGACCACGCCGATTCCGGCCTCGGACGGCATCACCTCTTACCCGATTGCTTATTCCCCCACCGGCCACTATACAGGCGTTAATGTTTACATGTATGGGTCTCCCGACCTGTTGGGGTACAACCAGAGTTCAGGGACATATTGGACGTCCGTCAACAGCACCGAATATGGAAAATTTTTCGCCTGGAATCCCACCGGCGCGACCAACCAGTCTTATGCGGTCAGCGGTGATTCCGGAGGTCCGCAGTTTTCCGTGGTAAATGGGGCTTTGGCCTTGCTGGGCGGAACCACTTTCCCGACGGGCGCAGCATTGGCCCCCCATTACCTGCAGCAAATTGAGGCTGCCACCGGCGGACAGGTGTCGGCGGTGGCCCTGACCATGCCCGGCGTTGATACTTGGACCGGAGCAGTGTCACCCGATTGGAATACCGCCGGCAACTGGAGCATGTCCGCGCCACCCACTTCGGGCGGCACGGTGAGTTTCAACGGCTCCGCCCCGAACACGTCCGTCACCCTGGGCAGTACGGGTAACGCGCTGAACATCGACTTTGATGGCGGTGTCGGTTATAGCGTTGGGGCCACGACGGGCCCGGCGCTGGATCTGGCGGCGGGCGGCGGCATCAATATTGTCGGGAACATGGACACCGCTTCGCAGGCGGTCAACTCCCCTATCTTGCTTGCCGGCAACGCGGATTTCAGCAATGGTGCCGTTAGTAATTCCAATACACTCACTATTGGCGGCAGCGTTACCGGCACGGCGGCGGCAAATTCCACCGATACGCTCACCTTAACCGGCACCAATGCCGGAGCTAACACGGTCAATGGGGTGATTGCCGATGGGAGCGGCGGCGGAAACGTGGCGGTGGCGGCGACCGGCGGCAGTTGGACGCTGGGCGGGGTTAACACCTATTCCGGCGGCACCACGGTGGATAACGGGGCCAACGTGGAATTCGCCAACGCCGATTCTTTTGGTTCGGGGGCCATCACTCTTGGGAGCGGATCCACCCCCGCTTCCTTGAGCGCCACCTTGACCGCCGGCACCAATGTGACCCTGGCCAACCAGATTTTCGTTGCGGCCCCGGTTTATGACACTCCGCCCGATACCTTGAACACCAATGGCTTCACGGTAACTTTGGCCGGTCAAATAACCAACGTGTCGGGAGCCAATGGCATGACTCTCACGGGTGGCGGAACAGTTATACTGGCCAACCCACACAATAACGAGCAGGGCGGTTGGATTGTTAATGGGGGAACCACGCTCGAAGTGGCTTCCGGAGGTTACATCGGCAACGGCTATCTGGAGCTGAATGATGGAACCCTGAATTTACCGTCGGGCGTAAGCACAACTCTTTCCTTTTTGAGCGGCGGAACCAACTCCAAAGTTTTGTACGGGAGCAGCGGTTCCGGCGTAGTCGATTGGACCCAAGGCAGCCAAACTTTTGCCGGCGCGATGTCCGGTGCCGGCAGCCTGACTCTGGACACCCCTTGGGGGTGGGATGTCGGCGGCCGGCTTTCTATTACCGGGTCCGGCGCGCTCACGAACTACACCGGCACGGTGAGCCTCCAAAATGGGGCGACTTTGAACATCAGCACCGGTGCAGGCCTTAATGGCAACAATGTCGCCTTGGTGGGCGGCTCGAACATCTCGGGTAACACGGCCACCACCCAGACCTTGAATTTTACCGGCAGCGGCTTGGTGACGATTGGCAGCGTGGCCATGAGCACAACCACGGGCACAGGGGCATCTTCTGTCAATACCATCGACGCCGGTGGGAGCGGCAACACCGTTACCATCAGCGGGGCCATTTCCAGCAGCGCCAGTGCCGGTAATCCCACAAGTTTGGTTCTCCAGGATGGAAAATTCGCGCTGGCCGGCGGTATTACCAGCGGAGCGGTGCAGGTGGCGAGCACCGGTACGCTGTCCAACATTAATTTCACGCTGGGTTCCGGCGGCAGCCTGGCTGGTTCCGGTACGCTCACGTGGAACTTAAGCGGCAACAGCGGCGACTTGCTCACGGATAACGGCACGTTAAACATCACCAATTTAAACTTGGTGCTGAATATGACCGGCACGCAAACGTTTTCGCAATATGTGCTGGTGGATTACGCCGGCGGAACGCTCACCGGAACGGCCTTTGCCTCGGTAACCGGTTTGCAACCGGGGTGGACCCTTGATTACAGCGGCACTGCCCTTAACCCAAGCAGCATTGTGCTTAGCCGCGTACCGGAACCTGGCGCACTGGCCCTGCTGGCGGTGGGCGGGGCGGGCCTGTTGCTGGTGGTGCGCAAGCGCGGCAGTGCGGGAGTATTCCGGGCCGCCTAACTACGATAATTTGCGGGCGCTAACTGTGGCGCAAGTGGCTCTTTTATAAAGAGTAACAAGGCTATTTTTGAAAAGTGAGAAAAAATTTCCACCGGGGTTGACTTTTGAATAGATTATCGTATAATGCGACTAACTCAATGATCGGTCTGGCGGTCCAGTGGTGACTATCGCCGGTCGGAAGATTTATTCGGTACTTGTTTAGGAGAGTGACATGAAAGCGATTCGTAACCATCTGTTAGTGGCCGCTGCGGCGGTGGTAGCCTTAGCCGGCATTTCGGCCTCGCAAGCCGGGATTATTTACCAGGACAATTTCGCACGAACCGGAAACCTGGCGGGCAGCACCCCCGCGCCAACGGACGCCACGGCGAGCACGTGGGCCGTCTCAGAACAGAGCACTTTCGCCACTGCACCTACCACCAACGGCAGCGCGGCAGACTTCGCAGCGGTAAACTACGTGCAGGCCGCCTATCTGCCGTTTACGCCGCAGGCCAACGCGACGTATGCCTTTACGCTGACCATCACCCCCACTGCGGGTACGAGTGCCAACTGGCTGGCGATGGGGTTTGGCAATACCGCCGCCACCGTGGGATCCCCGGGGAGCATTAACAATAACGGCACGGAGGCTTGGCTTATCTACAGAGACAACGGCGGTACCCAGAGCTTTTACGGTGGTGCTACCAACAGTGCCGCAAGCGGCAGTTACGCAAGCGCTGGTGGAATATCCGATACCTTTACCATCACGCTGACCACTCCGGCCGATTTGAGCACCGGTTCGGCAGGGATCACGTTTTATGATTCGCTGGGTTTAATCGGTTCCAGCCTAAGTCCGCGCACGGGTAGTCTGACCGCTGCGGAATTAGCCAACGTGGACAGCATCATCATTGGTAACCAGTACATTGGAGGCACCTTTGCAGGGTTGGAGCTTGGCGGGCCGGTGCCTGAACCTGGCACGTGGGGCCTGCTGGTTATGGGCGGGGGTGGGCTGTTGCTGATGGGGCGCAGGTGCCGAATCGTGTAGTGGGCACGGGCTTGAACGATCTTGAACCAGCGTGGCCGGGCGGCTAGGCCGGTACCGGTGCCGTGAAATTGGCGCAGCGGTTGTTTAACAGAGAATTGGCCATGGATATATCTGTCAAGATTTGTGAGCAACGTGGGCGGGCAGATGCGTCACCTGTTGCCAGGATTGATTCAGAAGCTGCAAGGGTAATGCGGCCCGCAGCCGCCGCGTCGTCATCAACCCCCGTCGCACGCAGCACTCCCGTCGGCGTCCGCAGCCGCCGTTACTCCCGTCTCCCGACTCCCGACTCCCGTCTCGGCGCAGCCGCTCCCGTCTCTCCTCGCCGCGCAGCGGCTTTTATCTCTGTAGGGGCCTTATGTCAAGCGTCCGAAAATGGCATTATGGAGGTCTCATATCTAC
>JAJZCR010000145.1 GCA_021851715.1 Planctomycetota bacterium
GGCAAGGCGGTGATATTGCAAAGGGTGCGTGAACGCGGGCCTTGGGGGGTGCGGAAGGATTCCCGCACCAGATAGGTGAGGTAGGTGGCCTTGCCGCGTTTACATGTGGTCGTCTGCACAAACATACAAGCTACATGTTACCAGGTTATAAACCATAATACAAGCACACTATGCAATGATATAACAAAAAAAATACTTGCTACATTTTTGTCAAAAACTACGCTTTTACGGCATTTTTTAAAAAGCGATGGGGAAGTCAGGTTAGCTAAAAAACGCCAGAATTATATCGGCAACGTAGTGAATTTGCGCCGCAGTTAATTCTGGATAAATGGGTAGGGCCAGCGATTGGTCCGCGGCCAATTCGGAATTGGGGAAATCGCCGCGGCGGTAACCCAGGGACTTGAAGCATGGTTGTTCGTGCAGGCTTAGCGGATAGTAAATTTCCGTGCTGACCCCATGGGCGGCCAGATGGGCCTTTAAGTCATCACGCCGGGGTGATCGTATCACGAATTGATTGAAAATGGTCTGGTTGGCCGGACTGGTATATGGGCATGTAACGCCATCACAACCAGCCAGCCGCTGGAGATATAAATCGGCATTAGCGCGGCGGCGGGCAGACCACTCTTCCAGATGTTTCAATTTCACTAACAGGTAAGCAGCCTGCAGGGTATCAAGGCGAAAATTTCCGCCAATCCATTGATAATGGTATTTGGGTTCCATGCCATGGTTTCGCAGGATAGCCAGCCGATGGGCCAGTGCGGCATCGGTCGTGACCATCATGCCGCCGTCGCCGGCCCCCCCCAGATTTTTGGTTGGGAAAAAGCTTAAGGCTCCCACGGTACCGATGGAGCCGGAAGGCCTCCCTTTATACCGGGCCCCGATGGACTGGGCCGCATCTTCAATAACGGCCATGCCGTGGCGTGCCGCAATGGCCATGATGGGATCCATATCCGCCATCTGGCCAAACAGATGCACCGGCATAATGGCCCTGGTGCGCGCGGTCACCGCCGCGGAAATACGGTCGGGATCGATATTAAATGTTCCAGGCTCGATATCGACAAATACCGGCTTGGCACCGGCTCTCATGATGGAACCCGCCGTGGCAAAAAAGGTGTATGGGGTGGTAATCACCTCCGCACCCGGGCCGATATCCAGGCCCATGAGAGCGCACAGCAAGGCATCCGTGCCGCTGCTGACGCCCACGCCAAAAGCACAGCCGCAATAGGCGGCCACGGCCGCTTCAAGCTGGCCCACAGCCGGTCCGCCAATGAGTTGCTGGCTGTTCAGAACCGCCTCAATCGCCGGCAAAATTTCATCGCGTAACGCGGCGTATTGCGGCTTGAGGTCCAGCAGCGGTACCTTCATAGTGACGGGCGGGGCAACAGTTTTATCAGGCATATTCACACATTGGCTTTCCTGGCGGTTTTAGGTCATTTTCTACCCATTGGGAAAACTATTATATGCTGTTATGCAAAACCAAGCACGGGATGGGGTTGATAGGGCTTGGCCAGGGCCGCAAGTTCCTCTGCAGAAACAGAAACTTCCACTGCCGCCACTGCTTCTTCAAGATGGCGCATGGTGGAAGCCCCGATGATCGGAGCGGTAACGCCCGGCTGGGCCAACAACCATGCCAAGGCTATCTGGGCGTTGGATACGTTGCGGGCGCTGGCGATTTGGGTAAGGACATCCACCACGGCAAAATCGGTTTCCTGGTAATAAAGCTTGTGGGCGAAATCATCGGTCTTGGCGCGGATGGTTTCGCCCTTGTCACGGGGATTTCGGTTGCCGGCTAAAAATCCGCGGGCCAGCGGGCTCCAGGGAATGACCGCAATGCCTTCCTGCCGGCACAGCGGCATCATTTCCCGTTCTTCCTCGCGGTAAATGAGATTGTAGTGGTTCTGCATCGATACGAAACGATTTTTCCCCAGGCGGGCGGCAGTATAAAGATATTGGCTGAATTGCCATGCAGCCATGGAAGACGCTCCCAGGTAGAGCACCTTTCCCGCATGCACCAGATCATTCAAAGCATCGATGGTTTCCTCAATGGGTGTGGAGGAATCGAAACGATGGATCTGGTAAAGATCAACATAATCCATCTTCAAACGGCGCAGGCTGTTGTCAATGGCATGGTGAATATGCTTGCGTGAGAGGCCGCGCTGATTGGGCGATGACCCCATCGGTCCATTGAGTTTGGTGGCGATGACCAATTCTTCCCGGGATCGGCCGGACTGTTTCACGGCGCGGCCGAGAATTTCCTCACTCACGCCCAGCGAGTAAACATCGGCGGTATCGAAAAAATTGATGCCTGATTCCATGGCTTTGGCGATCAATGGCAACCCCTGGGATTCTTCCAATACCCATGGCCTCCACTCTTTGCTGCCATAAGTCATCATGCCCAGGCAAAGGCGCGAAACTTTCAGGCCGGTATGGCCAAGATTAACATACTTCATCCGTGCTGCTCCAAAAGACTATAGGTCGCATGGGCCATCTTGCCGGGGGCCGCAACCTTCAGTACCTGCATTCATTGTATGAGTGCGGCATCATCTTGTCCTGCGATCCTGGGACTTTTGTAAATTCTGCGCAGGCGAAACCCGCCGTGACGAATGATACGCCAAGGTGACGGCTACCGTGGCTTGGCCATATCGTCGGCTCCCGCATAGCACCGCACGTCCACGCTCGTCGGGATAAGGCCCGCGAGTTCCACGGGGGCGAACAGGCGGATGCGGCTTGAAATGCGCCACAGTTCTGGCCAGATCAGCGCCCAGAGCTAATCCCTGCCGGCACGCCGCTTCTGGGCCGTCAGGTGGGTTTGGATCAAGGCCAACTGCAATGCGCTGATCTGGCTGGTGAGTTGTCTTAGTCTTTTGTGTTCTCGTATCGATGCGGCAACCTCCTCCGTAAGGTCCTTGGGAACATAGACCGTCCGTGTCTTGCCCTGCACTTTGAGTGTCACATGCGATCCCCCTGCGGCATTGTGCCCCAAAGACGCGGCCAGAGGCGGGCACCGGGGCACCAAATGCTTGACGCGAGCATCGCGCAGGCGACGGATCAGGGTGGGGTGTTTGGGAATGCGCATAACGGCCTCCTTAGTACTAAGTGTATATACTTATCATAAAACCGGCAAAAAGCAAGCGGTGCGAGAAAAAAATAGAACCAAATATCCCCTGCCCCTTGTCGCCCTGTCATTTCGGCAGGCGGGCCGGGCTACTGGACCGGCCCTAAGGTACGAAGAAAAAGTGATTCGTCACGGCTGACACTCTTTGGGTTCGCTGCGGCTGGAGGGACGCAGCCGGCAACGCGGCGCGTTCAATGCCGTTGGCGGCGGGGAAGCCAGCCCTGCAAAAAATGGTACCTGACTCGGTTCTACGCCCGGGCGGGGTGCAAAATCAGGCCACGCGCCGCTTACGCAGCAGCAACCCCATGCCGCCGATGGCCAGCAGGGCCAATGTTGTCGGTTCGGGGGTCGCGGTTGTCGGCGTAAGCAGGAAGCCCTCTTGTTGTCCCGCGGCATTGGTACCGGTGCCAACGATGTCACCAAGATTGTTTATCGCGCTGACGCCGGTTAGCGAAAAGCCGGTGGGCAAATCGGTGATCAAACTATTGAGGTCAGTCATCGCTCCGCCGGTGTAGATAAAGGCATTGGCGATGCCGG
>JAJZCR010000146.1 GCA_021851715.1 Planctomycetota bacterium
ATTGGCTATGACTATGTGTCAACAGTTGGCACCGGTATTGACGATCCCCTGGTCTTTGCCTTTGAAGTGGTAGGGGATTCCATGCTGCCAGCCTTTGCACCGGGTGAAGTGTGTCTTTGTTCCCCCAGTACGCCCATTGAAGATGGCGATGCGGTCTATGTTCGCTTTGGAGCGGAACGGGATAGTGAATGCACCTTCAAACGTGTATACGACCTGAAGGATGGTCGAGTGGAATTACGGGCGGACAACACGAACTACAAGCCGCTGATTGCTCGCAAGGAACATATAGTGAGAATGAGTTATGTGGCGGCCAAGATCACCCTGTTTGACCGTAGCAAGCGCGGGGCGTTTTAAGCGGGTTGGCTTACTACTACAGCGCGATTTTATCCAGACTCGCAGCGGCGTAGGGAGGCGAGGGTGATGCCGAGGCGGTGAAGTTTTCGGAGTGTTGTTTTGCGATGGCTGCGGCGTGAGCACGCATTGCGGGTCTGGTAATGGAGAATTTTGCGGGCGGTTGTATCAAGGAACCGTTGGCGCTGTTGGGGCTGCATGAAACACGATTGAATCATCGCGTTGGCTGCCATGCGCACCTGACAGACCGTCAGTTCCGCTTTTTTTTTACATCTTGCGCATGGACTTCGGCCAAGAACAGCATGGTCAGGGCACTAATAATCAGATGGCGTTTCAGTGATACATAATTTCGCACCTCAAAGTGATCCATTCCCAATTCGGTCTTTTGATCCTCAAAGCAGCGTTCCACGGAAAAACGCGCGAAGCCTACCCGCAAGAGTTCTTCGGTGGGCGTGTTGGGTGGCCCGTTGGACACAAAATACTTGATCTCCTGGTGATCCACTGCGTTACGTGCCACCATGAGAAGAAGGGGTCTTCCGGGAACACCTTGATGGCTGATGCAGAACGTGCCCACCTTGGCCTCCCAGACCACGGGACCTTTCTGGCTGTCTTTGACGTAGAAGCCGACCCAAGGCTGACTTTTGAACTGCGGGGAGTAACGTACCAAGTCATCCACCCGGCTGGCGACGGCGGCGGTACGTTTGAACTTAACTCCCAACTGCGGATGGTGATCTTTATAAAGGGGTGCGGGAGACCGGCACCATCCGTGAAAATTCTTCGGCACTTCCCCCACATATCCCTGGCCCCGCCGATCCAAATCTGCGTGGAAGGCCGGGATGTGTCCATACCCTTCATCAAACGTCACCCATTGTAGACGAACCCCATTGCTCCGACTGCGATCGATGAGTTCCAAGGCGATGTTCCATTTGGGACGATAAACCATGTCCTCCGGTATGCGGGCTTCCCGACAGCGTGGTCGATCCACCGCCCAGTCTTCGGGAATAAACAATTCCGCATCCAACAGAGATCGGAAGCCTCCGGGGGCGCTGCAACTCAAGTGTACACTGACCACGCAATTGTCTTTCTTCCCCGTGGAACCACAATACTGCCTTTTGATACCCGGAGTTTTCTTCCCTTTCTTGGCAAACGTGGTCTCGTCGATTTGCCCCACGGTTTTCGGGGAGTTATGCCGCGCCGCTACACGCTGCTGAATTTTGTCCCGCAGCCGATTCTCATCCCATTTCGCGTCAGCCAAGAACTGCTGCAAACAACGCGGTGCCATGCCCGATGCCAACGCGATTGGCTCAATGCTCTTACGCGGCAGATCGCTCAATTGCCCACGCACATAATGCCCAAGGCTGGCCCACGATTCGCACCGACCGAAACAATCTTCCAATGGTTCCAAAAACGCAATCAAACGGGGTCGCAACGCCTCTATCGCCTTGGCATCCATACCACGACACTCCTTGAAAACATGTCCTTACATGTTCTCTTCGGCATACATGAGGATTTTTCTTGAGCTAAAATCGCGCTGTAGTATTACGGTGGCGGTGAGTTATAAACCGACGTTCATTCCGAAAGGCTAATCTTCGCTTCCCGTGTTGCCAAACCGTTGGCGGTGCCGCATGGCGATGGTGCTGCGGCTACCGGCCTCTCCCTCCAGCCAATGGAGAATCAGCGCTTCCAGTACCAGCTTGGGATTGGCCAGATGCCGGGCACAATCCTCTTCAAAGGATTCAAAGAGTTCCGTATTAAACCGATAGGTTCTCTGGCTGGTCAGAGGTTTGCCGGAGGCGGCGGGGGCTTTAGTTTTGATGATTTTCTTTGACATAGATGATGAATCATAACGGATAGGATTCATAAACGCAAGGCCTGCAGTATAAAATAAACCCATTAACTTTAGTGATGTCATTGACTTTATCAATGACATACGCATAATGTGTTCGTATGCTGTTAGGGTAGATGCCATCGTCCGGTTTGCATGGCTCGGTTTGGAGTTTTATGACTATGGACATTGAAGTGAATCATTCGTCTTCTGGTGGGGATGCTGGCCCTTTCAATGATTCGGTGGATACTGCTTCCGTGTGGGCTGAATCCGCAACGCAACCACTGGCCATTGATGCGCCGACCGCTGCCACACTGCTGGGCGTAAGCACGGCACATTTTTACACACTTCTATCCGGCGGGCGTATCCCGCCCGGTTTTCGGCTGGGCAGGCGACGGCTGTGGAGCGTTTCCGAACTGCAACGTTGGATTGACGCCGGAGCGCCGAGTGCTGACCGTTGGGCTATAATCGTGGGTAACTGTATACGTGCTGGCCATCGGCCACCGGCACGAGGTTTACCGGGGATTCTGAAAAAGCAAAGGTAGATGAAACTATGCGAATTTACAAACCAACCTATCGTGGTCGCGACGGCCAAACCCATGACGCCGAAAAGTTTTACGCGGAATTGCGCACCGCAGACGGGCGCGTATTGCGATTGCCGGGCTTTGTCAGCGAGCGGCAAACCACCAAGCTGGGCGACAATGTGCAAAAGCTCATTGATTGTGTAGCTAACCATGAATTGCCCACCGGCGACTTAGCCTTATGGATTGAGAGCCTGCCGAGCCGCACCGCCAAAATTTTAAGTCGCTGGGGTCTGTTATCTGTCCATAGACTTGCCGCCGGGAAGGGGTTGGCCGAGCATTTGGCCGATTGGAAAGCCGACCTGCTGGCCAAAGGGCGGACTGCAAATCACGCCAACCTTGTCCATGCCCGCGTGGAGCGACTGTTAAAAGCCTGCAAGGTAACCTTTGTTTCTGAGATTCAACCAGGTACGGTGCAAGCCGCGATCGCGGCGCTGCGGGTGGGCCGTCCGCATCCCACCGTTTCCACCGACGAGTCGGACAAGAGACAAGGGCCGACCATGGGGCTTTCACTTCAAACTTGCAATCATATCACTACCGCCTGCAAGGCATTCACACACTGGCTTTGCCGCGATGGTCGCCTGCAAGCGGATCCGCTGACGCATCTGACCAAGTACAACGTCCGCACTGACCGCCGTCATGACCGTCGGGCCTTGAGCGATGTGGAGATAACCGCGCTGATTCAAGCTGCCGAGCGCGGGCCTACGGTTCTTGGCATTACCGGGCCGGCGCGGGCTATGCTCTACCGCGTGGGCGTAGGTACGGGCTTTCGTAAGGCCGAACTGGCCAGCTTGACGCCGCAATCTTTCAACCTGAACAATGAACCGCCGACAATCACGGTGAGAGCCGGATTCAGCAAACACCGCCGAGAGGATACGCAACCCATACGCCG